>NZ_JBHXRK010000036.1:0-55804 GCF_042716875.1 Streptomyces sp. NPDC058646 | reverse complement strand
TGGTCGGATTTCCGACCCGACCCGACGGATTTCCGACCAGCCTGGTCGGAAAAAAAACGGCAGCACCTCTCTGACCTGGTAAAACGCTCCCCCCTAATAAGCCCCCCCAAGAAGTTCTTCTCTCTCCCGTACCGCTGGCCGCAGCGGCACCGCCGTCTCGGCCTGGTCTTGTGACGGACAAGCGAGAGAGACCTCGGCTTCGCCGGGCAGAGCAACCCCGCTTCTGCTGCTGGCCCGTCTTTGGCCTCAGCCCACGAAGGTGCGCCCCACTCGACGTACACGCGGTCCCGGTCCGCGGGGGCCTCGCTGCAGTCCCACCCGCCCCGACCACGCTTTCTCTCCTGGTGCCCGGCCCCGTACGGGCCGCAGTCGAAAGCCGGCGGACGCCGCCCCGACGTGCACTGGCTTGCGGTGGTGACCATGACGGTGATGGGCCGCCGATACCCCCACCCGCCCGCCGCCTATTAACAGGGCGTTGCCGTTCTCGGACCGGGGTGGTGGGTACGGCCCGCGCCGTACCCACCACCCCGGCTTGGGGCACCTCAGCCCGCCACCGGGCCGCAAACGATCTTGACCTCCTCGTGTAGCAGGCCAGGGTCGTAACCCGAGGGTGGGACGGCGAATGGGCCGAGAACCGGAGGGTCATGCTTCGGACGGGATCGGCCGCTCGCAGGCGCAAGGCCCTGTTAATAGCCCAGAGGGAGGGGGCGCGGCCGCGTCACCCATTCGGGTGTGGCGGCCGCGCCGTGGGGCGTCCCTGAAGGAGTCAGTGCAGGTCAAATAGAGAAAGGTGCCCTTCGGGCACGACCTTCACGGCCCCCTCGGCTTCGCCGATGAACACAGACGCCCTTCGGGCGGCAACTACAAGAACAGGGCGGCGCGCCCCTGAGCGGGCCTGTGCGGCTCTCGGGTGTCGATCGGCACTCCCCGGCGCCGAGGCGGAGATCGGCGCTCCTGGCCCCCTTCACGCCCCGCATTGGGCCCGTTCTGCATGATCGCCTGGGGCCCTCCTGGTAGCCCCGGCGTTTGCGGGCCGTGTCCGTGCTGCCTCTGGTCGGTTTCCCACGGCGAGGGCGAGATGGTCGGTAGGACACGCCATCGTGCCGCGGAGCCTCCTGCGGCACGTACAGATTGCAGGGCTGGGGCGTCCCCACGCGCATGTAGGTTAGTCATCCCAGTTGAACTGTCACCTGGGACTGTCACGTTGAACTTTCACCTGGCACTCACATGTACCCGCTCGGACGTCCAACTCGTGGGGGGTTGAATCGTTTGGTTCGGGCCTACTGGAATGGCTACCTTCAGGGGCATGAAGAAGACATCGCACACCGAGCAGGACATGCAGGAACTCAAGGCGACCGGCAGGGACACCCGAGCGAAGGTTCTCGAGCGCTCGATCCGGTTCAACGTGCCCTTGCGCAAGACCTTCGTCCAGGCCCCCAAGGGGGCCGCAAGCCGCCACGGGCCCCTCAAGGACTTCGTGACCGGTCGCGACCTCAGAGGCCTGAAGGCGTACCTGATGATCGTGGCCGCGTGCAGCAACGGCGCCTCCGGCTGGTCGACCAAGCACGACAGCGCGGTGTGGGCGCGGCTGATGGACATCCAGGAGACCGCAACCGATCAGTCCGCCCGAACCGGCGCCTGGCGGGCCCTGCGCCGGCTGGAGGGCCGGAATCTGATCAAGTGCAGCCGCTCAGGAACCATGATCACGGTCACCCTGCTGCGGGAGGACGGCAGCGGCAGGGCGTACGACCGTCCCGCCGGGAAGACCGAAGAGGACCGCTTCCTGCAGATCCCGACCACGTTCTGGGCAAAGGGGTACGACGAGAACCTGGACCTGCCGGCCCTCGCCCTGCTCCTGGTCGTCGCCCGGGAGAAGGCGTGGTCTGCCTTCCCGGCCGAGAAGGCTCCCGAGTGGTACGGCTGGTCCGCGGACACCCACGAACGCGGGCTGAAGAAGCTCCTCGACCTCGGGCTCGTGGAGCGCATCAAGGTCTTCAAGAAGGCTCCACTCGCCCCCGCCGGCGTCACCGAGGCGTACCTGTATCAGCGGACCGCGATCACCAGGCCCCGCAAGCCTCGACAGGCCGCACCGACCACCACGAAGTCCACGACTGTGAAGAAGAGCGCCGCGAGCCCTTCCCGGAACAAGGGGTGACCTGATCAACCAGACCCAGGGGGGACCCCACTCCGCAGGCAGGCAGAAGCCGGCCTGGCTGGACGAGTCCTTCTACGAGAACAGCGAGAACGGCTTCTACATCCTCGCCGCCACCATCATCGACCCCACCGTCACAGACGACGTCCGTGCAGCAATACGCGCGCTGAAAGGGCGACGGGACACCAGCAAGTCCCATTGGACCGAGATGGACCATCGGCAGCGGCGCGACGCCGCCCAGCTCGTAGCCGGTCAGAGCGGCCTCCACGTTGTGGCCGTCGGGACACCGGTGCCCAAGCGGAGGCAGGAACGGGCCCGGAGTAAGTCCTTGACCGCGCTCGTCGTCGAACTGCACGGGTTCAAAGTCGACCAGCTGTACATCGAGTCACGCGAGGCCGCACTCAACAAAAGCGACATCAGCACGGTCGCCCGCGCCCGGCAGACGGTCCTGCCCAAGGGGGCCGTGTTCCGTGCGGATCATGTGCACGGCCACGTTGAGCCGCTGCTCTGGATCTCCGACATCGTCGCGGGAGCCGTTCACGCCCATCGCAAGGGCGATCCGCAGTACACCGCGCTGTTGGGAGACGCCTTGCTCGACTTCGAGGTGCCCACCGACTGCTGAAACGCCCCCGGAAATGCGCCGAGCCAGGCTCCCGGTCTGCCCCAGGTCACCTGGCTCCACTTCCGGCAACCCGCGGTCACCGGCTCGTTCACCACACTACATGCCCCATTACAGGGCGCCAACAGGTGCGATTCCACACGCCGCGCACGGAACCGCCGGGGGCACGGCCGATATAGCCGAGGTCAGACCCGTTGGGTCTAACAGGTCTGACCACATCCGGCCCCGGCTCCCGCGCCCAGCCTCGCCGTGGGCTAGGCCGGGCGATCCGCGATACCCCCGACAGAAAAAGGCCACCATCACCATCGTGGTCATCCACGTCGGCCGCCTCGGCTGACACCCCGCGCAGCAGACGGCGAAGGGCCGGACCGATCACGGTCCAGCCCTTCGCCGTCTCCGCCAGACCTGTTAGTCCTAACAGGTCTGACCTGTTCTGAGGTGGCCGTCTCCCCGGCGCAGGGGCCTGAGGGGCGGCGCTCCTACTGCTGTGCGCGGAGCTGGTCGCGGCGGGCCTGGACCAGGCCACGCCAGCGGGCACGAACGGAGTCGGGGCCGTCGAGCCAGGACACCGTCGAGGGCTCGGGCATCCGCAGGTCGGCCATGTGGTGGGCGGCGTCGACGCAGTAGCGGTAGTCGCCGGTCCGGGTGAGTTCGGCGAGGCGGCTGATGGCGGCCTGGGCCTTGTCCTGCTCGCCGATGACGGCGTGGTGGAAGACGAGCGCGAGTTCGAGGACGGCCTGGGCGGCGGTGATACCGGCGTCGTGGATCTCGGTCCGCAGGGCGCGGGCCTCGTCGAGGGTGTTGAGGGTTCCAGCCTGGCGGGCGAGGGCGGCGACCTGGACGGTGAGGGCAGTCGCGCGCTGGTCGAGCCCGGTCAGGAGGTGCTCGGCGAGGGTGATCTCGTCGCCAGCTCGGCCGGGGTCGGCGAAGGCGTAGGTGAGGGCGAGGTTGGCCTGGGCGATGGCCTGCTCGCCTCGGTTGCCGTGCTGCTCCGCTTCGGTGCGGGCGGTGGTGAAGGCGGTGGCGGCCTGGGTCATGTCGCCGTGGGCGAAGTGGATGTCACCCAGGACGCGGCTGCCGCGGCCGGGCCAGCCCAGGTTGCGGGCGGTGGCGAGCGCGGCGGGGAAGTCGCCGCTCACGCGGGCCAGGTGGGCGAGGCCGCGGGCGGCGTCGGGGGCGAGACGGCCCCCGCCGTCGGCGACCCGGCGCATCCCTTCGCGGGACTCCGTCGCCTGACCGAGGTCTCGGTAGGCCTTGGCCCGGTAGTACAGGGCCAGGTCGGCGAGCTCGGCGGGCAGCAGGCCGCTGTCGAGGACTTCGGTGAGCCGGGAGACGGTGGTGGAGCGGTGTTCGTGCTGGCGCCGGGCGAGCGCGGACAGGAGCTCGGCCAGGGCGTCCGCGCCGGTGGCGATCTCCTCGTCGCCGTCCCGGGCCGGGAGGGGCAGCGGTTCCCACACGTAGTCGTCGGTGTAGGCGAACGCGGCGTCGGTGAGCCAGCTCAGGTCGAGCCGGTGGTCGCGGGCCAGGGCCAGGCCTTGGCGCAGGCAGCCGACGAGCAGGCGCCGGTCCGGACCGGGTGCCGCCTTCCACTGCGCGCCGAGCGCGGCCAGGGCGCGGGAGGCGGCCTGCTTCCAGTCGGTGTCGGTCCAGCGGTCGTCGGTGGAGTCGTCGGCGGTGCGCAGGGTGGAGCGGATCAGCGCATGCAGGTGGTACGGCCACAGGGCGAAGTCGTCGCGGCGGACGAAGGGCCGCTCCACCATCCGGGCGGCGGCCGACAGGTGCGGCAGGCCGGCGGTGGCGGTGGCCAGCGGCAGGTCGAAGGCGTCCAGCAGCGACACTGCGCGCAGCAGGTGGCGCTCGTCGGGGGTGAGGTCGGCGAGGGTGCGGGTGAGCAGCGCGGGGAAGTCGGTGCCGAAGTCGCCGGCGGACGGGGTGCGGCCTGTGCGGTGCATCTCCAGGAAGCGGTGGGCGGCGAGGTCGAGGTAGAGGGGCAGCCCGTGGGACTGGTCGGCGATGACCTCACGCAGCGCCGGGGCGATGAGGGGCCGGCCGTCGCGGGTAAGGCGTCGGGCGAGGTAGTCGGTGCAGTCCTCCGGGGAGAAGTCGCCGATGAGGACCTGCCGTCCGGCCCCGGTCGGGTTGCCGCCGGGGCGGGGGCCGGGGACGGCCTGCCCTGCCAGGCCCGGCCAGGCCGTGGGGCCGGTGTAGTCGAGCTGGCCCTCCAGGCCGGCGTCGGCCCACTGCAGGCGGCCGCGGCCGGTGACGACGAAGAACGCGTTGGGCATCAGCCACACTAGGCGCTGCAGCAGGCGTTCGAGGTCGCGGTGGGTGCGGGTGCCGGTGTCCTCGAAGGTGTCCAGGAGCACCACCGGCACGACGGCCTGGTCGACGGGGAGCCGGGCGAGCTCGAAGGCGAGCAGGTGCGGGTAGTAGGAGAGGGCGTCGAGGTCGGGCTCGGCGTCCAGGAGGTCGGCCAGCCGGTGGCAGGCGGCCAGGGCCCGTACGGTCTGCCTGCGCTCGCGCAGCGCGGTGGTCAGCGCGCCGGTGAGGGCGCCGACCGCGGTGCCGACGGTGCCGGGCAGCAGCAGGGCCTGGGCGACGTCCGAGAGCACGGACTGCACCTGCTGCGGCAGTGCCTTCCCGAACCGGGCAGCGAGTCCGCCGCGGGTCAGGTACTCCTCCAGGCTCTCGCCCTGGTGCTGGTGCTCCCAGTACCGCTTCAAGGCAATGTCGAAGGCGGGCAGCGGGCGGCCCAGGTGCGCGGCGAGGGCAAGACGCAGCGTCAGGATGATGCGCTCGAAGTCGGTGCCGGCGGACCGCGCGAGGTCGACGCGGACGGGCAGCAGTGCCGGGCGGGCGGGCCAGGCGGGTTCGCCCCACCGGGCCGGACGTTCCCCGGCTCCGGCGAGGGTGGCTTCCAGGGTGCGCGAGAAGGTGGTCTTGCCGATCCCGCCGACCCCGTGGAACACCAGGACGTTGGTGCGCGGGGCCTCCAGGTCCTCGACGTCGATGGAATTGATGCGGGCCAGGTGTTCGGCGAGCGCGCCCTGGACCAGCTCCCACTGCCCCTGGCGGTTGGTGAAGGCCTCGGCCGCCTCCAGCCTGCGGTCGTTCGAACTGAACAGCGCCCGCAGATCTCGCCCGTTGCCTGTCATCGCATACCCCCCGTGATCGCCTGTAGGGCCAACCTAAGCCCAGGTAGGACGTGGTGAGGCTGCGTCACGGACAATGGCCGACCACGTACGCCAGCACGGCCTTGAGGTGCACCACCATGACCGACCCGCTCCCTCCCGAAGACCTTGACCGGGCCCCGTTCCAGCTGCCCGGCACGGACCGCGATCAGGCCCATCGGCTGGTGATGCGGGTGGTCGAGGCGTACAACGCCCGCCTCGTTGCCGCCCGCCGTTCCCCCGACCCAGAAACGGCAGACGTGTTGACCGCGTGGCGGGATTCCCGAGACCGCGCGGTCGAGGACGCTGACCGGCTGGCCGACGCGGATGCGGACGAGACCGCGCGGATCGCGATGGCCTATGCCGCCCGGCTCCATGAGCTGCAGGAGGACGGTCTCGCATAGCCGCGATCCCTCAACGCGCGGCTGCACGCCCCCTACTCTGACGGCCAGATCTTCCCGGACCTGAAGGGTGGCCGACGTGCCCGACCAGAACGCCCGCAATGAGGACGGCGGGAGCACTCCCCCCGCCGACGGCGCAGCCTTGAGCATGCTCAAGGGCGCCGCCGCCGTAGCTGCCATCGCGGCAGGCCTGCTCATCAAGGCCGCCGTGAAGCGGTCCGGCACCAGGGTTGCCGAACCCGACAGGTCGCCCGGCGCCCGCAACCTGACGCCTGAGGAGATCGAGTTCGACGCCATCGTGCGCGCCGTCGCCGAGAGCAGCTTCAAGGTCAGGAGCGTCGTCACGAACGGCTTCAACGTGGAGGCGCGGTTCCGGTCCAACTCCGGAAGGGGGACGTGGACCGCTTCCTTCGTTTTCGACCCAGAGACATGGACGTACGACTGTTGGGTTCCCTACGGCGCGAACGCGCCTCGGTTCTTCGGTAACGAGGTCAGTCGCCGGATGAGAGAAGCAGCGGCGGCCGACTAGCAGTCGGGCCCGGCCGCGGGGGCCATTGCTGGCCAGGGAAGGCGGGCATCGGCAGGTACTCGCGGTCGGCTCTGCTCTCCACCTGGCGGGCCTGCCACGCCGGAGGCATCAGGGCCTGCGCCTGGACGGTCAGGCCGTTCAGCTCGTCGCCCAGACGCGGCAGGCGCTGGTGCAGGGCCCGCTGGACGGCGTGGAAGCGTGCTGCCTCCTGCGCGGTGTAGGGGCGGCGGCGGGCTGCGGCCAGGGACCAGCAGGCCCAGTGGTCCGCTCCCAGTGCGCGGTGGTCGCCGTCGATCACGCGGACCGCCGTGATGGCCGGGTCGGCGGCCGCGGCCGCCACGATGTCAGCCCCGACGGTGCAGGCCCGCGCGTGTGCTGCGGGTGTGGGCAGTTCGGAGTGCACGTCGAGTTCCAGGGCCCTGGCGTAGTTGACGAGGGTGCGCTGGCGGCTGTCGGTGGGCCGGGCGGCGATGGCTGCGACCTCGATGCGGTAGCCAGCCCGGGCGAACCGGGCCGCGCTCACGATGAACTGGTCCACGTCCGCGAAGGCGGATTTGATCACCAGCTCGCCGCGCCACTCGCGTACGTACGCCTCGGCCTCGGTCTGCCACGCCTCGGTGTCTGGGCGGACCGCCTCCGGTGCGGTGCGGGGCTGGTCGATGACCAGCTGGAAGTAGTCGGGGTGTGAGCCTCTCAGCACGCCGGGGTCCAGCAGGACCGTGCCCGGCCTCATGGCCCGGCGCAGCATCCATCCGGCTTCCAGGGACCGTGCGCCGGGTTCGGCGACGAGGTAGACCACCAGCGGGTCCGGCCGGAAGACGGCCCGGCGCAGGAACGAGGGGGCGATCAGCTCGTCGAAGACCCAGGCGTGCTCGTCGGCGTTCAGCCGGTGGTAGCCGGTGCCGGGCGGGCCGGGAAGAGGGTGGGCGATACGGCGGACCGGCTCGGCGGCGGCGGCGGCCCGCTCGGCGTCCCGGGACACGGCAAGCCTGCGGTCCGCCGGCAGACGCTCGTCGTGGACGAGGACTTCCGCGCGTACGAGGTCGCGGCGGAAGACACGAGTCTGGGGGCCGTCCCAGGGGCGCAGCCGTTCGGCCTGCAGCACGGCGGCCGCGGCTTCCGGGCCGATCCACCCGTCGGCGGCCAGTTCGTTGTCGTAGAGCGGCACCAGTCCGCGGCGGACCACCATCACCCGGTCCACCAGCCGTTCCGCCTCGACCAGCGCCACGGTCTTTGGCAGGCCGGTCGTACAGGCGTCCTGGTTGTCCCAGGCGACGTAGCGGCCGTCCGGGCCGAAGAACCTCTGCAGGACGGCCAGCTGGCTGACTGCGTCCGCGACGGCCAGGACCACCAGCTCGATCCGGTATCCGGCCGCCCGGTAGACGGCGGACACTGCCCGGATCTCGGACGGATCCGCCAGTGCCAGTTCCAGCACCACGTCGAGGCGGGCCGAGCGCGCGTACGCCTCGACCTCGGCCTGCCAGCGCCTGGTGTCCGGGCGGACCCCTGTTCCGGCCGTCCGTACGTCCTGCTCCCGCAGTCGGGCGTACTTGCGGTGCGCACTCTTGTAGAGGTCGCTGCTGATCCGGACGGCGCCTCCGCGGGCGGACAGCGCGGTGTGCAGCAGTTCGGCGATCGTGGTCTTGCCGCTGCCGGGCTGACCGGCGACGACCACGAGTACGGGCTGGTCCTGCGGGACCGCGCCCGCCGTCCACTGGGGTAAGCACGCGGCGAGGATCTGCTGGTGCTCTGCCTCCCCGAGGGGCACGGCGGACACGGTGCCGGTGGTCACTGCTCCTTCCTTCCTGGTGCGGTTGTGCGGGTCGGGCGACTACAGCCAGCGGAACGCGTCGCGGACCTGTGAGGCCGCGTCGGAGAGGTTGTCGACGTGCAGGCGTCCGTCGAACTCGTACGGGTCCTCCAAGTCGTCCATCACGGCGGTGGAGGCGGCGGTGAGGACGTCGGCGAACGCGTCGTGCACCCCGGCCTGCTTGAGGGCCTCGACGACGACGTCGTGGTCGGTACCTTGGCGGATCGCGTCGGCGAGGAGCCGCAGGGCGGCGGCCGCGGCGGGGGCCAGGTCGGCCAGGCCCTCGTGAGCCTCGGCCTGTCGGGCCGGGGACTGGATGCCGGTGATGCGGGCGATCTCCTGCGACGGCTTCATGGTGGGTCTCCTTCTCCGGCCGGGCCGGGGTGGGCGGTTCAGCGGGCGGTGATGAGGGCGAGCGCGGCGGCCGCGGTGTCGTGGAGGGTCGTGAGGACCGGGACGCCGTGGCGCCGGGCGACGTAGATCAGGTACCGGTTGCGCTCGGGGTTGGGGCAGTCGGGCGGGCAGCCGAGGACCGCCCTGCCGGACGCGACGTCGAGGCCGAACTCCACGTTCGTCGTCATGCCGGGCAGGGTGCGCAGGTCGCGGGGGATCCAGAAGAGGATCGCGCTCGCGGCGGCGCGGGCGTCGGTCTCCCAGTCGACCTGGTGCTCGTAGCGGTCGGCGCGCTTGCCGTCGCGGGACTCGGGGGTCAGGACGGTCAGCGGCTGCTCGCCGGTCCACTGCGCGGCCAGGGCTTCTACGGCGGCGGGCCTCCAGGACGGGACCGGGGCGCTCTTGTCGGGGGTGGGGCCCGCGAGGAACACGGAGGGCCCGGCGGGGAGGGGTTCGCGGGCCATGACGACGTCGATGGCGTTCACCGGTGGTCTCCGTTCTCGGCGGTGGCGCGGGCGGCGTGCTGCGGGGTCCAGGGCAGGGGCAGGCCGTCGTCCTCCTGGCGGGGCACGACGTGAACGTGGAGGTGGAAGACGGACTGGGTGGCCTCGCGACCCTTGCTGGTGATCAGGTTCGCGGCGGGCTGCTCGGCCATCAGCTCGGCGGCGCGGCGGTACACCGCGGCGGTGACCTCCGGGTCGGTGCCGGCGTCGGCGGCGTGGACGCGCGGCATGACCATGACGTGGCCCTCGGTTACTCCGCCGGTGCGCGGGCGGATCGCGAGAGCGTCGGGCCATTCGCGGACGACGGCGGCCGGGGCGGTGCCGGCCGCGATGGAGCAGAAGACGCAGTTCTCCATTCCCATCCTTCGGGTTAGGGGTGTTAGGTCTAATGGGTCTTTTGCGGTGCTGCCGGGTGATCCCGACACCGGAAGAATGCCAACTCAAAGTTGGCATGTCAACGTGTGCTTGGCCAACAAATAATTGGCTAACGGGGATTGGGGACACGGGTGCGCCCCCGACCTGCGCGGATGGTCGGGGGCGTTGGGTCTAACAGGTCTAAAGCGGGGTGAGGTGCAGTGCCCTGTCCAGGGCCCGCAGCAGTTCCGGCTCCCATCCCGCGCGCGGGGCGTCGACGGCGAGCAGGCCCCCGGCACTGAGTGCGGTGAGCTGGACCTGATGCTCGACGCCCAGGCGCCAGGCCTCGCGCAGGACATGGCGAGCCTTGTCCCGGGCGGCCCGGCCGGTGGTCGCCGCCTCCCGGGCAACGGTGAGTGCGGCAAGTTGGCGGGCGGCCTTCTCCAGCCGGTCCATCAGCTCGGCGGCCTTCTCCGCATCTGGGGCGGGCGGCACCAGGTGGAGCTCGGGGGGCGCGACCCCGCGGCGCAGCTGCTCCATCCGTACCGGCAGCGGCGACCAGCCCGGCGTCCCGGCGAGGTCGATGTTCACCCGGGTCACCGTGGCTCCGTAGGCGCGGCCGGTGCCCCACGCCTGCAGGGCGGTGCCGGCGGGCCGGTACTCGGGCTCGGCGTTCTCGGCAACGACGCCGCCGTGGTTGCCGCGTACGGACACCCACAGCCAGTCGGCGCCCCCGGTGACATCACCCATCAGCATGCGGCGCACCAAGAGGTAGCGCTGGAGCGCAGCCCGGGTGGCCCGGCGCAGCGGGTAGACCTCGACGGACACCGGGCTGTCGGGGTGGGCGTTCTGCGGGTGGCGCCGGATGCGGACCTCGCCCAGGGCGGGGGAGAGGTCCTCCAGGCGCAGCGCGCACAGCTCTCCGACGCGGGCGCCGGTGTCCAGGACCACCGAGGCCATGGCGAGCATCCGCACCCAGCGGGGGTAGCCGTGTTCCATCAGGCCGCCCTCGACGCTCCAGCGGGTGCGGCGACCGACGTAGTCGGCCAGGGTCACCAGGCTCTCGCGCAGCTGCTCGCGCCGGGCCACGTCGACCGGCTCCTTACGGGGGAGCTCCTTGAGCTGGCGCAGGTAGTGGACCTCCAGGCCGAGCTCGCGCTGGAGCAGGGCCATCACCCCGGAGCGCACCATCGCCGTCGCCTCACTCGTCGGGCGCTTCTCGCCGCGGTCGCGGAGCTCGCCGTCGAGGGCCAGGCGCTCGTACGCCCGGAGCGACTCGAGGTCGAAGATGTCGGCGAGGTCGTCGCCCGTGCTGAGCGGGTGGCCGGGGTGCTGGAGGGCGCGGACCAGCTCGCGGGCGTGGGCCCGGATCTGCCGACGGCGGGCGTCGGAGGGCGCCGCTTCGCATACGGCGTCCACGGCTTCCTGCAGCTCGGGCACCTCGTCCAGGAGGTCGGGCTTCTTCGTCACGCCCCGCACGGTAGCCACGTCCGGACAGCCGCACACACGGAACCCTGGATTAGACCCATTAGAACCAATAGGCCCAACCGCCCCTGACATGGTCCGGCTGGAGAGGGTGGCGGCCTGCCGTGGGCCGCCAGTCCGGCGACTTCCTGATGCGCGACAGCCCGGCGCGGACAAGGGTGGGGAGATGTCGATCCCCAAGCTGGTGGTCTATGAGCCCGACGAGCGCGGCTGGAGGAAGGTCCGCTTCGACGGGCAGATCCTCGGTACGGCATACCGGGCCTCCGACATTCCGGAGCTGCTGAGGCAGGCCGGGATGGAGAACGCGGAAGATTTCGACCTCACGCCGGGCGAGTTCGTGGAGTGGCGTGGTGGCGGCCCGGAGACGTGGGCGGAGTCACCGCCCTGACCGCGCCCTGAAATGGCGAGGGCCCCACCGGCAGCGGTGGGGCCCTCGTGGTGCGCCGGCTACTTCGTGACTGGCGGGCCGCTCTTGAGGTTCTTGTTGCGGCGCTGCGGGAACGGAGCGCCGTTGTTGTACTCGCGCTCGTCCCGGCGCAGCTGCGCAAGCACGGCTGCCTCCACGTACGCGGACAGCGACACCGGCACGTCGGCGTCCTCGTCGTCGATCCGCTGGAGCGCGACCACGGCGTTGCGCAGCCGGTTCATGGTCTCCGGGCTGACGTAGGCCGGGATCTTCTCCTTCGTGCCCGGGCCGGACTTCTGCGCGCCCAGCTCCTTGCCGAGGAGGGTCCCCTGCCCGAAGGGCATTCCGTTGCTCATTCTGCAGCTCCCCGCGGCGCCACCAGCATGTGACCGAGCTGGTCGAAGTCACGCGTGGTGGTGGACCGCTTGTTGTACTCGCGGATGGACTGGTTCTCGTCGGGCGCGGTGGTGGCGTCCACCGACCTGCGGATGGGGCACACGAGCGCGTCCGGGTAGTGCGCGGCCATCTCGTTGCCGACCGAGCGGGAGATGATCGTCTTACCCCAGGCCGTGAGCACGGCGGCCCGCACCCTCACGTCGTACTCCTCCTGGGCGTCAGCGATCGTCCTGCGCAAGGGCTCGTTCGACTTCTTGTCCAGGCCGCTGAGCTGGCTGGGCACCAGGACCTCGCCGCCGATCGCCAGGGTGAACGTGCTGAGCTTCCCGACCTTCGGTGGGCAGTCGACGATGGTGATGTCGACTGGCGCCTCGCTCCGCTTGATCGCCCGGCGCAGTGTGCGCTCGCCGTTGACTGCCGGGTCGTACTCGACAACCGCGCAGTCCTCGTAGCTGGGCACGATGTAAAGGTTCTTGTACCGGGTGTAGTAGGTCGCCTCGTCCAGGCCGGCCTCGCCGTACATGACGTTCTTGAGCGTCAGCCGGTGCTTGGGGTCCAGGCCTTCGGGATAGACCGGCGCCAGCCACCCGGTCAGACCGGCGTCCTGCGGGTCGGCGTCGATGATGCGCACGGTGTAGCCCATCGCCGCCCAGGCACACGCGAGCTCCAGGGTGGTGGTCGTCTTTCCGGCGCCGCCCTTGCGGTTGAAGACGATGAAAACGCGGTGCTCGCCCGGGGCGATCGGGGACGGCCCGGTGAATGCGGCCGGGAGCAGGATGCGCGGGCGCAGCTTGTTGGCCGGCTCCGTCCACTCCCGTTCGAAGACGGTCGGCATGCGCAGCCGGTCCGGGATCTTCAACGGCTCCAGCGTTACCTGGACCATGGCTCGCTCCTCATTCGGGTCTCTCCCCGTCCACTCGTCACCGCCAGACCGTACCGCCTCCTCCCGTCCCGTACGCGGACCTGGCGGCGCTCCGTCTGATCGAGGAAAACCGCAGGCCAGCCTGGTGCCCCTAACAGGGTTGACCCCATTAGGTCCAACAGGGCCGGGACCCTGGTGCGTTGACCTGGGCGGACCACCCGGGACTCCGGTGAGACCCCCGCGCCCGCGCGCGCGTAGGACCGTCGCGTAAATCGCAAAATGCGTGACGCCGGAGACGCAAGCGACCAGGTGTACGTACGGTCCGCCCGCATGAGAAGAAGCACCCGACGCCCGGGCCGGCCCTCCCTGCTGACGCCGGAGCGAATCGACAGCATCGTCAAGGCCACCGCCGTGGGCGTCGCCACCTCGCTCGCCGCCGAGGGCGCCGGAGTTTCCCGGGCCACCCTCGCCCGGTGGATGGCCCGCGGCCGCGACGCCGCCCAGGCCCGCGAGGACGGGGAACCCGCGAACCGCGCCGACGATGTGTACGTCGAGCTGTACCGGCAGGTGAACTCCGCGCGGGCACAGATGGCTGCCCGGGCGCTCGCACGGGTTCTGCAGGCCGGTGCCGGGAGCCTGGTCCTGGAGGAACGCGTGCGCACCTACAACGACCCGGTCACCGGCCTGGACGTCGAGGAACGCCAGACCCGGTACCTGCGGCCGGACTGGCGGGCGGCGGCCTGGTGGCTGGCCCATGTGTTCCCCGAGCACTACGGCCCGAACGCCCAGAGCTGGGAGCAGGTCCTCGACGCGTACGACGCCGAACAGGCCGCCATCGAGCACTCCGCCGGCCCCAACGACCCGCACCTCGCCGAACTCGCCGAACGCCTCGCCGCCACCCTTGCCGCCCAGGACTCCGAACTACCCCCTCCCCTCCCGGCCGCTTCCCCTGATTCTCCCGGCCCTCTGCGACACCCGTCCGCGTGAGCAGCATGCGAGGAATCCAGCGAAAGCCCGGTGCGCTGGACTGCACCCGGGCCCTACCGTCGGCCCGAGGGCAGTTCGGCCCACCCGCACAACGAGGACGTAGCCGTGGACCAAGAGCAGTTGTTGCGCATCATCGACGGCATGACCGCGGCCACGGTCCGGCGCGCCCCACGGACACTCCAGCGAGTCGTACGCCGCCGCCAGATGTTCGAACGGCGGCTGCGTCGACACTGGGGCCGCAGCCTCGACCTCTGCCTGCTGACCTTCGCCCAGGCCGAGGAACTGGGATCGGAATTGAGCCGCCTCACCCCGACGCCCTGCGACATGGTCACCGCGGCCCTCATACAGCTGCACGCCCGCGCATGCCGGGCCGCCGACGAGGTGTACTGCCTCCTGTCGGCCGGCCACGGACAGGGGGCGATGAAGCCGGCCCGCCTGCTGTACGAGCTGGCCGCCGTCACGAGTGTCATCGGTGCGCACGGCCGGAGCCCGGGACATGAGGACCTCGTCGACCGGTACTACGCGTACGAGGACTACACGGGCTTCCGGGCCATGCAGACCTACCAGAAGTACGCCAGCGAGCTGGGAATGGAGCCTTACCCGGAAGAGGAGGTCGAAGAGGCGCGCCAGGCTTCGCAGGCGGCCTTGGACCGGTTCGGGCCCATCATCAAACAGCAGATCGGGTGGGCCGCAGGACCTCTCTCCAGCGTTGGTGCCCACGTCAACACCGAGGGCCTGGCCTCACTGGCAGGCCTCGCCCATCTCCACCCCTACTTCGAGTGGGCCTCCGCCGAAACCCACGCCGGCGCGCAGGGGATGCGGCTGAACCGGGCGGAGACTTGGCGCGGTCCCGTCCTGCAGACCGGCCCGAGCGTGGTGGGCCTCGTCGACCCGGCATATCTCGCCCTGCAGTTCATCTGCCACGTCACTCATGCCGTCATCGAGTACAGCCAGCCGAAGCCCGAGTCGGAGTTCTGGGTACACGTCGCCGTCATGCACAAGCTCCAGATCAGAGCACATGCCGCTCTGGAGGCCGCTCACCGCAAGACCCGGGATCTTCCGCTCATCGGGTAAGAGAGCGTTCTCGCGCTACATGTAGCCGAGCGTCGAGCAGGCCGCAGATCTGGAGAAACTGGCACGGCTGTCCCCGACGCCCCCTTGGCGCTCGCGCTGCTCCCGGGGTGCGGGCTTCCGCGTACGGTGATCCAGACATGAGCGCCGGCCATGAGGCATCGACGGGGCGCCAGCCCGGTAGCGGGTGAGGCGCCCCCGTCGACTAGATCAGTGGTGGGTGTTCCACCACAGGACCGCCGCAGAGACAAGCAGGGCTCCGAGAGAGGTTGCGGCCCCCTTCACGAGGCCTTCGGCAGCCGTATCGACCAGCCGTCGGGCTGCTCCCGGACTGTCAGACCTTGGCTCCGGGTCGTGCTTGCGCATACGGTCGTCGTTGGTGTGGATGGCTTCTCCTTCGGTCGAATCGTCCATGCATTCGTGAAGACGGCTCCCTGTTGGCGCAGGGGGCCGTCGCCGTTTCCGGTGACGGCCGAGTGCCGCGGATGGCACGCTACTGAACCACTAGTCGTCGCAGGACATCACGGGACATGGAAGGGGAGGCGATGCCCGCACACTGGAAGCCAGTTGATCCCAGTTCAGGCGAGTTGTCGGAGTTCGCCGAGCGGCTACGGGACGCGGTCAGCAGCAACGGATACGCCGTACGGGAGATCACCAAGTGGCATGGCATTTCGCGATCCACCGTGTACGCCGTGCTGGCGGGCGAACGGCTACCCAGCCAGCGGCTGCTTGAGCAGATCCTCATGCACCAGGCACCGAGAAGGAGCGCCCGCTCCGCCGACCCCAACTGGCTCTTCGCGAGACAGAGAAAGTTGGAGAAGGCGCGCAGGAGCCGTTCGCAGCCTCCGAGGCCTCCTGTTCAGCTGGGACCTGTCCCCGAGCAGGAGCGTTTCGCAGAGGCGTTGAACACCTGGGTGAAGAACTACCGCTCCCACTTCATGTACTGGTGGCCGGAGGGCACACAGCCAGGCGAGGGAGTTTCAGCGGGATGGCTTCAGCGTTTCCTCGACGGCAGGGCGATCCCCTCTGAGTCGGGCCTGGGAGCACTTCTGCCGCGAGAGTGCCCCCACGACATGGATCGGCGGCTATGGAACAGCTGTGTCAGCGACCATGAGCAGCTGCAGAGGCTGGCCCTGGACGCCCGAAGAAGTCGGCGTACCGCCCGGGAGGTCATGCGCATCCTGCAGGGCGGTCGCTGATCAGTGACCCCCGGCAGCCTCGAGATCCCGCGTGGCTGTTGCGGCCGCCCTCTCGTCGTGTTCGCGGAGCATCCGCATGATGGTGGGCGGGGAAGGGTGCTGCCCCTTCTTCGCTCCGGTGGTGATGACGAGCCGGGGCGCCATGTCGCGCAGGCTCACGCCTTCGGCCCGCATCTGGAGCGCCATGGTGAGCATGTCGGAGTTGGTGACCGTGGGCCCGCCGATGGTCTTGCCGCGGTTGCGGGCGGACTCGTGGCCCTCCAGGGTGCGGTCGCGGATGTATTCGCGTTCCATGCCGGACAGCGCGGCCAGCACGTTGAAGACGACGCCTGAGGGGTCGTGGGAGCCCTGGAGCTCACCGGTGAGGAATTGGAGGCCGACATCGGCGGCCTTGAGGTCCTGGGCGAGCGTGACCAGTTCGATGCCGCGCCCGAGTCGCTTGTGCTCGTGGACGACGAGGGTGACCCGGGCTCCGGAGGTGCGCAGCTCGCGGGCGAGGGCGACGGCCTTCTCCAGTTCGGGCCGCTGGGCGACGCGGGTGGAGATCTTCTCGGAGAACACACGGGTGATGCCCTCGGCGGCGAGGGAGTCGAGCTGTGTGTCCAGGGACTGGCGCGCGGTAGAAGCCCGGGCGTAGCCGATGCGGATGTGCCCGACCGGCTCGACGCCGGCGGCGGCCGGGCGGGGGAGCTCCACCCAGACCGCTCCGGGCTTCCGCACGGCGGGCGTCGGCACGTTCAGGGCTTTGGCGAGCGCGGGCACGAGCCGGAAGCGGGCGGTGTGGTACTGGATCGCCACCTTCCCCTTGGTCGTGCGGCACGGGGAGCCGGCCGGGGCGGCGCAGCTGGACATGGGGCAGTCGTGCGTCTCAACGCGCTGGAAGTCACTCACCCCGCCAGTGTTTCATGTGTACGTTTCAAGAGTCCAGTATTTTGAAACGACACATGAAACAACAAATGCCCAGCGTAGACCTGTTGGGGCCGGGCGTTTCATAAGGGACCACCTATGAAACACCTGGGGCCCACCCGATTCACCAACGGCCTGACGCCCCGCCCTTGATCCGGCAAGCTGCTCGTGGGGAGAACATTTCGAGAGACGGCGTAACGACAATGCTCTCCCCTGCCCTGATACAGGGCGTCCTCTCTGAGTTCGTCGGCAGCCTGGGTGCCGCCTTGACCATCTCTGCTGTCGCCTGGACGGTGCGGAAGGCGCGCGCTCGCAGGCGTCGCGAGCCGGACGCTCCTGCCGAGGACCACTCATGAAACAGGCCGCGCACTCGCGGGCCGGCCACCGGCACGTGGCCCCGAGTTGGTACGCCGTGCAGACGTTAGGTGGCGCTCATGCCTGGCGGCGACGAGGTGTGGCTGCGCATGTCCACCGACCGATCCAGCGTCGCCGTGTGGACCATCCAGCAGTGGCTGGACTTCACCGGGGAGCTGCCCGGGGCGACGCCTCCCGACTGAACCACTCGGAGCAGGCGGCTACGGCTGGACGCTCGGACCACCCTCGCCCTGTCCGCGATTCTCGGATGCCGCCCGGACAGCCCGCCACCAGCGGCCCGGACAGCCATCCCCCAGGGCGACAGCCACCCGGGCCGTGCCGGTTCGCCAGCAATCCCCCTTCCCCTCGCACTCCCCACCCCCACCTACCCTCCAGCCATCCAGCGCCGACCTCGGCTTCGCCAGGAACAACCCTGCGCAGGAATCTCCCCCTCGCCCCTGTCGCCGAAGGCTTTCGCCGCCTCAAGGGCCGGAGGGCAGCGCGCCCTTCACGGGCGTGTTGCCCGCAGGCCGAGGGAGAGACTGCGATGGAGTGGATGGACACCGTGCGCGAGCTGGCGGGGGACCCGCTGGTGCGCCTGCTGGTGGGGGAGGGCGTCCGCGGGATCGCCCGGCGTGTGCGGCGCGGGCCCAAGGCGACGGCCGCGCACAGTGAGGCGGGGCCGGCCAACGCGGCCGGGGCCACCGAGAGAACGGAGACGCCGATGATGGCGGTCACTGACGGCACGACTGGCAAGCAGCTCGCCGAGGACCTGCTGCGGGGCGTGGGCAACGAGGGAATGCGGGCGGCCACCCGGCTGCTCGGTGCGCACCAGGACGGCTTCTGGCTGCGGCGCCTGCTGGAGGAGGAGACGGAGCTTTCGGCGGCCGCCGACAAGCCGGTCATCGACCGCAGCGGTTCGCACCCCTCGGTGGACTGGGACATGATCGGACTGCTGATGATCTCCCGGCCCGGGGCGCTGAAGTGCTCCAGTAGCGAGATGGCCGTGCTGGAGATCGCCGCGTCGCTGGTGTCCCGCTGCGCGGTGCAGCTCGGCGAGGTCGTCCGGGTCGTCAACGAGAAGGAGCTCCGGCTGATCCTGCGAGCGCTGGAGGAGACCGCGTACGGCGACGGACGCTGACAACGGCAACCGCCCGGCTATCGGGGTGGCAACGGCCGTGAGCTGTGCGTTATCCACTCCGTAGCCACGCGCCGCGGGCGGCGTGCTGGGCTGCCCGGCGGGCGACGGCCGGGTCCACGGAGGTGAACGGCCGCAAGCTGAGCTGCCTGCCGGTGCCCGGGCGGGGTTCGCCCTGCGGGAGCAGGCCGAGCTCCTGGGCGACGCCGTCGGCCCACCGTCCGTCCGGGCCCGGGCTGCCCTGCAGCTGGCGGACGACCGGCTCGGTGGCCATGTAGAGGACCCGGCGCTGTGCCTGCCGGTAGGCCCGCAGGATCGTCCGGATCGCGGTGGGGGACTTCGCGGTGAGTTCCACTTCGACGGCGATTGGGAACCTCGGGGTGGGCTCGACGACGAGCAGGTCCGGCCAGTGCACGGCGTGGGCGCCGACGGGCACGGCCAGCGTCTCCCCGCGTCGAGCATCGGCGGGTACCCCGGGTACCCCATGTACCCCGGGTACCCCAAGGGCTTCCAGGAGTTCCACCGCGCGGCCGGGGACGGCTTCGACCGCGTGCACTTCCCGCTCGGAGAGCACGCTGTACCCGTTGGCCTCCAGCCCGATCCCGGCGTCCGCGACGGCCAGGCGGTGGAGCAGCCGCTCGCCCGGCGGCCGCGGAGCACTCAGGCCAGTGTCGGCGATCCGGGCACCGCGCTCGGTGGGCCACAAGACGGTCCGCGCCCAGCGCACGTCCGCGTTCCGGTGCAGCAGCCCGGCCTCGACCATGAGCCTCACCCGTCGCCGCGCGGCCTCTATCCGTCCGCCCCAGCACGCGTACGCGGCCTGGTGGAGCGTCAGCGTGCTGTACCGGGTCGCCAGCCGGAGCAGCTGCTCGTCCTCCTCGGTGCGCTGCCACCCGTCGCCGCGGGCCTCGCCCGTCCCCTGCGTCCGCCGCCGGCGCTCCGCCCGCTCCCGATAGACCCCCGTCGTACCCATCTCCACCTGTCCCTCTCCCTGTAGTTGGCTCGCGGCCGTGTGCATCGCCACGGCGCGAAAGGGAGCCTGACCTGCGAAGCGGACACCGGCGGCAACCGGTGTTGTCCGCCGCCGGGCGGAGGACCCGGCGGAGGAGCGGACGGAGGAGCGGGAGTCTCACATTCGGTCGAGACCCAGCATCCGGTTCACGGCCTGCTTGATGGTGAGGACACCTTGCTCACGCTGCGGAGGGACTGCGGGCGCGGGAGTGGAAGGGACCTCGACGGCAAGGACCTCGACGCGCTGGCCGGGGGCTGCCTGGGCGGCGATACGGCTGCGTTCTCGCTCGGAGGCGGCAAAGAGGACGAGCGGGGCCAAGCGGTTGCGCAGGGCGGGAACGCGGCTGGCCACTGGGCAGATGACCGCGTACGGCTTGCCGCGCACGTACACGGGCACGCCCATGGCGAATTCGGGGATGCCGTCGCGGGCAACGTTGGGGTAGGCGCCGGCCTCGTGGTAGACGAACTCCACCACCGGCTTGACCAAAGCCTTCTGGCGCTGGAGCAGGGCCTCGATCGCCGCCAGGTGCTCCTGCTCGGCGGCTTCCCGTGCCTTTCGCTGCCGCTGCTGGACGGCGAACAGGCGGTCTATGATCTGCTCGCGCCGGGCCGTCGCCTGGACCTGCTCCTCCTCAAGCTCGAAGTACGAGCGGGTCACCCATCGCCATTTGCCGTCGTCTCCCCATCCCTTGGCCCGCAGGCGGTGCGGGCGGGTGGTGTTCGCGCAGATGGCGGCGATGAAGCGGTCCAAGGGGAAGGGTTCGACGGTCGGCCATTTGCCGTGGCCGCCGCAGGGCAGGGGCCCGTCGATCCCCGGGCCGCAGTCCTCGCACTCACACAGGCCGCAGTCGGCTCGGTCCTCACACCACTCGGGAACGAAGCGGGCGGCGCCGGCGGTGATCTGGACGGGGCCGCCGTCGTCCGGCCGCGCGATCTGGACGGAGGGAACGTTGTCGAGCCAGGGAGCGGTCTTGCGGTCGGTGAACCAGCACACCTCGACGTCGGCCGCACGGTACCGGTCGGTGCGGGCCTCGATGTCGGTGACCGAGATGGCCGACATCTGTGCCTCCAGGGCAACGCGGCGGCTGCCGTCCGGAGAAGTGGCCATCACGTCCGCGCGCCAGGAGCCGTCCGGGGCGGCGACCTCGTACTCGGCGGTCCAGCCGGTCGCGCGGACGTGATGGGCGAAATCGAGTTTGAGGAGGTGGTGGGCCATGCCCTCGCCCGCGAGCCGCGCCTCGCAGTGGGGCGCGTTGTTGGCATGCCGCAGAAACCAGAGGTCGTACGAGCCGTGGGTCTTGTGGACCAGGTGAAGACGCCACTCGCACTCGTAGCAGGTCAGCGGCGCGGGCAACTTGGTCTTGTAGATGCTGCTTCGGTCCTGGCCGCATCCGAGGTCAGCCTGGGTAGCGTCGATGCGCCCCCACTCTCCGTGGACCCCGACGAACACCATCGCTTTCTCCTTCGTCCCGTGGCGGAGCCGTGTCAGCGGCGGACGATATGGGCCTCGTCTGACATGGCATCCCCCGGACGGAGCAGCGCGCTACGCCATTCGCGGTATTGGTTTCGCCCTCCGTGGGGGCGGGGCCAGTCTCTTGTTGACGGGGGCGGGGAGCGGTCAGCGGCGGGTGCTCTGGCCTCAGTCAGACCTGTTGGTTCTAACGGGTCTGACTCAGCTGGGCCAGGTGCTCGCGCACGGGGTCGGCCAGCTCGGCGTAGAAGTCGACGCGGTCCTGGGCCTGGAGTACCTGGGCGCACACGGTCAGCAGGCCGGCACGGGCCTCGGGCCGGTCCAGGACGGGGGCCAGTTCGGCCCGGACGCGGGCGGCCGCCCCGGGGGACAGCAGCGCGTACACGTACAGGGTGGCCGCGTCGTAGCCGTACGGGGCGCGGCCCCATCCTTCCCAGTCCAGGATGTGCGGGCCGCGGGTGATGTTGCCGTAGTGGAGGTCTCCGTGAGCGGTGGCCCAGGTGACGTCGTCGACCTGGTGGCCGGTGAACTCGGGGATGACGCGGCGCAGGTACTCCTCGCGTACGGCCTCGCGGTCCGTCGGTGGTGGGACGTCGGCGAGGGCGTCCAGGGCGGCGACCATCTCCTTCCACCACGTCTCGGGCAGGCCCGGGTCCTCGTCGAGGACGGGGCGTGGGGAGACGATCGGGTCGGGTGCGAAGGCGTACAGCTCGGCCCGGTAGGCGTAGCCCTCGGTGGTCCAGTCCCGGATGCGGAACAGGTCGGGGCGCGGCACCGACGCGGGGAGAGCGCGGGAGGTGGACGGGCCGTTCCACAGCTTGCCGCCCTCAGTGCCGGCCTCGGCGCAAACCACGCGCAGCCAGTGCGGGCCCGCGGCCGCCGACAGGGTCCGACCCCGGTACCCCCACACCCGGCGGCCGGTGGCACGCAGGCCGAACTGGTCGGCGGCGTGCTGCTGGGCGGCCAGCATCCGGTCGACGGTGGCGGGGGCGGGGGCCTCGAACATGGCGGGTCCTACCTGTGGGAGACGGCTGCCGCGTCCTTGGATACCAGCTCGGTGGCGAGCGCCGCGACCTGTTCCACGGTGAGACCGGAGCGCCCGGCCAAGTCCCCGAAGGTGAGCCGGGCGCCGGACACCAGGGCCTCCAGCGCGGGGCGGACGGACGGGTGGAGCTCCCATTCGTGTCCGGCGGCGCGCAGCACGACGGCCCCGTCGGCTCCCTCCAGCGCGGCCCGGGCGGTGGTGAGGGTCAGGACCAGGCCGGAGTCGGCGGGGACGTCGCCGATGTACGGGAGGGATGGGGCAGGGCGGCCGGGGTCGCGGGCGTCCAGCGAGGCGGCGAACTCCGAGACGATGTGGGGATGGAGGGCCTCGGACACCTCCTTGCGCAGCTGCTCGGCGTACGCGGTGCGCTCGGCGGGGCCGGCCACGGTCGGCACGCCTGCCCGCAGGGTGGGGGAGTGGAGAAGCTGTCCGGCGAGCCACACCAGGAGGTGGTGGCCGGTCGCCGGGGTCAGACCGCACGTCAGGTGCAGGGAGCGGCCCTCGGTGGCGGCCACCGCGTGCCACCAGCCCCGCGGCAGGTACAGCATGTCCCCGGCCTGCAGGACCACTTCGGCGAGTGGCGGCCCGTCGGGCTTGGCGGGGGCTTCGACGTCCAGGCGGAGTGGGTCCGTGCGGGTCGCCCCGTACAGGTTCCAGCGCTTCGCCCCTTCGAGCTGCACGACCACGACGTCATGGTCATCCCAGTGGACGCCGAAGGCCTCGGTGGGATGCCAGGACGCGTACAGGTTGGCCTGGACGTCGGTGCGGAAGTGCCTCTCCAGCGCCTCGGCCAGGGCCTGGACGCCGGGGTGCAGCTTGTCGACCGCGTCCAGCACCAGGGAGGCGCCGTCGGCGATCTGCCGGTGCAGGCCAGAGGGTTCGACCCGGTGGCGGACCTCGGAGCGCTTGGTGACCGAGGTGTGCAGGTACTCGTACGGCGGGATCTGCTCCCCGTTGTTGAACAGGCGCAGGCGCGGGGCGTCCAGGCGGTGGCGTGCCACCAGGTCGTTGAGGTCGTCCCACGTGAACAGGCCGCGCAGCCCTGCGGCGGCCTGTGACCAGTGCTGGAAGGAGCGGCCGAAAGCCCCGGCGAGGAAGTCCCCGCCGAGGCTACGGACCGCCGCGTCAATCGCGGTGGTCATGGTCGGCGGCCGTTAGTCGTTGCCGTCGCCCTTGCCGGTGCCCCCGCCGTCGGGGGTCCGGGTCGCGGCTCCCTTGATGGAGCGGCTGGAGAGGATCAGGTTCATGACGTACTCCTTCTCTGTGTCGGATGGAGCGCTGGACGGCGCCCGCCGCCCCCAGGCAAGGCGGGCGCCCAGTGCAGGACCGGCCGGAAGGGGGAGCCCCTGGAGGCGTTGTCCCGGCCGGTTCCGTTCGACCATTGAAGTCCCGGGGAACACCCCAAGGGAGGGCCGCACTGGGGGGCCGATTACCGCTGCGGGGTGCCGTGTTGGGGGGCCAGGATGGTCTTTCGACACCCAGACAGGGGAGGCCCCAGCATGGTGAGCCCGGACGGAATCGGCGAACTGCTGCGCACCATCAGGGAGCGGGCGGACCGGACCCGCGAGCAGCAGGCCAAGCGCATGACCGACGCCGGCCTCGTGTGCACGGTCGAGAACCTCAAGAGGTGGGAGACCGAGAAGCGGTTACCGACTCCGGTCTGGCGCTCGGCGATCCGCACCGTCTACGGCCTGACCGACGAGCAGCTGGACCAGGCCCTGGACAACACCCGGCGCCACCGCAGGCAGCGCAGGAAGGAGAGCGACGACATGAAGCGACGCAAGCTGTTTACCCTCGCGGCGGCCACGGGGTTCGCCGTACTGCCCGGTATCGCACAAGCCCGGGAGGGAATCGACACCGGCCTGGACGCCGACGGCGCCGGGGACCTTGCCTACCTCGAGGGCGCCTTCGAGCGGCACCGCGGCGGCTACAACGGGCGGGCGCCCGACGCGGTCCTGGGCGAGATGCGCGAGGACCTGGCGCTCCTCGCCGCCGTCCTTCGCCGGCCCCACCCCGCGCGGGACCGCACCGACCTGGCGCGCACGGCCGCCGGAATCTCCGGCCTGGTGGCGATCGTCCAACACGACCGGGGTGACCAAGCCGACGCGCACCGCTGGTTCGCCACCGCGGCGAAAGCCGCCCGCGAAGCCGGAGACCGGCGGATGACGGCCTGGGTTCTCGGCCGTCACGCCATGGTCGGCCTGAACTACGGCGCCCCAGGGCAGGCCGCCCGCATCGCCGCCCAAGCCCGCCGCGAGGCCGGCGCCCGCCCCTCCGGCGCGGCCGCGCTGGCAGCCGCCGTCAACGCCCGCGCCCTGGCCGCCGTCGGCGACCTCCCCGGCGCCCGCCGGGCGGTGGACGACGTCCGCACCCTGGCCGAACAGCTGGACGGACCCGAGGCGGCAGACACCTGGTTCGGGTACCCGGCCCAGAAGCACCACGTGCACCTGTCCCAGGCGTACACGCTGCTCGGAGATACCCGCGCGGCGTACCGGGCGCAGGACGACGCCTTGACCCTCACCACGTCCCCGTCGGTGATGACGCGCGCGCTGATCGCCATGGACACCGCCGCATGCCTGCGGGTCGACGGAGATCCGGGCGCGGCCGCCGCGATGGCCGCCGCCGTCTACGACCGGCTCCCGGCCGCGTACCGCAGCGGCCTGGTGCATTCCCGCGCCCAGCTGCTCCACCGGCACCTCGACGGCGCTCCACGCCAGCTGCTCGGCGACGCCCTCGCCTGATCGACCCATTGGGTCCGAAAGGTCCAATTAGTCAGGCTCGTCAGCGTACGGGAAGCCGGGCTCCTGCCTTCCTGCACGCGGGGGCTTTCTGAACGCTCCTTCTGGACGCCCGAGATGCACAGCCGGAGTGCTCGCGGGCGTGTGGGCGGGGGTGTGCGGAAACGGATCGATGCATGGACACGGCCCAGCCCACTCAGTCCTCGATCAGGGCAGTGAAGGCGGCGGTAGCGGTCGGGGGCTCGTTGGGTTTTTGACTTCCACCTCGATCACTTTGAGACGCTTTTCCCTGTTGGTGCGGTCCCAGTTTCCTTGGCGATTGTAGAGGGCGAGGTCGCCGGGGCTGTTGGGCTGGAATGTGTCTTTCAGGCCCTCCTGGAATGCCTTCTTGATCGGTTCAGCTAGCCAGGACTCTTCGTAGGTCTCGGCGCCTTTTACGAACAGGGCGCCGATCGCCGTAGTGACGGCTGCACTTAGCGCGGTGACGAGGGTCTTGGCCTCGTCGGTCCAGCTATCCTTCGTCTGCAGGTAGACCTCGACGAGGATGATCCCAGCGGCACCTGCCGCAGCTAGAGAGCCGGGCAGGAGGATCTTCCACTCCATTAGCCGCATGGCCTGTCGCGGGTTGATGGGGACCCGGCCGCGCCCGGAGCGGAACAGTGCCCATCCAGCGAGGCATCCGAGCACAGCCAGGACGGCGGGAAGCCACCAAGCTACGTAGAACCACAGGCAGGCCATACCGGCCCCGGCGAGAGCCACGCACAGGACCGCGAGTGCTGCCACGGCAGGTCTCTACTTGCCGATGGGCTGGGTGCAGTGGCTGGGGTCGTGGCCGCAGCAGTAGCGCAGCCCCTCGTCGTCATAGACAGGGAACAACGGCTCGAAAGGCCGGCCTCGACGGCATTCTCCGTTGCTGTCCTCCAGAAAAACAGCTAGCCCACGAGTTACCAGTTGAGCATCGAACGATCCTTGCCTCAGCTGGGACGCCACCAACTGCCTGACTTCCCGAACCCTGGTTCCCTGCCTGCCGCGAGACTTCTTGGCGAGACCGGCGAGAGCCAGGGTATTGCGCCTCTGATTAGCCATTCGCTACTCCCGGGGCATATGCAGGCCAGATTCAAGAGCAGGCTGGCACGGTGCCATGTCACCTGCACGACGGCGAGGGCCGGACGGGTGCAAGCCAGCGGTCCGCGCTGGCTTCGCGTACAGGAACGGCGCCATAGCCCACCACCTATGCGACGTTGCCCTGTCGGGGGTCGCGCACGGGCGGGCGCGGATTCGGTCGCGGCTTGCCGTCGCCCTTCGTGATCTCTTTGATCACGCCTTTGACGCCATCCCAGATTGCTCCGGCAAGCACGCCCCCCGCGATACCTCCACCTCCACCGGAGGTGCCTCCAAGACGATCCGTCCAGGCGTGGCGCAGAGGCTCTACGTCTGCGCCCAGTACCACGAGGCGCAGGTCGCTTCCGGGGGGAAGGGTTTCAAGGGGCTTCATCGTTCCAGGGAGCAGTCCAGCCTTTCTGAGCTGGACAAGCCATGCCTCGTCCGGAAGCAAGTCGGGGTCCGGGTAGTAGCAGCCTCCCGCGCCAAGCGTCAAGACCACGTTGTGGTCGAGTGAATACGCGTGCTGTGGAGAATCGGTTTTGCTGTCCATACAACCAGGTTGGTTCTTGATCACCCGATTCGCACGTTTTGACGCCTAGAGGTGATCAACCATAGCTTCCGACGACCCCTCACCGGAGGGGCGCACCCTCCATGATTGAGGTCCAGGTGCAGGCGTGTGAAGCGCATCAGAACCCTGCCCGCGGTGCCGTCGGGGAGGCTGCGAGACTTCGGCGGTGAGCACCCTGCGCCGCCCGCTCGGGCACGGACCGGATCCCGTCGTCGAGGACCAGGAGCCGCGTGTGGCGCGGGGCCGTACCGCTGCGGAGCGGGCCGCCGAGGACACCGAGCCACTCCAGCCGCGAACCGCAGGCGGTACGACCGCCCGCCGGACGCTGGGGGCCGGCCCCCGGACCTGAGATCCGGCCGAGAGCCGACCTGGGCGATCACCGCAGCCTGGGCCCCTTCTGAGCCTGCTGCTGTGTCGGGGCCGCGCTGGCGGCCGGGACGTGCTGCTGCTGGACGACCTTCGGCTTCGGCTGTGGCTGGGTGGCGCGGGCCTTGACCTCGGTCTCGTGCAGCTTCGGGTACTTCTCCGCGATGTCCCGGCGCTGCTTCTGTTCACCGGCGGCG
Source organism: Streptomyces sp. NPDC058646 (assembly GCF_042716875.1). NCBI lineage: Bacteria > Bacillati > Actinomycetota > Actinomycetes > Kitasatosporales > Streptomycetaceae > Streptomyces > Streptomyces sp. NPDC058646. The sequence continues at coordinate 28,569 of NZ_JBHXRK010000036.1, read as the reverse complement.
AGTGCGGCGTAACCCCGCGCGTCGGCAGCCTTCTTCGCCTGTGTGCGGGCCGTCTTGCTCAGGTCGGCCAGCTTGTTCTCGTCCAGCTCGTCCTTGCGGTGCCCCTGCTGCGACAGGGCGGCCCGCATCTCGGCGAACTTCTCGGCGATCTCGTGCAGCTCCTTCGGAGCGAAGCGGCCGACGGCGAAGGCCTCGGCGTACTCGCTGTCGCGGACGGTCTCCCACGCCTTGGCCTTGGCCTTCTCGCTGGCCCGCTTGGCGCGCATGGCCTCGTCCTCCCCGGCGATGGCCTCGCCGAGGACGTGCTCGTGCACTCCCTTGACCTCCTTCTTGCTGGTGAAGGCCAGGCGCAGGCTCAGCCGCGTTGCCTTCAGGCGCTTCTCAATCTCCGGAAGGATCTCGCGGGCACCCTTGGCTTGCTTCTCGGCTGCGGCGCGGGCCTCGGCCTCCTTCACCGCTGTCGTGAGGTGGCCGACGGCGGTGTCGAGGACAGCGCCGGCCTCTTGCGCCCACTTGGTGCCGCGGCTGGTGCCTTGAGCCTTCTCCTGCTCCATCTGCTCGTGCAGGACGCGGAACGCCTCCGCGGCCTTGGCTGCCCTCTCCTCGGCCTCCTCGGCGCCGTCGAGGAAATCGCCGATGGCCTTCTGCAGGGCGGTGTCGCTGTATGTGCCGTACGGGCGCATCTCCCATCGCGGGACGGTCCGCATGTCGCTGTCCAGCCTGAGCTGGTCCAGCTGCGCGCGCTGCTCGTCGCTCATCTCGGGGAGTTCGGCGGTCTGCCCCTGGGGGTCCCCGGCGACGTCGCCGGGGACGTCGGGGATGCCGGGGCCGGGGGCGCGGGCGGGCTGGGGGTCCGGCTCGGGGGCGAGGCCGGTGTCGACGAGCGGCGTGCGCAGCTGGGCTTGCCGCTCGGCCTCGCGCCAACGGGCCTGGGCTACGGACGGGGATACCGCCCGTGCGGCGCGCGCGGAGACGCGCCGGGGTGGCGGTCCGGGTGCCTGCTCGGGGATCTCGACGTGCTCGGCCTGCCGGGGTGCCGCCGCGACGGGCTCGGCTGGGGCCCGCAGTTCGTGGCTGATCAGCCCGTCCGGCTTCGACTGGTTCAGGAAGTGGGCGAACGCGGTGATGGCGCGGTGCAGCTGCTCGGTCTCGGAACGGGCCTTGCCGAGCTGGGCCCGGGTGGTCTCGTTCTCGATCGCGGCCAGGGGCAGCCACAGGTGGTTCGCCTTCTTCGCCCGGGTGATTCCCGGGTACGTCGCGAATGCGTTGGCCCCGTGGCCGTAGAGGAGCGAGGTGTGACAGGTCAGCCCCTGCGACGCGGCGACGGTCATCGCGTAGCCGAGGGAGAGCTTGCCCTCGCCGATGTCGGCCGGCTTCATCCACGCCGACTCGGTCCGCACCGTGCCGTCGGGGTTGCGGTCCTTGGTGCGCCAGGTGATCTCGACGTGCCGGTCCTCGCGGATGGCGGTGACCACGGCCCGGTAGCCATTGAGGACGTCGGGCCCCTGCCCGCGCCGGGAGCGGTAGTCGTTGGCGCGGACGCGGACAAGGTCGCCCTCGGCGAGGGAGATCTCGCCCCCGCCGGGCAGCGCGTACCGGTGGAAGTCGCCGAGCTCGTCGGCCTCGCGGCGGATCTGCTGGGCGCCCAGATTCAACGCGTTCACGTCGACGTTGCGGGCCGCCAGGACGACAAGATTCTCCAGCAGATCCTGCTCGTCCGGCCACGCCCGGCGCAGCTCGTCCCAGGCGGTGAGCATCTCGGAGCGGGCCTCGTCGGCCGTCTCGACCGCGTGGACCCGGCCGCCGGCGGCGAGCATCTCCAGCGCCTTCTGGTGGTCGCCGGTGCGCCACACCTCCAGCGCGGAACGTTCGGCCTCGTTCTCCTGGCGCCGGTTCTCGGTGAGGATCTCGCCGTCGACCAGACGGTGGACCTCGGCGAACCAGCCGCCGATCGCGACGGCCTGGAGCTGCTTGGGGTCGCCGATCGCGACCAGCTTGGTGCCGGTCCGTACGGCCTCGGTCATCAGCTTCGCCGCGGACCGGTCATCGGTCATCACCGCCTCGTCCAGGACGAGCACGTCGATCCCGGTCAGCCCGCGGCCGGTCTCGATCTGCTGGATCCACGACTTCACGGTCCTCGAGGGGATCGCGGAGGCATCCTGCAGGCCCTTGGCGCCGACCGCCGAGAGGCAGGCGCCCGCGTACGTGGTGCCGGTGGCGTCCCACGCGATCCGGCAGGCGTCCATCAGCGTGGACTTGCCGGCGCCCGCGGTGCCGATGACGGCGTCGATGCCGTGGCCCGCCGTCAGCAGCCGGGTCACCACCTGCCGCTGTTCCTCGGACAACGGGAACCCGGCGGCGATCTCGAAGATGCCGAGAGCGGCCTCGGCCTGGTGGAGGGTGAGGACCGCGCTGCGGTCGCCGTAGCGGGCCCGGGCCTGGGCGACGGCGACGTCCTCGGCGTCCAGGACGTCCTGGGTCGTGTACCGGTCGGTGGCCGACATGAGGGTGGAGCCGATGTGCGGCAGGCCCACCGCGTAGCCCTCGACGCGCAGCACGTCGTCGGTCAGGCGGTCGAGGTCGCGGAGGTCCGCGCCGATCCCGTACGGCAGCGCGTTGGCGACGGCGGCCAGGAGCTCGGCGCGGTCGAACGCCTTCCTCGACGCGGTCACCCCGGTCTCCGGGTCGAAGACGATCGCCGCGATGTCCGCCGGCGGCGGGATGCGCGGCCCGCCTCCGGCCGGATCGATGCCGATGCCGCCGTCCGGTCCGGGCGGTCCCGGCGCGGCCGCGGCCAGCATCGCCTCGACGTCCACCCCCATCGCCTCGGCCCGCTCCCGCCACGACTCCCGCATCTCCGCCGAGCCGGTCGCGTGTTTGGCTCGCCGCGTGTCCGCCGATGCCCGCGCCATCTCCTCCCGGCTGGCCCCCTCCCCGGCGATCTCGACAACCTTCTTCGCCCGCCGGGAGTACGCGTCCCGCACCTCGGCGGGGATGCCCGCGACCTCCCACGCTCCGGTCCGCTCCGCCTGCTCCCGCCGCACCCCGAACTTCTCGTACGTGAGGGCACGCAGCCGGGCTTTGAAGAACCCGTCGATCGCGCTCGCGTGCCGGTGCATGTCCTTGCCCCGGGCGGCGATGGAACGCCACACGCCGTCCTCGCAGAGCCCCAGATTGGCGATGCTGATGTGCAGGTGCAGGTGCGGGTCCCCCGGGGTGCCGTCACCAACCGGGCGCGCACTGCGGTGCTCGGTGGACCACGCCAGCAGACCGCCGGTCGCCAGGCGGACCATCTCGCCGTCCTCCCCGCCGACCGAGTACCCGATCCACTTCTCGTACAGGGCGATGGCGTCGCGGCTGGCCTCGTGGACCAGGTCCCGGTACGCCTGCTCCGCATCGTCGGGCAGCAACCCGGCGAGCACGCTGTCGGACTTGGAAATGTCCAGGACGAGGTCGAAGCCGCGCGTGCGGGAGTCGACACGCTCGTCCTGGTACTTGCGCACCTTCGCCAGCTCCGCCTCGGTGAAGACGTCCGCGAGGTCGACGCCGGCGGCCCGCGCGAGCTTGCCGAGGGTGGCGACCTGGAGCCGGTGCCCCTCGCCGAACCGGTGGACCATCCGCTGCTGCTGCGCCAGGAGCCGCTGCTGCTTGGGCTTGCCCGCGAGGAGCTCGGCAGGCTCGACGCCCTTCTCGGCGGCGGCGGCCTCGATGGCCGCGGTCACCCTGGCCACCGTGAGCTTCGACTCCGGGTGCGACCTGGAGGAGTTCCTCGACTTGAACAACCGGGCCCCCGTCAGCGGGTGGCACCCGTTCATCAAGTTGCGCGCCGCCCGCTTGCCGTCCTCGTCGAGAACCTGCCCGGCGGTCAGCCCCACGGCGTCCAGACCCGAGCCCATCCACACCAGAGGGGTCTCCCCCTCCTGTTGCGTACGGTAGTCGACCACCTTGTCGACGCCCTCGACCAGTTCGGTCTGCTCCGCGACCACCAGGTCGCAGCCAGCCCGCTGCTTGAGCCGGTACTCGACCTGCTCATCCGTCGCGATCTTCGTCAGCCATGCCAAGCGGAATCCCCCCTCTTACTTTGCCGTTGACCGGCGCCGCCGCAGCTCCCCCCGAAGGGGGGAACTGCCTTTGTCCATCACCCGTTTTTGATCATCACCCAACCAACCCCCACCCACCTCCACCAACCAACCAACCCAACACCCCAACCAACCCCCCATTCCACCCCTCCAACCCCCAGCCAACCAGCATCGATCCACGGTAGACCCACATCCCCGGTTGACGAAAAGACAGCCCATCCGACGGCCAGATCAGCCCCTGGAGCCCGCCCGGCGGGACACTCCACCAACCGGCCGACCATCACACTGTGTGGTCTTGAGCCTCGGCCACAGAAGGTGCGCCCACCCGATGCCAGCGGCCGAAGACCGGCCCGCAGGGCGCTACTCCGCACCACCCCCGGTCCCAGCCACTGTGCTCGCTGTGACGGCGCTCGAGCCGGGTCTGCCGACGGCTGCGGTCGGACAGGTCTGTCAGCGGGTCTGCCAGCAGGCCTGACGGCGCCCCCGAGCGGCGTCCGCGATTCGCGGACGGAATCGGCGGCCGGTCGCGGACCGCGATCAGCGGGCGGGCGACTCCGGCGGGGCCGACGGGCATCGAGCCGGACCACGATCGGCGCCGGGGCACGGGCGGCAGTGATGCCCGCGCCGCTCTCCAGTGCGCCGACGCGGAGGCGCCGGGCGGGGTACCGCACGTGCCAGACGGCGCCCTTCCGATACCTCCGGGCCGCGGTCCCCGCGCGCTCAAGGCCACCCGCGCTCTGCTCGTTCATGGCGTCCTGCGGGGACCGTGACGCGCACGCTCTTTGCGTTTGCTTTACCCGTTGGTCCGAGCGGTTTCGTGGTCCGCGGTCCCCCGTTGTTGGTCCGCGGGGGCCGTCTTGGGCGGACCGGTTGGCGCGCGGTTCCTGTCGCTGCGGACCACGCCGGAGTGACGGTCCGGGTGGTTCTTGGTCCCCCGTTTCTGGTCCGCTGGTCCGCTGGGACCGGTCCCCGATGTTGGTCGGCGCGGTCATCGCACCCTGCCGCAGGGGCCGCCTGGCGGGCACGGTGCTCAGCCCCGGGCCAGATTTCTGGCCCGGGGCCGGCGGTGCCCGGAACGCAGAAAGGCCCCCGCTCCGTCCGGAATTAATCCGGCGGAGCGGGGGCCTCGGCTGTGCGGGTCGGTCCTACCTGCGGACCAGGGATGCGGGGTCGAACGCGATCGGGAACGGCTCGTCGATGTGCGCGACAGCGCCCGCCAGGAATGGCGGCAGGTCGGCGTACACGCCGTTGTGGAGGTGGCCGATCAGGAGCCGGGGAGCGGGCTCCAGCTCGATGCGCCAGTAGTGCTCGATGCCCGCCGCCGCGTACAGCGACGGCTTGAGCTTGCGGTCGGTGACCCGGGTCGACGGCGAGGCGATCTCCACCACCGCGAGGACGTGGCGGGCGGAGACGGCGACGCCCGACTCCTCGGCGGCGGCCACGTCGATGATGGCCAGGTCCGGGATCAGCAGCCCGTCGGGGACGATGACGTTGATCCCCTCGAAGACCTCGGCGTCGGAGCCGGCGGCCGCGGCGGCCCGCTCCAGCAGGTTGTGCAGCCGGTGCGAGGCGCGCTGGTGCGGCAGGCCGGGCGCGGGGCTCATCATCAGCTGCCCCCCGACCAGCTCGACGCGCTGCGTCCTGTCCTCGGGCAGGGCCAGGACGTCGTCCAGCGTCCAGGGCCCGGCGTGGCTGTAGGCGACACTCACGGTTCCTCTCACCTCCTCCCGGACTGGCTCCAGTGTGACCCGGCGCGGTGGCCGTTGTCTCTCCTGGAGCCGTCCGGCGTGGTCGGCAACGGTCAGGCGCGGAAGTCGGGCAGGCCGGTCACCAGTGGGCGCCCTCGTCGCCGATGAGCTTGGCGACCTGGTGCCCGGCGGAGGCGTTGATCTGCTGCACCGCGAGGGCGACGGCCTGCTTGGCGTCGTCGATCAGCAGCTCCTCGACCGGCCACGTTCCGGCGGGCTGGTGCAGGGTCCAGCCGTCCGCCGGCAGGCGCAGGGTCGCGGTCAGCAGCAGGGTGGGCTTCGACTCGTCCTCGGGGGCCTGCAGGGCTTGGGGGCCGTCGGAGTGCGAGTACCGGTCGGTCTCCCAGTCCCGCACGGTGTACGGCGGGCGCACGCCCTGGGCGAGCTGTCCGTGCTGGACGGGGGTCTCGATGACGACCACGAGGCGGCCGTCGTACTGGGACTGGACGAGCCGCACCGCGCCGAGGTCGGGGCGGACGCGGACGTAGCCGGGGGACATGATCGGCGGGGTGGCGATGGACCAGGCCCAGGCGAGGAAGGCGATCGGGTCCTTGCGGTCCTCCTCCCACAGTCCGTCGAGGTTCTGGGTGAGGTAGCGGCCGAAGCGGGAGTCGAGCGGGGCGCCGGTGTCGCCCATCTCGCGGTCGTAGTCGTCCGCGACGCGGACGAGGGTGGTGGCGGACCAGTCGGTCACGGGGGCTCCTCAAGAGGAGCGGGGCCGGTTTCGGCGGCCCCGCCGGAGGTCGATCGTGGTGGTCAGTGGCGGAAGACGGGGCCGAGCTCGCCGCGCACGAAGGCGCGGATGACCTCGGCAACCTGGGAGGCGCCGGCCTCGGTGGCCGGGGCGACGATCGACATGACGGAGGCGCCGTCCGCCGCGTACGAGAAGTTCCAGCCGCCGTCGCTGTGGATGCGGACCTCGACGTCGGCGTCGCCGTCGCGGCCGCCGCGCGGGGTGTCGGGGCCGCGGTCGACGATGACGCCCGGGCCGCTGAGCCGGGCGGTGAGCCCGATCTCTTCGGAGGTCAGGGCGCCGATCAGGTGGCCCTGCAGGGCGACGACCTTCGCGGGGGTGCGCACGGGGTCCGGGGCGCTCTCGTACTGGCGGGCGACGACGTCGAGCGTGCCGCCCGCGAGGTCGGTCGTCCAGCTCCACTCGGAGGAGGCGACGCCGTACTTCTCGCCGGTGGCCCACAGGCCGGTGAGCAGCTCGGCGGCGTGCTCCAGGACGCTGGGCACGTACAGGGCGCGGCGGCTCTTGGCGGCCTTCTCGACGGCGGCGTACGCCTCGGTGGAGAAGACCGGGCCGTCGGCGGTGGTGGTGTCGGTGGTGCTCATGCTTTCCTCTCGTTGAGCCCGGGGCCGGTTTCGGCGGCCCCGGGCTTCATGCTGTCGCCCCGTGGTGCCCCGGCGGGCTGGAATGCCGGGACGAACCCGTTGGGGGCGTTGGGTCTAACGGGTCTGATCCGGATGTACGGACGTGTCGAGGTGGTCCAGCGCGCGCTGCAGAAGGGGCCGGTGCGCGGCGTAGAGGGTGCTTCCGGCGGCGGTGATCGCGGCGTCGAGCTGGGCGAGGGTTCCGAACGGCCACCAGGCGACGGCGACGGCGTCGTCGCCCGCGACGGCGTCGACCTCGGCGGGGATCTCGTACAGGGCGGCGGTGCTGGCCACCCACGCGTGGTCGGAGGCGCGCCAGTCGTCGACGATGCCCCGGCTGAGGATGACCGGCTGGTGGTCGGAGAGGTCTACGCCGGCCTCCTCACGGAGTTCGCGGATCAGGGTCTCCGGTGCGGTCTCGCCCGGATCCACCATCCCGCCCGGGATCGCTTGCACCCCGATGTCGCTGCGGGTGATCAGCAGCACCTGCCGGTGTCGGCCACGGCCTGCGACGACGATCGGGTCGGCCGCGCGATTCTCCCCCCACAGGCCCAAGTTCCGGCCGACGCGGCCGGTGGGGCCGTCGGGGTGCATCGGCCAGCCGCGGGCGTCCAACTGGAACGGGACGAGCGCTGCGGCCCGGCGCGCGTCCCAGTCGGTCACGCCGTCCGGCGTCGGCGCGGCCTCCGCCCAGTCGGGCACGTGGTGGGCCAGGGCTGTCGGCCGGAGCTCGGGGGGCGTGATGTCCTCGGGCGTGTACTCGCTCATGTCTTGTCCTTCTCTTCGGGGTGGGCGGCGTCGATGCGGACGCCGGGCAGACGGGTGTCGATGGCGTGGCGCTGGCCGTCGTCGGTGATGACGAAGACGGTGAGGTGCTGGTGTCCGTCGGCCCCGCGGGTGAGCCAGGCGGTGTCGACGTCGGCCTCGAAGGTGACCTTCACGCGGCGGCCGCGCCGGGCGAGGGCGCGGTGGCGGGCCTCGTCGTCGTCGAGGGCCTGGAGGCGCGGGGCCGGCGGGGCGGGCAGCACGGTGACGGTGGTCGGGTGCAGGGTGCGGACCGGGGTCTCGCAGCTGCACGCCGCGTCGACCAGCGGCGGCGCCGACTTGTAGGCGGCGCGGCAGCGGCCGCAGTACCAGACCCGGCAGGTGCCGGGCCTGGCGCTGGCGGTCACGGGCCGGTGGGGGCGGCGAGGGCGGCCCGGGCCCGGTCGATGCGCTGGGCGGGGTAGTCGGAGGCATACCCGGCGGCCTCGTCGAGCTGTTCGGCGGCGTCGCCCTCGGGGAGGTCGCGGCTGGTGTCGGTGATGAGGTCACCGAGCAGGTGCAGGAGCCCGTCGTCCCCGCCGTCGGGGCGGTGCAGGGCGTCCAGGATGAGCTGGCGGTGCTGGGGCTGGAGGGGTCCGGCGGAGGCCTCGCGGTGGGCGTCGGCGAGGGCGTGGCGGGCCAGGTCCAGGAGGTGGGCCAGACGGCGGCCGGTCGAGTCGGGGCTGTGGGTCATCGCTGGTCGCCTCCGCGCGTGGTGAGCAGGACGGTGACGGCGGCGGCGCTGACGCCGATGATTCGGTGGAGGGACTCGTCGAGCTCCATCCACGCGGTCCCGGGTCCGTTGATCTCCGCGTGGACGCCGCCGTCGGGGTCGAGGCGGACGGCCTGGCAGTGGTCGATGTAGCCGCGCTTACCCGACCGGTCGGCCAGCCACAGCAGAAGTCCGCCCCTGTCGATCGCGGCGTGGGTCAGTCCGTTGATGGCGGCGCCGGCCAGGAGCGCGGTCGGGCTGACCCGGTAGCCGAACGCCCGGGTGAGGGCGAGGGCTACGCCGGTCTGGGTCGCGGTGTACTCGGCGGCATGGCGACTCGCGGCCCTCTTGCCTCGGGTGGAGGCGGTCGTGGTCGGCTCGCCGGTCCGGCCGTCGCCCTCCCGGGCGGTGGTGCCGTCCGCGTAGACGAGGTGCTGGCCGTAGAGCCGCTTGCAGCGGGCGACGGCCGAGTCCTGCCCCCAGTGGTCACAGAATCCGTGGACCGCTTCGAAGGAGGCGAGGAGGGCGCCGAAGAGGGCCAGGCGCTCGATGGCGGAGGCCGGGCGGCCGAGGGTGGCCGCGGCGCGGGTGAGGCGTAAGGCAGAGCGGATCATGCGGAGCTCTCCATGGGTCTGGTGCAGGCGGGAGGGGCTTGGGGTGGCCCGGCGGAGCCGGTGCTGCGCCGGGCCGGGTGTCAGCTGGTGCGGCGGCGGGGGCCGCCGGCGGTGCGGCGGTAGGGGACGCGGACGGTTCCGGTGACGCTGCTGGCGATCACGTCGATGTCCTCGTCCTGAGCCCCGTCGATGGCGGTCACGGTGATGGCGCCGGACACCGACTGGGCGGTGATGTCGCCGCCGGTCGTGGCGTAGACGGTGATGTCGCCGGAGATGGTGTGGAGCCGGGCGGTGCCGCCGAAGTCGCCGATGGTGACGTCGCCGGACACCGCGCTGACCTCGGCGAGGTCGGTGCGCCCGAGCCGGATGGTTCCGGCCTGCGTCTGGATGTGGAGGCTGGGCGAGTCGTACACGTCGATGGCGCCGGACTGGGTGGAGATGATGGCCTGCTCGACTCGGTCGTTGACGGCGACGTCACCGGACTGGGTGTTGGCGGCGACGGACGTGAGGAGGCCGGAGGCCCGGACGTCGGCGGAGTGGGTGCGGACCATGACCGAGCTGCCCTCGGGGACCACGGCCGCGATCTCGACCAGGGAGCTGTCGGTGCCCGCGATCGGGTGGGTGCCGCCGATGACGACTCCGCCGACGATGGTCTGGCTGATCACGCCGTAGTTGTTTCCGAAGACCTGCACGCCGCCGCCGGTCACGGCGCCGGTCTGGGTGCCGCTGCCCTCGACGTGTGCGACGACGGCTCCGCGGGCGTCCCAGTGGAGGCGGGCCTCGCGGACGGCGTCGGCGGCGGGGCCGGTCTCGTCGGCGGTGCGGATGGCGATCGTGGCGGCCGTGGCGGTGGCGTCGGCGCGGACGGTCACGGCGCCGCGGGTGCCCAGGAGGCTGGCGTCGATGGTGATCGGTCCGGTCTGCGGGGCGGTGAGGGTGCGCTCATGGGACATGCTGGTGATCTCCTCGGTTCTGTTCTGGACGGGGAGCCCCGGGCGGCCGTGCCTCTGGCCGATGCTGCGGCCGCCCGGGACCTGCGCCGGCCTACTGGTCGGCGGTGTAGCGGATGAGCTGCTTGCGGACGTGCTCGCGGCTGAAACCGAGGTGCGCGGCGATGGCGGCCTGGGTGAGGTTCTTCGCCTCCATCTCGGCCTTGACCGCTGCCCAGTAGGTGCGCTGGGCGGTCTCGACGGCCTGGTCCCGGGCGGCGGCCGCCTGGTCGAGGCGCTTCTTCGCGGCGGTGGTCTCGGGGGTATCGGGTCGGGTGGGGGTCATGGTGGTCGGGCTCCGTCTCGGGTGTGAGGGACGATGTGGCTGCCCCCTGCTCCGGGTTGGAGCGGGCTGGGACGCGGGGCGGTCGGCGTCAAGGTTGGTAGCCGGGTGGCCGACCGCCCCGTGCATCAGGTCCGCGGGCCGGTGCAGCCGTGGGCGTCGGGGTCTCCGAGGAGCCGCTCGGCGGTGTTGATGTCGTGGTCGGACCACCGGTCCGCGCGGATGGAGGTCCCGCAGGAGGCGCAGGACCAGGTACGGCCGCCGCGCAGTTGCCCGTTGATGCGGGCGGTGGTCTGGCGGAGGGCGTCGCCGAAGTACGTCTGGGCGACGATTCCGGCGGCGACGGCGAGGCCGCCCAGGAGGGCGAGCCGTCCGGCCTCGGGCCCGGAGTCGTGGAGGTAGGCGTTTCCGGCGAGCAGGGCGGCGACACCGGCGAGGATCGGGCTCACCAGCTCGGCGCCGATCACGGCGGCGTAGCGGATGCGCAGGCTGATGCTGCGGGGCGAGGGTGCCGGGGTGTTGGTGGTGATGACCTCGGTCATGGAGGGGGCCTTCCTGTTCGCGGGTCGGGCGGGATGGTCAGACGAGGGTGACGGCGAGGGCCAGGGCGAGGGCGCCGAGCGCGCCCGCCGTGGTGAAGATGGCGATCCGCAGGGCCCTCATCTTCTTGAGGGCGATCTTGGAGAGGGCCACGAGCCGCTCGGCGCCGCGGTCGACGGAGAGGTCGGCGGTCACCTCCTCGGGCGTGCAGGTGGCCCAGTGGAGGTAGGAGCCGCGGGTGTCCCCGCCGAGGCGGGGCAGGACGATCGCGAGCACCATGAGCATCGCGGCGGCCAGGCCGGCCACGCCGAGTCCGACGAGGACGGCGGCGGCGGCCGGGAGGTCGCGGCCGGGGACGGCGGCGATGAGGACCGCGAGCGGGATGCCCAGGACGGTGAGGAGCGCGCTGGCCTTGGCGTCGGTCCGGCCCATCTCGGCGATGACCTCGGTGCGGGCCTGCGTCAGGCGCGCGGTGGTGGTGTCGGCCGGGGTGGTGGAGGACTGCGTCATGGCGTTCGGCTCCTTCGTCTCGGTCTGTGCGGGCCGCTGCCCACACCCAAAGAATGCCAACTCACAGTTGGCATGTCAATAGAAAGTTGGCCAACTTCAAGTTGCCCAACATGAGTGAGCGGATCAGACCTGTTAGCCCCAATGGGGTCAACCGCGACGGAGCTGGGGTCACGCGTACTGCGGGGTGCTGGCGGGCAGGGCGCAGGCGCGGGCCAGGGTGGACCACAGCAGGTCGTCGCGTCCGTACTCGGGGTCGACGATGGTCAGCTGCGCGGCGCGCACGACGGCGGCGTGGGCGCCGGGGCCGATGAGGCGGCGGGGCCAGGTCGACTCGAGGACCTCGTACCCCTCGTGCACGCCGAAATCGGTGAGGGGGTGGCCGTCGAGGGTGGTGACGACGAAGCCGTCCGGGCAGGGTCCGGCCGCCACGACGGTGTGGAGGGCCACGCGCAGGCCTGCCTCGTCGGCGGCGGCGACCAGGCGGCGCAGGAGCACGATGTCGTCGACGAAGCCGCGGACGCCGGCGCGCTGGCGCCAGTGCCCGGTGGCGTCGCACTCGTCCAGGCCGGGCTGGGAGTCGACGGTGACCAGCCCGGCCCGGTTGAGTCCGGCCAGGACCGGAACCAGGTGTTCGGTCTCGGGGTCGGGCCCGTAGCGGGGGATGAGGCCGGGCGCGCTGGCAATGGCCCCGGTGAGCCACAGGACCATGCGGTCACCGAGGTCCTGCAGGGACTCAGCGCTGCGCCACAGGGTGCGGTCGGTGTGGCTCATCCAGGGCAGTCGGATCTTCACGGTGGTCGCCTTCCGTGGGGCGTTGGGAGTGTTGGTTCCAACAGGTCTGACCGGTGCTGGTCTGGGGTTCAGCTGTACGGGTCGCCCGGCTGGGCCGGGGCGGTGTCCTTGGTGCGCACGGGCGGGTTCCAGCGGGGGACCGCGTCCCGGTGGCCCCATTCGTGACCGCAGTCGGCGCACCACCACAGGCGGCCGCCGTCGTCCTTGTCCTGCCAGAGCAGGTCGCAGCCGTCGCAGCGGGGGCACCAGTGGCTCGGGGGCCGCGGGCGGCGCAGGGCCGCCCACCTCACGGGTTGATCTTCGAGACGGTGGAGGTGACGCCGTCGATGCCGTCCTGGATCTGGGGGGCCATGGTGGTGCCCGCGAGGAAGAAGCCGAACAGGACGGCGACCAGGGCGGCGGGCCACTTGAGGTGGCCGCCGCGGATGAGGACGACGAGCACGAGGGCCAGGAGCAGGACGAGGGAGAGCGAGAGCTGCACGGCAGCCTCCTTCGGTTCGGTGATGGCCGCCGCGCCCGCGCCGGGGGGAGCCCGGGCGGGCGCGGCGAGAGGGGTTGGACCTGTTGGGGCTAACAGGTCTTCGGGGTCTTCGCGAGAGGCCGTGGGGCTTCCGGAGTCAGCCCGCGATCATGTGGGCGGGGTGGCCGTGGAGCATGTGGTCCACGCACTCCGGGCAGTCCTCGCGGGGGCCGAGGTGCTTGTGCATCTCGCGGGAGTCGTAGGCGTGGCGCCAGCACTGCGCGCACTCGCCCCGGGGCGGGTTCAGGGCCGTCTTGCTCGGCATCGCGCTCTCCGTTCAGCGGGGTCGGTGGTGTGTGCGGGGCCGTGTTGGACCTGTTGGGGGCAACAGGTCCAACACGGGCTGAGCTGTGCTATTCGCCGTCGCCGGAGTCGCCTTCGCGCATCTTGCGCTCGTGGCGGCGAGATCCGTACGCGCCGGCCTCCTTGACCCCGTCGCGGGCCAGGCCGACGCCTTCCTTGCCGAGGTCGGCGGCGGATCCGACGATGCTGGCGGCCGATCCGGCGACCTGTCCGGCCGCGCCCGCGATCTGTCCGGCGGCTCCGGCGGTCGCGGCGATGGCGCCGAAGAAGGCGGTCATCGCGCCGCCCCCGCCGCGCGGCACCCGGGCCGGGGCGGCAGGGGCCGCGCCCTTGCCGTTCTTGGCGGCGGCGAACGCCTGGGCGGCCTTGCCGCCGCCGGCCTGCGCTCCGGCCGCCGGGGCGCCGAAGGAGATGATCTCCGCGTCGACGGCCTTGCCGGTGGGGAGCTTGCCGCGCACCCGGCCGGTCTTGTTCGGGGCGGCGAGCGCCTGGAGCTCCTCCTTGGTCACCTGGGCGACCTGGAAGACACACTCGGCGGGCTTGGCCTTACGGCCGTCGTCACCGACCGGGCGGTGGGTCTGCCCGCAGGTGCCCACCACCCCGGCCGGGGTGACGTACAGCTTGATGACCTTCGAGCCCCAGCCAGGCTTCGCCTCGGGGCATTCGACCCAGTGGCCGCCGAAGGAGGGCCGGCCCTTGAAGACGATCTGCAGTGCTCCGGCGGCCATCAGTTCTCCTTCCAGGTACCGGAGCCGGAGAAGGTGAAGGTGCCGGACTTCTTGCGGCGGCCGCCGACGAGCACGCGCAGGACGACCAGGGCGACGACGGCGACGCCGATGACCTTGAGGGCGGTCAGGGTGGCGGCCCACACGCCCGCGGCCGCCGCGCTGATGCCCGCGCCGACGGCCGGGCCGTAGATCGCGGCACCGGCGGCGATGGCGCCGCCCCCGGCGAGGTAGACGGCGGCCTTGAGCTTGCGGGTGTTGGCGGTGAGCCAGTCCGGCAGGCTGCGCCGCCCGGCGCCCTCCGTCTCCGCCCGGGCCGGGGTGCCGGCGGGTGTGAGGGGGGCGAGGGGGACGATCTCGTACTCGACGCGGCTGCCGCCGTCCGGGGTGGTGTGGTGGACGGTCTTGAGGGTGTAGCCGGGGGGCGGGACCGGCACGGTGGGGGCGGCCGGGGCGGCGGCCGCGCGCGGGGTGGGCTCGAAGGCGGATTCGAGGAGCTTGGCCTCGTCCAGGAGCTGGCGGACCTTCGCGGCGGCGGTCGGGTCGACGGTGGTCTCGGTCATGGGCTTGGCTCCTTCGGTCCGGGCGGAGGCGGGGGCGGAACGGTCGGCGGTGGGCATGATCGGCGGGGCTCCCTCGCGTGATCGTTTTGCGGTGGTTTGTGGATGTGTCATGGGATGCGACGCGATACGTCGTCGCAGGTCAGCGCTTGCGACGGGGTTGCGATGAGGGGTTCTGCGATGCGACGCCGTCGCATGATCGGCGGCGGCGTCGCATCGGCGTCTCATGTGCTGACCAGGCATGACGCATCGCGTCGCATGGCCGTCGCATGGGTCATTCCGGGGCAATCCCGGCGGCTTCGCGGACCTCGGCGAGGTAGTAGCCGCGGCCCCGTCCGCCCTTCGTCCACCCCTTGGCGATGAGCTCGCGGCCGGTTCCCTCCAGGGCCCGGGCGATCTCCTCGGCGAGCTTCTTGCCGCCCTGGCGGCCGTACGCGTCGACGGCTGCCTTGGCGTCCTCGGGGCTGGTGTCCTCGGTCGGCTCGTCGAGTCCGAGCGCCTCGTAGCTGAAGGTGTCCGGGTCCATCGCGGCCAGGTACGCCAGCAGGTCCTGCGTGCTCATGCGCTCGGGGTTCTCGGCCTTGGTGAACGCGTCGAGCAGCAGGGTGAGGACCGTGGTCCGCTCGAGCACGGCGGTCCCTGCCAGGGGACCGGGGCGGCCGGAGCCGTTGGGGCCACCGCCGCTCGACGACAGACCGGTGGCGGCCCGCAGGTAGTCCTCGATGGGGTCGGTGAACTGTCCCGGGGCCCGTCCGAGTTCTTCGCGCAGGGCACGCCCGGCGGCGATGATGTCGGCCGCGCCGTCGTATTCCTCATCCTCGATGAAGAAACTGCGGATCAGCTCGCCCGGGGCACCGTCGATATCGACGATCGCGCCGCCAGGAATCGACTCGGGGATTTCATGCGCCCGCAGACCTGCGCCGGTAGCGCCGTCCTTGAGAATCGCATTGGTCTGGATCGGCCCGCCGGTGCGAGTAGCGACCCGCGCACCCGAGTTGGACTTGAAGCCACGGGGAATGGTGTTCGCGTCCGGGTCCTGGGTGACGACCGCGACCGTGATGTTCAGGGCGGCGGCGAACGCGGCCAGTTCCTCCAGCAGCTCGGCGATCCGGTCGGCCGCCTTGATGGTGCGCCCTCCCTCCTCGCGGTCGTCGGTCGGGTCGGGAATCCGCAGCGAGGAATTCGCGTACTGCTTGAATTCGTCGATGATGAGGATTTCCAGCGGGAACTGGTCCAGGTCCCGCTCACCGAATTTGGCGCGGGCCTGGTCCTCCAGGATTTCCTCACGCCGGTACGCCTCGGCAAGCAGCGCTTCCAGAAGGGCGATCAGGCGCTCGGGCCGCCGGCCGAAGAACGTCGCGCAGACCGGGGCGTATCCGCGGTGCTCGCCCGGCTTGGCCCCGGCTACCAGCCGCAGGTTCACGCGCGGGTCCAGGCCCAGCCCGCACAGCAGGTTGCGCAGCAACATGCCCTTGCCGGTGCGGCTCATCCCGCCCAGCAGCGCCATGACGTGCCGGAGCTTGAGGTAGATCGGCAGGCCGCGCCGGTTGAAGCCGATCAAAATTCCGCGCTTCCACACGTCGGTGCGCTCGGGGCTCTCCACCAGCGGGGAGGTGCGGGGCGTGGCGAAGGGGTCTGCGGTGCAGTACCAGAAGGACACGCGGTTGGCGGAGCCGTCCTTGCGGATGTCGAGCCAGCGCTCCTCGACGTCGAGCGCGCCCGCGATGGCCTCCTTCTTGGCCATGAGCTGGGAGAACGTGACGTCCTTGGGGAGCCTGAACCGTGCTTCCACGCCGTTGATCTCGGCGGCGCGGATCGGCTCGACGAGGAGGATCTCCTGGTCGTCCTTGAGGACCTTCGCCGTGCGCAGGACCTTGTTCAGCATGTCGTCGGTGAGCGGGGGGTGCTCGCCACCGGCGCTGTCGGGCAGGGCGAACACCTGGGAGAGGGCCGCGTCGGGGTTGCGGCGCTTGTGCTCGCGCAGGCCCATGGCGGACAGGATGCCCAGCATGAGCACCGCGGCCGGGGAGGAGGCGAGCAGGCCGTAGACGTCTGCGACGGCGACGGCGGCCGCGATGACGGTGAGCACCGCGGTGGTCGCGCCGACGAGCATCGCCTCGCGGCGACGGCCCCGGGCGGTCTCGTTCCGCTCCTCGCGCAGCGCGGCGACGATGTCGGGGTTGAGGTTCTTGCGGCGGGCCGTGTCGACCATGTCCGCGTATTCCTGGGCGGTGTAGTAGTGCCAGGAGTCGCGGGCGCCGGCCATCACGCCGAGGCCGGAGAGCTTCGACAGCCGCCAGGCGTAGACGTGGGTGTGTCCGGCGTGCCGGGCCAGGCCGTGCAGGAACACCTTCTTGCGGTGGGCCCACACGCCGGAGTCGAAGGTGCCGGTGGGGAAGGCGTCCTGCCACGTCCAGCCGTCGGAGGAAGGCCGGGGGGCCGGAACGGCGGCGGCGCCGTGCTCCTGGTCGTCGTCCTCGAAGACGAGGCCGCCGGCCACCGTCCCGGCGGGCGGCACGGGCACGGGGATCTCGTGCGCGCTGCCGGTGGTGGCGTCCGCCATCCCCGCCCGGGTCTCGCGGACCGAGGCGCGGGCCGACTTCTCCAGCCGGTCGAGGTGCGCGGGGTCGTCGGCGAACAGGCTGGAGAGGTCGTCGGGGATCCGCTCGTCGCCGGGGCCGCCGGGTGCGGACTCGGGGGAGATGTCGGTCATGCTGAAAGCTCCTCGCTCTCTGGTTCTTGGGGGGTGGGGGTACGCGGGGCCCGGCGCCGGCAAGCTGCGGGCCCCGCGGTCGACTACTTCGCCTTGAGGGCGGCCTTCTCGGCTGCGGCCTTCGCCTTCGCGGCTTCCTTCGCGGCCTTGATCTTGCGGCGGGCCGCGTTCTCCTTCTGGGCGCGGGCCATGGCCGCCATCGCCTGGGGGCCGTAGAGCCCGGCGAGGATCAGGCCGCCGCCGGTGAGCAGGGCCGTGAGCCAGGTGAAGGTGAGCATCGGCGTGATGCCGGGGATGCCGCGCCAGATGGCGACGAAGGCGGCGGCGGGGACGAGCACCGCGAGGCGCCAGGGCATCCGGCGGGCGGGCTTGGCTGCGGAAGCGCTCACTGGGCGAGCTCCTTCGGGGTGGTGTTCGTGGCGTGGTGTGCGGCGGGCGGATGGGCCAGCGCGCCGCAGGTGGGGCAGGGGGCCAGCGGGCGGCCCGCGACCAGGTGGCGGACCTGGGTCATCCAGGGCTCCGGGAGGACGAGCACCGCTCCGGCGGCCAGCAGGCCGAAGACGATCGCGGCGGACATCGCCGCCGAGGAGCTGGTGTCGAACGGGAGGGTGTAGCCGTGCCGCCAGGCCCAGCCGCCGGCCGCCGACCCGGCCCACAGGGCGAGCAGCATGTGGACCATGCCGACGGCGAGGGAGGCGGCGTAGCGGGCGCCTCGGGTGATGCGCTGCTTCATGTGCGGTCCCTTCCGGGATTCGGGCGCGTACGGCTCAGGCCGCGTCACGCTGCTGCTCAAGGTGGGTTAGACCCGTTGGGCCTAACAGGTCCGACGGGAAGAGGGTGTTCTCATCCGAGAGGAGCGCCTCCTTGTTGCGGGCGGCGCGCTCCTTATCGGCCTTGTTGCGGCGGCGGACGAAGCAGCCGCGGCACAGGACCATGACCTCCGAGGCGGGCAGGCCGATCGCGTCCCGGTCGGAGACCTCGGGGTCGCGGGGCGCCACCACGAGCGGGGAGCGGTACGCCTCCCGCTCGTAGCAGCGCTGGCCGCTGGAGTGGAACTTGGCCGGGCCGAGTCCGCAGTTCCCGGGCTGCTGCAGGTCGCACTCGCAGTGCCCGCCACTGCGTCCCACGGCCGCCTCGTAGACGGTTCCGGCTAAGGCTGCGGGAACCGTCATCGCCTGATTCCCCTCTCGGCCAGGACCTGGGTCAGGTACTCCCGGGCGGTTCCCGGGCGGCACCCGAGGTGCCGGGCCATCTGCCGGTTCGAGGGGTGGCGGCGCAGGTTCCTGCCCTCGAGGGCCGCCTGCTCGACGAGCGCGCGGGCCTTGTCGAGCCGGTCGTCCGCGACCTGTTCCCGGACCTGCTCCTGTGCCTCGTCCGGCTGCGTCCCGTCCTCATCCTCGGATGCGTCCGGGGAGGGGTCGGGAAGCGGCTCCTGCCCTTGCGGGAAGCGGGTTGTGGCCGTTTCGCTTCCCGGTTCCTGGCAGGGCCGCCAGGCGGGCAGCGGGTGCACCGGGACACGGTGGGCGATCCACTGCCCGTCGAGTCCGGGAACCGCGAGCGCGACTGGGAGGTACGGAGCCGGGATCAGCTCCGGCGCGGCCTCGGACGCGAGTTCGGGAACCGTTTCCGGCTCCGGCTCGACGGCGGCGGGAACCACCACCGCCGGGGCGGGCGCGGTGCGCGAGAACCGGGTGCGTCCGTCCCAGGCTTCGGCCTGGGTGCGCTTGAAGGCCGCCCGGCGCGAGGCGCGGATCTCCCGGATCGACGGCTCACCGGGAGCCGCCCCGTTCGCCCGCTGCCACACCATCGCGTACGCCTCCGGCAGGCTCAGGCCGGTGTTGTCGACGACGCGGCGGGCGCGGCGGACGAGGACCGGGTGCCGGCGGGCGAGCCGCTTCCACCGGGTCGTCTCCTCGGCGCTGCGCCCGGAGATCGCCGCCCGCTTCGAGCGCATGACGATCCACCACAGGACCAGGCCGAGCATGGAGGCGCCCGCGTACAGGACCGCCCGGTAGAGCGCCTTGTCCGCGCCGTCCTCGACGCCGGCGATGTAGTGCCCGGCCGCGTTGATGGCGGCCGCGCCGGTTGCGGTGGCCCAGGTGGCCCGCATGAGCCAGCCGTGCGGGCGGCGCTGCTCGATCGCCTGGGCGGTCAGGCCGGCGAGGGTCAGCGTCATGCCCTCGGTGAGGATCGGGACTCCGCCGGACGCCCAGCCCATCCCGGCGGCGAGCGCGGCGTCGGCCTGCCCGGAGGCGCCGACGGCGAGGGAGACCAGGACCACCGGCAGGCCCCACAGGGGCATGTGGTGGGAGAGCTTCTCGCGCAGCTCGACCAGGCGGCCCGCCCGCTCCTTGCGGCGCTTGGCCCGCAGCTTCTGCCGCTCGGCCTTCTTCTGGAGCGCGAGGCCGACCTTCGCGTTCTTGGCCTCGGTCTTCATCCGCCGCTTGTGCTCGCGGTCGCGGCGCCGCTCCTCGGCGGCCTCGCGCCGGTCGGCGCGGTCCTCGGTGCGGCGGGCCTGCAGGTGGGCCCGCTTCTCCTCGCCCCGGCTGCCCGGGATCGGGGCCGTCCCGAAGGGCGGCACCTCCTGGTCCTGGCCGTTGACGGGGGTGTCGGTGCTGTACATCGTCATCGGCTGACGACCTCCTTTCGGATCGGGGCGGGGATGAGGTGGAAGACGGCGGCGGCCCGCAGGGCGGCGCGGTACGCGCGGCGCAGCGGCCGGCCCCGGCGGGCGTGGGAGACCTTGGCGGCCGGGCGGTCCACGCCGAGCTCGGCGAGCACCGTGTAGGAGTCGAAGTCGGCGGCGGTCCAGTCGTTGCGGGGGCCGCGGCGGAACTTCAGGCTGGCGGCGCTCATGCGGCCGCTCCCTTCGTCTCGGTGGAGGCCTCACCGGCGAGGCCGGGGCCGTGGGGGTCGATGCAGAGCACGTCGGCGTAGCGGAGCAGCAGGGCGCCGACGTCGACGATCGAGCCGACCGGGTCGCTGGCGGACAGGGCGTGCGCGATCTTGGCGGCGACTTCCGCGACCGCCGCCCGGTGCAGGGCGAACGCCAGGGACTCTGCGGTCAGCGCGGTCGCGGCGGTGTCGGTGTCCTTCATCGCCGTGCCGCGCTGGGCACGGACGGTCTCCAGCGCGCCGGTCAGCTCCTGGATCCGCTCGGCCTCTGCCAGACGCTCCGCGTCCGGGCGCTCCACCCTCTCCAGCAGGTCTTCGATCTCCTGCGCGTTGGGCGGGGCGGCCAGCCGCGGCGGGGTGGCCCGCTCGATCATCCAGCCCAGCGGCTCGGGGGCGGGGTCCGGAACAGGGCCCCACCCGCGGTCGGCAAACGGGGTGGAGGCCATCGCGGCCGCCCGGTCCCGGTAGATCCCCTCGACCCGGCCCTTGTGCAGGACCACGTCGAGCGGCGCCTCGGCCTTCTCGCCCGCGTAGTCGAGGGCGCGGAACAGCAGGCCGGTCAGCCGAATGAGGTCGTGGTTGCGGGTCTCGGCGGCGGCCAGCTCGGTGCGGACCCCGCCGAGTTCCTCCTCCAGGTCCCGGTTCTTCTCGTCCTGGGTGTCCAGGTCTCCCCGGAACGCCTCGACCGCGCCTTCGGCTTCTTCGAGCTGCTCCTCCAAGACGGAGGCGAGGGCCGCGCCCTCCTGGAGGGTGCGCAGGTTCTTGGTACGGATCATCCGGATCATGCGGCAGACTCCCGGGTCTCGGAGGGGGCGGCGGCGGGCGGGGCGTTGCGGAAGTGGTGCTCTACCAGGCGATGCAGCAGGCGGGCGGTCACGGCGAGCGCGGCCAGCCAGAACACGGCCTTGGTGACGGCGGCGACGGCGGTGACCAGCGCGGTCAGCGCGTCGAGGAGGACCGTCCCGGAGCCGTAGGCCAAGACCGCGAGCAGCGGCACCAGGAGCAGGAGCATCTGCGACGGCATCCGGCCCGTGATCTCCAGGCCGGAGCGGAACAGGTCGCGTAAGGCGGAGGCAGTGCGCGTCATGCCGGCACCCCGATCCACCGGGCGGCGGCGACCTTCTCGGACGCCTCCTCCCACTCGGCGGCCGCGCGGAGCCGGGTGATCGTCTGCGTGTCGCGGACCGTCCACTCCTCCGGGCGGGAGCTGACGCGCTCCAGGACGTGGGCCAGGAGCTCGCGGGTGGTGTTCGTCATCAGGCCACCGCCCCGAGGTCGAGGTCGAGCAGGCCGGCGGCGAGCTCCAGCTCGCCGAGCTCGCGCAGCTGCTCGGCGACGGCCAGGCCGCGGCTGTGGATCGCCTCGAAGGAGACGAAGCCGGTGTCGACCATGTCGGCGAGGGCGTCCTCGCGGGCCCGGCGGGCGGCGGCGCCCTCGATGCCGACGGGCGGACCGAGGACCAGGGCGACGTCGATGCCGAGGATCTGCGAGGCGTCGTCGCGGAGCTTGAGGGCGGCGGCGAGGGTGCCGGCGGCGGGGTTGGGGATACTGATCATTGCGGGTCCACTCCTCTGTCGAGCTGGATTCCGAAGTGGCCCCGGGGGTGTTCGAGCACCTGTTCCGGGGCCGCGCCCGTTCCGGGCGGCGGGGTAGTCGTTGGCGGCCAGACGGCCACGGCCACGGCACATCCCGTACGGGCGATGCGCCGGGCCGAATCTGTCTGGACGTTCACCTCGCGCTGGCGGCCCACATGGCCATCTGACCTGCGCAAAGGGTGGATCTGTTCCTCGTTGCACGCTGTTGAGTTCTTCTCCCGGTACGCCAGCTCGGTACAGCTCCGAGGCGGTCCGACGTCGCCGTTTTCGGCATGGAGGTGCCGTCCGCAGCCGCCTGGTTTTCAGCGACTGCGCTGGTACAAGAAGTGCTTTGACGTGCAGGTACAGCGCACTCAACCGATTCGGTTAAGGCCGCTTAACCTGGCGACATCGAAACCATAGGGCGGACCCGCCGAAGCGTCAAGCACCTTGAACAGTTACGGTTAAGTGCGCTAAACAAGACCCTACGAAGGGAGGCACGAATGGATCAGGAACAGCTTGATGCGGCTCTCGATGCCGCGTTGTCCCAGCTCAAGGAACTGCCCGACCCTCTTGAGCGGGCGAAGTCCGCCCACAGCCTTACCGGTCGGGTGCAGGACTACGGCAACGAGCTTCAGGCCGTCCGCAACGAAGCCATGAATGAAGCCCTGCGCGTGGGCAACCTGAACAGCACCCAGTTGGCGACGGAGCTCGGCATCAGCAAAGCCCGCGTCAGTCAGCTGGCCAAGGGCTCTCCCCCCGAACGCCTCTTCCTCGGTTCCGGCACGGTCATCGTGGCCTTGGCCGAGAAGCTGGAGGACGGGAAGGAGAAGGCTGTCCAGGGCCCGGTGATCGCAACGCCGGATGTTCAGACGTACGGAAAGCTGAGCGCGCTCGCCGAAGACGTCGGCCTGGCCTGCACCCTGGAGCCGATCCCGGTAGGTGGCAACGTCCGCCTCAACCGGAACAACCTCGTCGTGATCTGCGGTCCCCGACTGTCTCCGCTCCTGGAGCAGATCCTCGAGGGCGACCCTCATCTGCGCTTCGCCAAGGACGCTCAGGGCTGGCATCTGACCGACCGGACCAGCGGAAAGACCTACCGCTCGCCGATGGACAGCGGGGAGAACAGCGACGTCGCCTACTTCGGCCGGCTGCCGCGCCCCGACGGCCAGGGCACGTTCCTGTACGTGGCGGGCATCCACGCCATCGGTTCCGGCGGCGTGATCCACTGGCTGACCCAGGAGCTGGCCAACGTGCACAGCGAACTCCGGGCCAAGCGGTTCTCCACGCTGATCTCCAGCCGCTTCGACCCGGAGACGGGGGAGATCCTCGCGAGCGAGCGCATCACGCCCTTCTACCGCCCAGAAGGGGCCTGACATGCAGATCACCACGGCGTCATCCAAGGGTGTGGGGGACGAGAACGAGGACGGCGTCTTCACAGGCCCCAGCGGTGTCGTGGTGCTTGACGGGCTGTCCGCACCGAAGGACTTGCCGATGGCTTGCTGCCACGGCACGCCCTGGCTCGTCCGGCAGCTCGGCGCGCGCTTGGTCGCCCTGATGGGAGACGACGAACAGCCGCTCGCCGAGGCGCTCCGGACCGCGATCGAAGACGTCAACGCGATGCACTCGGACACCTGCGCTCTCGACCAGGAGGCAGTCCCCGCGGCCACCGTCGTCATGCTGCGTCAGCGCCAGGGCGTCCTCGACTACCTCGTCTTGTCGGACTCCGTGCTGGTGCTGGACACGGCCGGGATGGTCAAGGCCGTGGCGGACACCAGCGTCGAGGACGTCGCGGGGGAAGAGATGGCAGCAGCACTGGCCGGCCCGGCGGGCACCCCCGAACGTGCTGCTCGGGTCTCTGAACTGGTGGCCGTCCAGCGCAGTCTTCGAAACAGCCCCGGCGGCTACTGGGTCGCATCAACCGATCCGACAGCTGCGGACCACGCCATCACGGGCAGCATCCCGGTTGCTGAAGTCCGACGAGCCGCACTGCTGTCAGACGGTGCTAGCCGTCTCGCCGATACCTTCCACCAACTGTCCTGGGAGGAGCTGCTCGACGTGCTGGACGGGGCCGGGCCGGCCGCGCTCATTTCCAGGACTCGATCCGCCGAGGCGTCCGACGCGGATGGCACCCGCTGGGCCAGGTTCAAGGTGAGCGACGACGCGACGGCGGCCTACATCACCTTCGACGAAGCCCGACACACCCAGAGTTCGCCCGCTGACCACGATCGGGTCGGCTGAGGAGGATGATGGGCCCGCAAAACGCGAACAGGCCCCCGTGGGGGCCTGTCGGTCGCAACGTCGGTGTGTGGAAGCCCGACGTGCGCGATCAAGCACCTGAATCGGAGGTGCCTGCGATGGCAGGCTACGCGTACCCGCACGCGAACACGCGCACGTTGGGCTCGGCGACACGCCGTCGGCCCGCCCTGCGGGACGCCCACGCAAGTTCGCGCCCGGCAGACGGGACAGCGGCACCAAAGCGCGGCTCGGCAAGTTACAACAGGTTGACGGCCGTGCATGATCGCGGTCAGGCCTGCTTCTACCACGGACTTCCCGGTCAGCCCAACCGGCGAACGGACTCGACGATGGACCCGTAAAAACAGACGATGACCGCCGCCCTGTGTCCAGCAGGGTGACGGCCATCGACCTCCATGCACCACGACTCGTAACAGGCGCCCTGAGAAGCCGCTAATCCTCGAGTCGTACGTCGGCGGTAACGCCGGGTACCAAGTCCAAGGGACCCGGCTACCACTACCAGAGTATCCGGGAAACCGGGTTCTACGCAGCACCGCTCGTAGACCCGTCCGGGTACCTGTTGGTGAACCCCCGACGTGCGGCTCTCCACCGAATCGGAGAGAACGCCCCCCATGCACCGCCCCCTCCGGCCCGCCTCCGCGGAGCCCGCGACAGTAACCGTCGCGGCCGCGTACGAAGGCGCCGTGATGACTACGAACTACACCCTGAGTCGCCCGCTGACCTGCTCTGAGCAGGGTGTCCGCTTTGGCGCATACAACGGCCCGGTGACTACGAACCTGCTCGACAGCACGACCTTCACCGCCGCGCCGGCCGCCGGGGCGGTGGCCCGATGACTGCTCCCGTCATGGACGAGAACGCCGAGAACATCGAGTTCGTCGGCGACATCACCGACTACTGGTCTTACACCCAGGTCCGTGACTGGGTGCTCCTGGTGCCCGGCATCACCCGGACCGCCCTCCACCTGTACCTGCTGCTGCGGGCGATGGTCTCCGAGACGGCACGGCGGACCGGCGGTGGCCTGCGCCGGATGTCGGTGGACCAGCTGTGCTACCTGCTACCCGGCATCAACGACAAGCCCTGCAGCCCGACCATGGTCAAGGACGCCCTGCGCCTGCTCGCAGAACACGACCTGGTCGTGAACCCCGACGGCGACGAACGGCTGGTCACCTCGACCGGCAAGGGCGGCATCCAGAACTCCTTCCGCAAGTACCAGGTCAACGACCTGCCGCCGGACGCGTACGTGGGCTGGCGGAACGTGTGGGACAAGCTCGACGCCTACACCCCCGACTGGCGGGAGAACCCTCCGCAGCCCCCGCTCCACACCCGGACCGACGACGGCAAGGTGCGGCGGACCTCCAACCAGCCGCAGCCCGCTGCCGCGCCGGCCCCTGCGGCCGGGGCAGAGCAGCCCGCGGCCCCGGCCGGGCCCGGTACCGCCGAAGGAGAGGACACGGCAGGACCTGCGGCGCCCAAGAGCCGTCGGTCCGCACCCGCCGCGAAGCCGCCGTCCCCTAAGGCCGCACCGAAGAAGCAGGCGAAGAAGGCGGCCGCGCCCGCGCCCGCGCCCGCCACCGACCCCAATGCTGACGTCTCGGCAACCGCCCCCGTGGTGGCGGCCTGGGCCAGCGGCATGACGGCCAGCGGCCACCCGTACCTGCCCAAGCGCGCGGCCGCCATCGGCGCCGAGGCCGCCGATCTCCTGGCCGCTGGCGCGGACATGGACCACCTGTGCCGACTGGCCGAGTGGATGGGCCGGGTGAAGCCGAGCTGGAAGAGCATCGAGGACGCGATGACCTGGCCCGAGGCCCCACAGGCGTCGGTCCCGAAGCAGCGCTCCGGCCCGGCGATGTGCGAGCGGCATCCCGCGTTCGAGGAGGGCGACTGCTCGCCGTGCCGTCTCGCCGAGCGCGAACGTCGCCAGCGCCAGGAGTCCGAACCCGCCTCCGTCAACGGCGCCGACCTGCTGGCCCGGCTCCGCGCCGGTCAGCCCGCGTGACCCGTACCCGTAGTTCCGCACATGCCTGTGGCGGCCACTCCCGCGAAGAACCGGCCGCCACAGAAGACCTCACCAAGGAGATCCGTATGACCATCGTCGCACCCCACGCCGCTCCTGACGACGAGTACCCCCGTCCTCGCCGGGAGGGGTTCGAGCTCGTTCCGCCGCACAACCTCGACGCGGAAATGTCCGCGCTCGGCGGGCAGCTGCTGAGCAAGGACGCGATCGGCGAGGTTCTCGAAACCCCGATGCAGCAGCGGGACTACTACCGCCCCTCCCACGAGATGATCCAGGCCGCGATCCTGTACCTGTACGGCAAGGGCGAGCCGGTCGACCCAATCACCGTCGGCGCCGAGCTCACCCGGCGCGGTGACATCAACAAGGTCGGCGGCGCCTCCTACCTGCACGCCCTGGTCCAGGCCGTGCCGACGGCCGCGAACTCCGCCTACTACGCCGAGATCGTCCACGAGAACGCCGTCCTGCGCCGCCTGGTCCAGGCCGGGACGAAGATCACGCAGCTCGGCTACTCCGGCGTCGGCCAGCTCGACGAGGTCCGCAGCTCCGTCGAGGCCGAGGTCCTCGACGCCCTGGCGACCCGGGAGCAGACCGCCGGCTACGCCTACGTCCGCGAGGACGTGCCCTCCTTCTGGGACGAACTCGACGCCCGGATGAAGGGCACGGACAAGATCGACGGCATCCCCACCGGCCTGGCTGACCTGGACAGTCTGACCAACGGCTTCCAGCCCGGTCAGTTCATCGTCATCGGCGCGCGCCCGGCGATGGGCAAGTCCACCCTCGCCCTGGACATGGCCCGGGCCGCGGCGGTCCGCTACGGCAACACCGTGGCCTTCTTCTCGCTGGAGATGGGCCGCTCCGAGATCATGCAGCGGCTCTACAGCGCCGAGGCCCGCGTCGCCCTGCACCACATCCGCGCGGGCACGGTCACCGAGGACGACCTGAACCGGCTGGCCCGACGCACGCCCGCCATCGACGCGGCCCCGCTGATCGTGGACGACTCCCCGAACCTGTCGCTGACCGAGATCCGCTCGCGGGCCCGCCGGATGAAGCAGAGCAAGGGCGGCCTGGACCTGCTGATCGTGGACTACCTCCAGCTGATGAAGTCCGGCGGCATGGGGCGCCCGGAGAACCGCCAGCAAGAGGTCTCCGACATGTCCCGCAACCTCAAGCTGCTGGCCAAGGAGCTGGAGATCCCGGTCATTGCGCTGTCCCAGCTCAACCGCGGGCCCGAGCAGCGCACCGACAAGAAGCCGCAGATCGGCGAACTGCGCGAGTCCGGCTCCATCGAGCAGGACGCGGACATGGTGATCCTGCTGCACCGCGAGGACGCGTACGAGAAGGAGTCGCCCCGCTCGGGCGAGGCGGACCTGATCGTGGCCAAGCACCGCAACGGGCCCACGGCCACGATCAGCGTGGCCTTCCAGGGCCACTACAGCCGGTTCGTCGACATGGCGAACACCTGATCGGCCTGTGACCTGACTGTTTTCCCACCCTGGGGTGGCCGCACCGGGGCGGCCACCCCTTCGTCGAAAGGACGTCCTCCGAGATGGAGTGGACCGAGCAGTCGCCCGCGCTCACGATGGCGGAGCTCCTCGCCAGGAGCGGGGAAGCGCCGGCGCACAGCCTCGGGCACCGCCCGGGTCTTCCGACCGGGCTGCGGGGGCTCGATGCCGTGATGGTCGGGCTGGAGCCGGGCACACTGACGGTCCTTGCGTCCCGGCCCGGCCTGGGCCGCAGCACCCTGCTGCAGAACATCTGCCAGTGGAACGCCGGCGGCACGCTCACGGGCCGGGACCAGGAGCGTGTGGTGGTGCCCGTGCTGCTCGCGTCGGCGGAGCAGAGCGCGGAGCAGATCATGGTGCGCGCGCTGGTCACGGCCGGGCGGGTGGCGAGGGACCACGTCCGGACGGGCCAGCTCGTGGGGGAAGACGTCCGCCGGCTGGAGCGTGCGCGCTCGATCCTCGAGGCGGCCCCGCTGTACGTCCTGGCGCCGGCCCTGCTGGCGGACGGCCAGCTGGTGGAGCACGCCCGGCGCCTGGTGCACGAGCACCAGGTCCAGCTGGTCGGGGTGGACGGGCTGGACGCCGTGGGGCAGAGCTTCTCCCCGGGTCAGGCGGCCCGCGCCCTCAAGGCTCTGGCCCGTGAGCTGGCCGTCCCGATCGTCGTCACCGCCCCGCTCGGCGCCGTCTCGCGGCGGCCGCACTGGATGCCGGCCTTGGAGGACCTGGACGACGAGGTCGCCTTCACCGCGGACACTGCGGTCCTGGTCCACCGCGAGGACGCGTACGACCCGACGTCCCGGCCCTCGGAGGCCGACCTCGTCATCGCGAAGGCGCGCAGCTCCCGGACCGCCATCGCGCCCGACGTCGCCTTCCAGGTCCACTACGCGCGCTTCACCGACATCGTGTCCGCGTGAGCCCGCGACAGTGTCCGCTCCGTCTGCAACAGTGCCGTCCGTAGTCACACACCGGCCCCGCCCCCGGCGCACTCCCGCGCTGGGGGCGGCGTCGTTCGCGGCGTCCAGGCCGGGCAGCTCCACGGTGCTGGTCGGATTTCCGACC
>NZ_JBHXRK010000035.1:0-60665 GCF_042716875.1 Streptomyces sp. NPDC058646 | reverse complement strand
CACCCGGCCCCCCCCTTTATCACCCCCCCCCCTTTCGGGGGCCGCTTCTGTTGTTTATACGACCCCGGCGCCCGGGGGGGCCGGGGGGGGGGGGGGCGGGGGGGCCCGCCGAGCCTCCGGGGGTTCGACGATCGCCGCCTGGGGTTGCGGCATGTCTGTGGGGGACAATTTGTACACCTCTGTGTTCATTTCTGTCATTTCGCTTGCCCTTTTCGGGATAGCCGCCTTCACGCTCTGGTGGCAGATGCATGCCTGGCGGACACCCGAGGTGCTCGCCTCCACCCGCTTCGACCGCCCCGACGGGGGCGGCCGGCTGGCGTTCTCCCTGCTGCTGCCGGCCCGTCACGAACAGGCCGTGCTGGAGCACACCATCGACCGGCTGCTGGAATCCACGCACACCGACTACGAGATCATCGTGATCGTCGGCCACGACGACCCGGAGACGGCCGCCGTGGCCGAACGGGCCGCGGCCCGCGAACCCGCCCGTGTCCGCGTCGTCGTGGACACCCACGAGAGCAAGAACAAGCCGAAGGCCCTCAACACCGCCCTCCCCTCCTGCCGGGGCGACATCGTCGGGGTCTTCGACGCCGAGGACCAGGTCCATCCCGAGCTGCTCGCCCACGTCGACCACGCCTTCCGCTCCACCGGCGCCGACGTGGTCCAGGGCGGGGTCCAGCTCATCAACTTCCACTCCAGCTGGTACAGCCTGCGCAATTGCCTGGAGTACTTCTTCTGGTTCCGCTCCCGGCTGCACCTGCACGCCGAGAAGGGCTTCATCCCGCTCGGCGGCAACACCGTCTTCGTCCGCACCGAGGTGCTCCGCGAGGCGGGCGGCTGGGACCAGAACTGCCTCGCCGAGGACTGCGACCTGGGGGTGCGGCTGTCCTCGGTCGGCAAGAAGGTGGTCGTCGCGTACGACTCCGACATGGTCACCCGCGAGGAGACCCCCGGCTCGCTGATGAGCCTGCTCAAGCAGCGCACCCGCTGGAACCAGGGCTTCCTCCAGGTGTACCGGAAGAAGGACTGGCAGCAGCTGCCCGGCCGCGGCCGGCGCTGGCTCGCCCGCTACACCCTGATGACCCCCTTCATGCAGGCGGCCTCCGGGGTGATCATTCCGCTCAACTTCGCCGTCGCCGTCTTCCTCGAGGTGCCCGTCGGCATCGCGATCATCACCTTCCTCCCCATGATCACGGCGATGGTGACCTTCGTCTTCGAGATCGTCGGCCTCCACGACTTCGGCCGCCAGTACGGCCTGCGCGTCCGCTTCGTGCACTACCTCAAGCTCGTGGTCGGCGGCCCCTTCTACCAGGTGATGCTCGCGGGCGCCGCGATCCGCGCCGTCTGGCGCGAACAGCGCGGCCGCAACGAGTGGGAGCTCACCAGCCACACCGGCGCCCACCTCATCGGGTCCGCCGTCCCGGCCCTCGCCGGCGCTCCCGCGTCCGGCCACGGCGCCTCCACCGCATCCACCGCGACCGCCTCCGGCACCGTCAGCACGTCCCGCGCGCACCGAGAGGACAGCCACCAGTGACCGCCACCCTGCCCACGGCCACTGATCCCCGTCCCGGGCCGGGCGGCACCGCCACCGCGCCCCGCGTCCCCGCCCAGCGCGGCGGCAGAGGCTCCGGCGTCCGCCGGCCCGCCCCCGCCCGGCCGTCCGTCCGCTTCCGCTCCTCCCGGCCCGACCTGCTGCTGTGCGGGACGCTGCTGCTCGCGATCCTCCTCGTACAGGGCTGGAACATCACGAACTTCCCGACCCTGAGCGACGACGAGGGCACCTACCTCGCCCAGGCGTGGGCCGTCCAGCAGGGCGACGGCCTCGCCCACTACACCTACTGGTACGACCACCCGCCGCTCGGCTGGATCCAGGTCGCGGGCCTGACGTACCTTCCCTCGCTCTTCGTGCCCGACGCGATGACCGTCGCGCCGATGCGGTTCTCGATGCTCGCCGTCTCCGCGGCCGGCTCCGTGCTGATGTACGTCCTCGCGCGCCGGCTGTGGCTGCCGCGCTGGGCCGCCGGGCTCGCCATGGCCCTCTTCGGGCTCTCCCCGCTCTCCGTCGTGCTCCAGCGGGAGATCTTCCTCGACAACCTCGCGGTGATGTGGATCCTGCTGGCCTTCTGCCTCGCCGCGTCGCCCAGCCGCCACCTGTGGCACCACTTCGGTGCGGGACTCGCGGCCGCCACCGCCGTGCTCACCAAGGAAACGATGCTGGTGGTCCTCCCGGCGCTGCTGGTGACTATGTGGCGCCACAGTCACCGCGACACCCGCAAGTTCGCGGTCACCGGAGCCATCACCGCCTGCGCGCTGATCGGGCTCTCCTACCCGCTGTTCGCCCTGCTCAACGGGGAACTGCTGCCCGGGGCCGGACACGTCTCGCTGATCGACGGCATCACCTACCAGATGGGCCGCGAGGGCTCCGGCTTCATCCTCGACCCGGACTTCGGCTCCCACGGGGTGTTCCGGAGCTGGCTCTACTACGACACCGTGCTGCCGCTCGGCGGGCTGGCCGGGGCGGTCCTGCTGCTGGTCACCCTCCGCTGGTCGGTCACCGCCCGCGCCCTCGCCGGGCCCGCGCTCGCCGCCGCCATCCTCGCGCTCGTGGCGATGCGGCCCTCCGGCTACCTCCCCGCGATGTACGTGATCCAGGCGCTGCCCTTCCTCGCGCTCGTCCTGGCCGGCGGCGCGGCCGGCGTCGTGCACGCGGTGCTGCACCGCCGCCGTGCGCCGGGGGAGGCCCGGAAGGCGGTGTACGCGCGCCGGGCGCTGGTCTGCGTACTCGCCGCGGCCGCCGCGGTGTACGTCCTGCCCCGCTGGTACGAGGGCAACCGCACCGCGCTCACGGTGGACGCGAACGCCCCGTACCGGCAGGCCGCGGCCTGGCTCGGCAGCGAGGTCGACGACCCGGCGAACACCCGGGTCCTGCTGGACGACGCGCTGTGGCTGGACGCCGTGCACCACGGCTTCGCGCCCGGGCTCGGCGCGATCTGGTTCTACAAGGCGGACCTCGACCCCGCCGTCACCAGGACGCTGCCGCGCGGCTGGCGGGACATCGACTACGTGGTCTCCTCGCCCACGGTCCGGCGCGACGCGGTGGACCTGCCGAACGTGAAGGCGGCGCTGGAGCACTCGACGGCGGTCGCGGTCTTCGGCACCGGTGAGGACCGCATCGAGATCCGCCGGACCGACCGCGAGACCGGGAGCTGAGCCACCATGAGCGAAGACGTGGGGGCCCTCACTGCCCCGAGCGATCCGGAATTTTCGATTCCGGCAGCGCTGGACGGGGCGGCGCTGGACGGGGCGGCGCTGGATCCGGCGGAGAAGCCGGCCCCCGGCAGCGTCACCCTCATCGTCCCGACCTTCAACGAGTCGGGGAACGTGGCGGAGCTGCTGCGGCGCCTCGGGGACGCGCTCCCCTCCCACCTGCCCTGCGAGGTGCTGTTCGTGGACGACTCCACGGACGACACCCCCGCCGTCATGGAGAAGGCCAGCGCCGGCTGCGCCTTCCCGGTGGCCGTCCTGCACCGCGAACGCGCCGACGGCGGTCTCGGCGGAGCCGTCGTGGAGGGACTCGAGCGGGCCGCCACCGACTGGATCGTCGTCATGGACGCCGACCTCCAGCACCCGCCCCACCTGGTGCCCGAACTCGTCGGCGAGGGCGAGCGCACCGGCGCCGACCTCGTCGTCGCCTCCCGCTACCTCAGCGGCGGCAGCCGGGCCGGACTCGCCGGCGGCTACCGGATCGCCGTCTCCCGCGCCGCGACCTGGCTGGCCAAGGGGCTCTTCCCGCGCGCCCTGCGCGGGATCAGCGACCCGATGAGCGGCTTCTTCGCCATGCGCCGCTCCGCGGTCACCGCGGACGCCCTGCGCCCCCTCGGCTACAAGATCCTGCTGGAGCTGGCGGTGCGCTGCCGCCCCGCCGCCGTCGCGGAGGTCCCCTTCGTCTTCCAGGACCGCTACTCCGGCGAGTCCAAGTCCACGGCCCGCGAAGGCCTGCGCTTCCTCTCCCACCTCGCCGCGCTGCGCTCCGCGAACCCGCTGGCCCGCATGGTCGGCTTCGGACTGATCGGGCTCTCCGGCTTCGTCCCGAACCTGGCCGCGCTCTGGCTGCTCATGGGCGCCGGGATGCACTACCTGCCCGCCGAGATCGT
This sequence comes from Streptomyces sp. NPDC058646, assembly GCF_042716875.1. NCBI lineage: Bacteria > Bacillati > Actinomycetota > Actinomycetes > Kitasatosporales > Streptomycetaceae > Streptomyces > Streptomyces sp. NPDC058646. The sequence continues at coordinate 56,514 of NZ_JBHXRK010000035.1, read as the reverse complement.
CGCCAACCAGGCCGGGGTGCTGTGGAACTTCGTCCTCATCGAGGTCCTGCTCTTCCGTGACCGGCGCCGCCACCGCCACCGGGCCGACCGGATCGGCCGGTTCGCGCTGCTCGCCAATGCCGACCTGCTGCTGCGCATCCCGCTGATCGCGGTGTTCGTCGCCCAGTTCGGCATGGCCGTGCTCCCCGCCACCGCCGTCGCGCTGGTCACCACCTTCGTACTGCGCTTCGCGGCCACCGAGGCCCTCGTCTACCTGCCGCGCACACCGCGCACCGCGGGACGTCACACCAGGAGTTGAGCCGCACAGAAGGGAACGTGCCCATGCGTCTGAAGATCCGGCGGAAGGCCGGGCGGCGGACCGCCCTGCTGGCCGTCGGGGCGATGGCCGCGGGCCTGCTGCTCACCGCACCGCAGCAGGCCGCGGCCGGACCGCCCAATCTGCTCATCAATCCCGGCTTCGAGAGCGCCGGCGCGCCCGGCTCCGACATGCCGTCGTGCTGGTCGAAATCCGGCTGGGGCGACAACGACTTCTCCTTCGCCACGGTCGCCGACGCGCACACCGGCAGCAAGGCGATGAAAGTCTCGCTGACCCGCCGCGTCGACGGCGACCGCAAGGCCCTGGTCACCGAGACCACCGCCTGCGCGCCGACGGTCACGCCGGGCAAGCAGTACGACCTGTCCGCCTGGTACAAGTCGGATACCCCGGACGTGTCGGTGACCGTGTTCCGCCGGGACACCACGGCGGGCTGGCAGTACTGGACCGACCTGCAGAATCCGCCCGTGAGCGCCGGCTGGGCGCGCACGGAGGTCCGTACGCCCCCCGTCCCGCCGAACACCGACAGGATCGCGTGGGGGCTGTCGGTGTACGGCGTGGGGACGCTCACCTCCGACGACTACGCGCTGGAGGAGGTGGGTGCGGCCCCGCCGCAGCCGGTCTGCTCGGGCACGGCGGAGGAGTGCGCCAAGGGCAAGTGGGAGGTGATCCCCGCACAGAACCCGGTGCGTTCGATGCACGCCGTCGTCCTCAGGAACGGCAAGGTGCTGCTGATCGCGGGATCGGGCAACGACATCGACCAGTTCAACGCGGGGACCTTCACCTCGGCCGTCTACGACCCGGCGAACGGTTCGTTCAAGACGATCCCGACGCCGGTGGACATGTTCTGCTCGGGACACGTGCAGCTGTCCGACGGGCGGGTGCTGGTGATGAGCGGCAACAAGGGGTACCCGTCCGCCGACGGCTCGATCGGCTACCAGGGGCTGAAGGACAGCTACGTCTTCGATCCGGCCACCGAGGCGTACACGAGGACGAACGACATGAACGGCGGGCACTGGTACCCGTCGGCGACGATCCTCGGCAACGGTGACGTGATCTCCTTCGGCGGGCTGAAGGAGGACTCGACGGGCAACGTGACCGCCGAGAAGTTCTCGGCGGCGCAGAACAAGTGGCTGCCGGTGAACGAGGTCAACCAGACCTGGTCGTACTGGGGCCTGTACCCGTCGATGATCCTCATGCAGGACGGCCGGCTCTTCTACTCGGGCAGCCACACCTTCGGCAACGGCACCCCGGGCACGGGGGCCTCCGTCTACGACTACGACGCCAACACGATCACCGACGTGCCCGGTCTGCGGAACAAGGACCAGCGCGACGAGTCGGCGAGCGTGCTGCTGCCCCCGGCCCAGGACCAGCGGGTCCTGACCATCGGCGGCGGCAACAACGAGACCAACCCGGCGGCGAACCGGATCACCGACATCATCGACCTGAAGCAGCCGAGCCCCGCCTACACCGCCGGCCCGGACATCCCGCTCGGCCTGGTCGACCAGGGCGCGGGCAAGCGGCCGCAGACGGGCGCCGAGGGCAAGATGTACGTGTCCGCGGTGCTGCTGCCGGACGGCAAGGTGCTGGAGACCGGAGGTGCCCTGCACGACCGGGCGGACCCGGTGTTCGAGGCCTCGTTCTTCGACCCGGTGACCAACACCTACCAGCCGGGTCTGGCGGCCGACCCGATCCCGCGGACGTACCACTCGGCGTCGTTCCTGATGCCCGACGGACGCGTGATGTCGGTCGGCGACAACCCCGGCAACGGCACGTACAACCACAACGTGTCGATCTACACCCCGCCCTACCTCTTCAAGGGGCAGCGCCCGCTGATCACCTCGGTGATCGACACGCAGTGGGTGTACGGGGACACGCAGCGGATCACCGTCGACCGGCCCGTCGCCAAGGCGGAGCTGATCCGTCCGGCGGCCGTCACCCACTCCTCGGACCCCAACCAGCGGTTCGTGGACCTGCCGATGACGGTGGACGGGAACACCATCGACCTGAACGTCACCAGCAACCCCGACCTCGCGCCGCCCGGCTGGTACATGCTCTTCGCGGTGGACGCGAACGGGGTGCCGTCGGTCGCGAAGTGGGTCCACCTGGGCGGGGCCCCGGCCCTGGCGAAGGCGGACGAACAGCCCTCCGCGCACCAGCACGCCTTCGCGAACGAACTCGGGGCGCCCAAGAAGAACCCGCCGAAGCGGGACTCCGTGCCCGTACCGCCCGGCGTGGCCGGCTGCGACCGGCACTACGGGTCGGTCAACCTGTGCGTGCCGGCGCGCTTCCCGGCGGAGGTGAAGCCGACCTCGCAGGCGCGCTGCGCGTGGCTGGCCGCGCACCGGTACCCGCAGCGCATGAAGGTCAACGGCAGCGATCCGCTGCGGCTCGACCCGGACCGCGACGGCTACGCCTGCTGACGGCGGACAGAGGGGCGGGGACCGGCCGCGTGTGCGGCCGGTCCCCGTGAGCCCCTGACCGGGGGCGACGTCAGTGCTGGTAGGCGGCGAGCGAGATGCCGACGTAGTGCGCGACGAAGGCCGCGAGCGTCAGCGAGTGGAAGACCTCGTGGAAGCCGAAGAAGCGGGGCGAGGGGTTGGGGCGCTTCATTCCGTAGATGACCCCTCCCACGCTGTAGAGCAGACCGCCGACTATCACCAGGACCAGGACGGCGATGCCGCCGGTGCGCATGAAATCGGGCAGGAAGAAGACCGCGGCCCAGCCCATGGCGATGTAGCAGGGGGTGTAGAGCCAGCGCGGGGCACCGACCCAGAAGACGCGGAACGCGATGCCGGCGGCGGCCGCGATCCACACCGCCCACAGCAGGGTCCGCCCGGTGGAGGGCGGCAGCAGCAGGACGGTCAGCGGGGTGTAGGTGCCCGCGATGATCAGGAAGATGTTGGCGTGGTCGAGCCGCCGCAGGATGGCCTCGCCGCGCGGGCCCCAGGTGCCGCGGTGGTAGACCGCGCTCACACCGAAGAGCAGGCACGCCGTGAGGACGTACACCCCGCAGGCCACGCGGGCCCGGGTCGAGTCGGTGAACGCCATCAGGACGAGACCGGCCACGAGCACGGCGGGGAACATCCCCAGGTGGAGCCAGCCGCGCAGGAGCGGCTTGGCCTCCAGGGCGGACTCGACGGCCTCGACGGCCTCGACGACCGGGGAGGACTCGGAGGCCGGGACGGCGGCGGCGTCAGCAGTCATGGCCCACATGCTACCTACGGGCCCGTAGCTTTCCGTTGGTCCTCTTTACGGAAGATTGACGCGAGTGGCGATGCTCACGTGAGAGGCCCCCTGGACATATGCGCACACGCACCGGATGATCAGATGAGTGCGGTCGGCACCGGATGAGCGGAGCGCGAAGCGTCCGGGTCGCAGCCCCCACGGGGCATACACCAAACACACCCCTCAACAAGGAGCAATCGTGGCGCGCGACAACGCGGCTCCCACCACCATCCCGACGAGTCACCAGGAGCTGATCTCCTGGGTCGACGAGATCGCAGCCCTCACCCAGCCGGACCGCGTCGTCTGGTGCGACGGCTCCGAGAGCGAGTACGAGCGCCTGTGCGAGGAGCTCGTCGCCAAGGGAACGTTCAAGAAGCTCGACGAGACGAAGCGCCCGAACTCGTACTACGCCGCCTCCGACCCCTCCGACGTCGCGCGCGTCGAGGACCGGACCTTCATCTGCTCCGAGAAGGAAGAGGACGCGGGCCCCACGAACCACTGGAAGGCTCCTTCCGAGATGAAGGAGATCTTCGCGGGGGAGCAGGGCATCTTCCGCGGCTCCATGAAGGGCCGGACGATGTACGTCGTCCCCTTCTGCATGGGCCCCCTCGGCTCCGAGCTCTCCGCGATCGGCGTCGAGATCACCGACTCCGCCTACGTCGCGGTCGCCATGCGCACCATGACCCGCATGGGCAAGGCCGTCCTGGACGAACTCGGCACCGACGGCTTCTTCGTCAAGGCCGTCCACACCCTCGGCGCTCCGCTCGCCGAAGGCCAGGCCGACGTCCCGTGGCCCTGCAACACCACCAAGTACATCTCCCACTTCCCCGAGACCCGCGAGATCTGGTCCTACGGATCCGGCTACGGCGGAAACGCCCTCCTCGGCAAGAAGTGCTACGCCCTGCGCATCGCGTCCGTCATGGCCCGCGACGAGGGCTGGCTCGCCGAGCACATGCTGATCCTCAAGCTCACCCCGCCGGCGGGCGTGTCCGACGGCCCGAAGTACATCGCCGCCGCCTTCCCCTCCGCCTGCGGCAAGACGAACCTCGCCATGCTGGAGCCCACGATCCCCGGCTGGACCGTCGAGACCGTCGGCGACGACATCGCCTGGATGCGCTTCGGCCAGGACGGCCGCCTCTACGCGATCAACCCCGAGGCCGGCTTCTTCGGCGTCGCCCCCGGCACCGGCGCGCACACCAACGCCAACGCCATGAAGACCATGTACGCCAACACCGTCTTCACCAACGTCGCCCTCACCCCGGACGGCTCCGACGTGTGGTGGGAGGGCATGACCGAGGAGGCGCCCGCGCACCTCGTCGACTGGAAGGGCAACGACTGGACCCCCGAGTCCGGCACCCCGGCCGCCCACCCCAACGCCCGCTTCGCCGTCCCGGCCTCCCAGTGCCCGACGATCGCCCCCGAGTGGGAGGACCCCGCGGGCGTCCCGATCTCCGCGATCCTCTTCGGCGGACGCCGCGCCTCCGCCGTCCCGCTGGTCACCGAGTCCTTCGACTGGAACCACGGCGTCTTCATCGGCTCGAACATCGCCTCCGAGAAGACCGCCGCCGCCGAGGGCAAGGTCGGCGAGCTGCGCCGCGACCCCTTCGCCATGCTGCCGTTCTGCGGCTACAACATGGGCGACTACATGGGCCACTGGATCGACGTGGCCAAGGGCAAGGACCAGTCCAAGCTCCCGAAGATCTACTACGTCAACTGGTTCCGCAAGAACGACGCGGGCAAGTTCGTGTGGCCCGGCTTCGGCGAGAACAGCCGCGTCCTGAAGTGGATCGTCGAGCGCCTCGACGGCACCGCCGAAGGCGTGGAGACCCCCATCGGCATCCTGCCGACCGCGGCCTCCCTCGACACCGACGGCCTGGACCTCCCGGCCGCCGACCTGGACTTCCTCCTCACGGTCGACAAGGAGGTCTGGCGCGACGAGGCCTCCCTGGTCCCCGAGCACCTGAACACCTACGGCGACCACACCCCGAAGGAGCTGTGGGACCAGTACCACGCCCTGGTCGAGCGCCTGGGCTGAGCCAGGACACGCCCTGAAGAAGGGCCATTGAACGTGGGAGCCCCCGACCAAGCGGCGCCCACCGCTGTGGGAGCCCCCGACCAAGCGGCGCCCACCGCAGCACACGACCGTCCTCAGGAGCGTCCGCGCTCCTCCAGGTAGGCCGTGTGCGTCTGCTGACGGCGGGCCTCCACCTCGTGGAGGCCCGCCGTTACGCTGTCCGCCTCCTCCCGCAGCACCACCAGCTGCCGCTCCAGGTGCTGCTCCGGCGACTCGCCGCCCGGCGCCATCCGGTTCCACCAGCGGGTCCGCTGGTACGCGTCCACGCACTCCGGCACGTCCTGCCGGACCCCCCGCGAGACCGCGTGCACCGCCTCCGGCTCGGTGGCCAGCACATCGGCCACCCACCCCGGCTCCAGCAGCGCCCCGTACGACTCCAGCAGGCCCGCCAGCCCGGCCCCCGCCCCGGCCGGCAGCTCCACCTCGGTCAGGTACTCCCGCAGCCGCGCGAAATCCTCCCGCAGCACACCGAGTTCCTCCCGCGGGTCGAAGGGCGGCGGCGGCACCCGCTCCGGCGGGGCGATCAGCGCACCCGCCGCGTACAGTCCCGCGACCACCACCGGCCAGTACGCCCCGCCCACCCCCGCCAGGGCCAGGCCCACCCCGGCCACACCGCAGGCCGAACCGGCCAGGTTCTTCCCCGACTCCAGCCGGCCCAGGATCCTTCCCGCCCTACTGGTAGCCACGGATCTCCTCGAAGGCTCCGCCCAGCGAACCGTTCCCGCCGGTGGCGTCGAAGAGCCGCCCGCCGGTCAGTTCGGTGATGCGGGTCAGCTCCTCGCGGTCCGAGTCGCCGAACAGCACCGCGAAGACCGGCGTGTGCTTCTGCGCCTCGGGCAGCGCGGCGTAGAAGGAGCCGAAGTGCCCGGCCCCCACGCCCTCCGTGTTCTCCCCGTCCGTCATCAGCACGATCGAGGTGAACGCGTCCGTGCCGCCCTTGCCGAGGTGCTCGTACGCGGCCTCCAGACTGCTGTAGACCGCCGTACCCCCCTCCGGCGCCAGCGACTTCACATCGGCGCGCACCGCGTCCAGGGCCGGACCCGGATCGCCCGGCTCGACGACGTGCGTCCGCACCTTCTTCACCTTGGACCCGAACGACAGCAGCGTCACCTCCTCGCGGTCCCGGAACCTCTCCCCGGTCCCCGAACTCCCGCTCCCGGTCAGCTCGGTCAGCGCCGCCTTCAGCCGGCCGATCCGGTCCTCCTCGGCCATCGACCCCGAGGTGTCCAGCACGTACACCGTCCGCGAAGGCCGCCGCAGCTCGTTCTCGTACGAGGACAGCAGCCCGTCGGCGACCGGACGCGAACCGGGGAAGGGCAGCTCCCGCCGCTTCCCGGGGTCCAGCCCCGGCGCCGGAGCCACCCCGGCCGCCACCGGACGGCGGAAGGTCTGCCCGGTGATCTCCCTCTGCGCCTCCGCGCCGCGCAGGTACTCCGTCAGCGCCCGCCCCGACTCACGGGCCCCGGCCGGGGCCGACGTCAGCAGGGTCAGCGGATAGTGCGCGGTGACCACCCCGTCGCGCGGCCGGATCACCGTCAGCGGAGCCTTGGCGTCACGGTTCATCGACAGCAGCACCGACTCGTAGTTCACCAGCGCGTCCACGTCCCCGCGCTGGGCGTACGCCGACGCGAGCCAGCCCGAGGAACCCGAGGTCAGCTTCTGCCCGGCGAAGAACTCCTTCAGCCGCGGTGAGGCGGCCTTCACGTCCGCGTCGGTCAGCGCCGACTGCGCACCCGACAGGCCCGAGGCCACCGAGACCAGCGCGGAGAAACCCGAGTGGGAGCGCACCGGATCGGTCATCCCGTACGTCAGCCGCCCGCCCGCCACGGCCTCGTGGACCGCCGACCAGGTGACCTCCTCCGGCTTCCACCCGAGCCGGGCCAGCGCCTCCGGCCTGACGCCGAGCGCCACCGGGGACGACATCAGCGGGGTCTCGTTCGCCAGCTTCCCCGCCGCCTCCGGGCGCAGCCGCAAGTAGTCGTTGGAGGACAGCCAGATCGCGTCGTACGCGCCGTCCGCCTTCCCCGAGGCGACCTGCTCGACCGCGTCCAGGGTCCCGGACCAGGTCAGCCGCACCGTGACACCGGTGGCCTGCTTCGCCCGGTCCAGTACGGGCTGCAGATCGGCCAGCTCACTGGAGGCCAGCACCCTCAGGGTGCCCTCCTCGTACGCCGGCGGGCCCTGCTCGGCGGGCGGCCCGGAGGTACAGGCCGCCGTGGCCGCCAGCACGGCGAGCACGGAGGCCGCCCTCCGGGCCCGCCGGGCGCCCTTCGGCCCCTCCGGCGGACGGGCCCCCGGGCCCCGGCTCACGGCGCACCGCCTTCCAGCGCACCGGAGGTCCGCGTCCGCGCGAGGTACGCCGACGCGGTCTGCAGCTCCCCGGCCAGGGACTCCACGGTGGCCGCCATGTTCTCGGTGGCCTGCACCTTGAAGGTGTCGATCGCGTCGAGCGTCTTGTAGATCTGCGCGAAGGCCGTCCGCAAGGTCTCCGCACCCACCGCAGGGTCGGCCGCGATCCGCTGGATCTCGCCGCTCTGCGTGGACAGCATCTCCGCGTTGCCCCGGATCAGCTCCTCCGTGGTGCCCCTGAGGGCGTCGACCTGCTCGACCACCTTGCGCTGGCTGTCCAGCGCCGATGCCAGCATGACGGCGATCCGCAACGCCGACACCGTGGTGGTGGCGGCCCGGTCGACGCCCTTGATCAGCTCCTCGTTGCTGCGCCGGACCACGTCCATCGCCAGGTAGCCCTGTGCACAGACGGCCAGCTGCGTCAGCAGGTCCTGGTGCTTCTGCCGGACCGGGAAGAGCACGTCGGCGCGCAGCGCGTCGGCGTCCCGTGGGTCGCTCCGCTCCGCCTCGGCGATCCGCTGCCCGACGGCCGTGTCCAGGGCCTCGGTGAGGACGGCGTACTCCTGGAGCCTGCCCATCGTCTCCCACAGGCGGGTGCGCTCGGTGTGCAGGGCCGCGTTGTCGCGGCGCAGCTCGTCCTGGCCGCCGCGCAGCGAGCCCACGATCCTGTTCAGGGTGGCTTGCGAGGAGGCGTACTTCGCCACGTGGTCGCGGAGCCGGTTGCCGCCCGGCAGCTTTGCGAGCAGCTTGCGGGCCCCCTTGGCGGGAGCGTCCCGCGGGTCGAGGTCCTCGACGGTGCGCCGCAGTTCGACCAGGGACCCGGCGACACGGGCCTGGGCGTCGCCGCCCTCACCGGAGCCGAGGGAGCGCACGGCCCGCTCCAGCATCCGGTTGGACTGCTGGGCGGCGCCGCGGATGTCGGCGGAGCCCAGCCCGGTGATCTCACCGATGTGCCGGGCGAACTCCGGGGAGCGGCTGTCGATCCCGGCGAGCCGGTCGACGAACTCCCCGGCCCGGCGCGCCATCTCCTCGCGGACGCCGTCCTGGAGCGGGACCAGGCCGGCGGCCTGCTCCCGGCGGACGGGGGCGACGGGCTCGGGAGCGGTGAGGACGAGCGGGTCGTCGTCCCCGCCGGCGGACGGCGTGGGTGGCGGTGTCGGTGTCGGTGTCGGTGTCGGTGTCATGGTGTGTCCCCCTGGCCCTTGGCGCGCTCGGCCAGCGCCATCAGGATCTTGACGGTGGGTGTGCCGACCTGGCGGATGCCGGTCAGTCCCGGGTTGAGGTACGCGGCGTGCGGGGCGGTGGCGGCGGTGAATTCGGGCACGCCGTCCTGCGGGCGGAACCCGTGCCGCAGGGCCAGTTCGCGCAGCTTCGGGTCGGTGGCCAGGAAGGAGCCGAGCTCCCGGGCCCGGTCGCCGAGCGGGACGAAGGTGTGCGCGGTGTTGACCGTGGTGTCCGGGTACAGGACGACCATGTCGCCCGGCTCCTGCTTCTGCAGCAGCAGGGCGGCCACCTGGGACTCGTACACGAGGACGAGCGGCTCGCCGCTTCCGCTGATGAAGGCCCGGAAGGGGTCGTCGGTGCTGGGTTCCAGCGCTCCCTGGACCGAGATCAGCTTGCGCAGCAGGGGCGCGGTGCGGGCGATCCCGGTGTCGTCGGCGACCACGCTGTTGCCGTTCGCGACGTTGGAGGTGGCGGCCAGGAAGAGGGCGCCGGAGTTGGAGGTGGCCGGGTCGGTGGTTTTGACGAACACCGTGCCGGTCAGCTCGGGATGGGGAGCGGATCCGGACAGCTGCTGCCAGGTGCGGTCCTCGCCGGCGGCCTTGAGGAAGGGGTCCATGAGGAGGGTCCCGGAGTTCTCCCCGGTCATCCTCACGAGGCCGTTGCCGGCGAGGACGCGGGCGGCGTTCGAGCGGGAGATGACGACGAGCGGGGAGAAGAAGGGCCTGGTGGTCTGGGCGCCCTCGAGGCCTGCCGCGGCCTCGATCTCCTTCGCGGGTTCACTGCTGCCGGGGAAGGCGAAGTCGAATTCCTTGAGGGCGAGTCGGTCCATCGCCCAGGAGCCCGAGGTTTCGGTCTTCACGGTGTAGCCCTTGTCCGCAAGGGCCTTGACGACATCGGGGTCGCGGAAGAATTCGGACTTCTCCGAGCCGATGACGCCACGCACGGTCTTCGTTGCCGTGGGTGCTGAGTCCTTCCCCTGGAAGACGGCGACGAGGAGCACGCCGCCGATCAGGAGAAGACCCAGGATGATTCCCAGGATGCGTCTCACGAGGTGCAGCGTGCTCGCGGAAACCCACATTCCGCGCCGAGTTGAATGAACGTCAGGTGGCCAGGCCGTCCCACTTCGAAATGCTGTGTGAGCCCGTGGGTGCTGGTGGGCGGGGCGGCCGCCCGGGAGGATCGTGCCATGGGCGTGAGCGCATTGAAGTGGCAGGGCTGGCTGGTCGGTCTGGTGGTGCTGGCCGGACTGCTGGTGTTCGCCCCGCTGGGCCTGTACGTGTGGGCCAGCGGCGGCGATCCGCCCGCGGCGCCGCCGCGGGCCGCGGTGGAGGACGTACGGGTCACCGCGTGCCGGATCGACCCCGGGAGCCGTCGGGTGGCGGCGGCGGTGACGGCCGCGGGGCGGCCCGAGGGACCGGGCGCCTACGTGGTCACGGTCGAGTTCCGCGAAACGGCGCAGCCCGACCCGGCCCAGCGGGCCGCTCAGGCCCTGGTCAGGATCCCGGGCGTGGCCCCGGGTGCCACCGAGTCGGGGGAGGCCGTCGGCCCGGTGTGGCCGGTCGCGACGGTTCCCTGGTGCGGTGTCGCCTCGGCGGAGTTCACCCCGGCCCCGTAGTCCGGACGGGGCCGCGCGGCGGGCGGAGGAGCATGGCGCCCGGTCCGGAGCCTCCGCGGCCCCGGACCGGGGCCGTCAGTGGGCGCCGGCCAGGTCGAGGGTGTCGAGGGCGGCGGCGTGCGCGTCCATGCGCTCGGCGGCGAGGATCGCGACGGTGGTGTCGGCACGGGAGGCGGCCACGACGAGCGCGCGTCCGGCGAGGTCGTGCGCACGCCGGTGCAGCACGGCGTCCCCGGCCGCACCGCGGTGCGGTGCACGCGCGGGCTCGGCCCCGCGCAACCGCTTCACCTGCGCGGCGATCGCCTCGGCGCCCTCGTCGAGCCCGAGCTCGTCGGTGACGGCGAGCAGCGCCGCCAGGTGCCCGGCGAGCTGCATGTCCAGGGCTTCGGCACGGCTGCTGTGCGGGTAGTCGGCGGCGGCGCCCATGCGGTGGACGACCGGCTTGGTGCGGATCGGCTCGTACATGAGGAGGCCTCCTGCGTGGGTCAGGGCACCATCCTACATTGGATCGGTTCTAAAGTTGATACGGATCCGGCAATGCTCCGACCCGCCTGCGCCGGAACCCGGGCCGGACGCCCGGCGGGGCCGCGGCCGGGGTTCCGGCCGCGGCCCCGCCGCCGCGTCTACGGCTGTCCGTACCCGTCGAGGAACTTGCCGATCCGCGTCACCGCGTCCGCCAGGTCCTTCGCGTTCGGCAGCGTCACGATCCGGAAGTGGTCGGGCTCGGGCCAGTTGAAGCCCGTCCCGTGGACCACCATGATCTTCTCGGCCCGCAGCAGGTCCAGGACCATCTGCCGGTCGTCCTTGATCTTGTAGACCGAGGGGTCGAGCTTCGGGAAGAGGTACAGCGCGCCCCGGGGCTTCACGCAGGTGATGCCGGGGATCGCGGTCAGCAGCTCGTACGCCGTGTCGCGCTGCTCCAGCAGCCGCCCGCCCGGGAGCACCAGGTCGTTGATCGACTGCCGGCCGCCGAGGGCGGTGGCGACCGCGTGCTGCGAGGGCATGTTCGCGCACAGGCGCATGTTGGCCAGGATCGTCAGGCCCTCGATGTACGACGAGGCGTTCTTCTTGGGGCCGCAGACCGCCATCCAGCCGGCCCGGTACCCGGCGACGCGGTAGTTCTTGGACAGCCCGTTGAAGGTCAGGGTCAGCAGGTCCGGTGCGATGGCGGCGGTGTTCGTGTGGGTCGCGCCGTCGTACAGGATCCGGTCGTAGATCTCGTCCGAGCAGACCACCAGGTTGTGGCGGCGCGCGATGTCCGTCAGTCCGCGCAGCATCTCGTCGTCGTAGACGGCGCCGGTCGGGTTGTTCGGGTTGATGATCACGATCGCGCGGGTGCGGTCGGTGACCTTGCGCTCGATGTCCGCGAGGTCGGGCATCCAGTCGGCCTGCTCGTCGCAGCGGTAGTGCACGGCCGTGCCGCCCGCGAGGGAGACGGAGGCGGTCCACAGCGGGTAGTCCGGCGCCGGGACCAGCACCTCGTCGCCGTCGTCGAGCAGCGCCTGCATCGACATCTGGATCAGCTCGGAGACGCCGTTGCCGAGGTAGATGTCCTCGACGTCCAGCTCGATGCCCTTGGTCTGGTAGTGCTGCATGACCGCGCGCCGCGCGGAGAGCAGCCCCTTCGCGTCCCCGTAGCCGTGGGCGTTGCCCAGGTTGCGGAGCATGTCCTCAAGGATCTCCGGCGGGCACTCGAAGCCGAAGGCCGCGGGGTTGCCGGTGTTGAGCTTGAGGATGCGATGACCTGCTGCTTCGAGCCGCATCGCCTCTTCGAGGACGGGGCCGCGGATCTCGTAACAGACATTGGCGAGTTTCGTTGACTGGATCACCTGCATGACGGGAGCTTACGGGGCCTGGTGCGAACCCGCCCTGCGATTCCGCGACGGGATGCGGGGTGCGATATGTCCTGGTTCGCGTGAAGGGCGGGTGGCGGCCGGATCCACCCTTGGAATCCCGGGCCCGCCCGCGCTCCGGCCTGCGGAACGGGTGCACGCGCACTACGCCGAACGGGCGGGTGTTGCGCTCGTCACCTCGGGCTCGGGGGCTCCGCGGTGCGCGGGGCGGCGGCAGGCCGCCTGGCGCCCCGCCTGGGGGCGCCGGGCGAGGACCCCGTGAGTACCTCGTGGGCAGTAGCCCGCGTGAGTACCCCACGTGAGTACGCGCACTCATGCGGCGGACCGCGCCGGCGGCGAGGCTGGGCCGTGGACCAGGGGTCGGTGGCCGGGCAGCTGGGGGGCTGGCGGCTGGGCGGCTGGCCCGTGGAGATCGGCTACTGAAGGGCGGCGGGCAGTGGAGTTCGCAGTGGGTGACATGGCGATCACGACGGTGGGCACGGACGGTGACGACCGGGTGATCGAGTTCCTGGTGGCGCACCGGCACGGCCCCGAGACCTGCGGCTTCGCGATCTTCCGCGAACACGGCGAAGGCTGGGAACACGCCCGCCTCGCCATCGACCCTGACTCGGGCAGCGTCCCGGTGGCCGCGGTGGAGTGGGCGGTGGAGTTCGCGCGGGAGTATCTGTAGGGGGGTTGGGCTTCGGGGGCCTGTTACCCCTTGGCGGGATCAGGGAGGGTTTGGGGGTTTCCCGCCAGTCCTATCGTCTCTCCGTGGCGGGGCGGGCCCTCAAGGGCGCTCCTTCGTCGCGTCGCTTCGCGATGGCCTTCGGCCCCCCTTGACCGCCCGCCCCGCCACGGAAAGACAGGACCGACGGGAACCCCCCAAAAAGACGCTCACCGGGGACCGATGCCTATGCGGGGTGGTCAGCGTTCCAGGGCCTGGCCTCCAGGGACCTTGCCGGAGCCAGACCTCGACCGACTCGTCGGCAGGATCGGGGAGCGCGTCCACTCCCCACCCACCACTTCATTGCTCAGCGTCTGCGAGCCGTCTGCGGGTTGGACATAAGCCGCCACCACTCCGGTAGGCACCGCACGTCGCCCGGCGTCAGCGACCCGCCCGGGGTTGGACATAGGCCGCCAACGCTCCGGTGGGCGGGGCACGTCGCCAGGCGTCAGCGACACGGCTGTGCGCGCGTATGCGCGTATGTGCGTATGCATGTGTGTGGGCCGGGGGCCCCTGCGACCGTCAGGGCGCGGGAAGGGGGCTGACGGAGTCTGATGCCGGATTTTTCGGTCCCTCACTCCGGCAAGACGTCACATCTCTACCCCGGACGGGTCGCAGACGCCGAGCAACGTGCCGTGCCCACCGGACTGGTGGCGGCTTATGTCCAGCTCCGGACGGGTCGCGGACGCCAAGCAACGTGCGGTGCCCACCGGACTGGTGGCGGCTTATGTCCAGCTCCAGGCGGGTCGCAGACGCCAAGCAACGTGCCGTGCCCACCGGACCGGTGGCGGCTTATGTCCAACCCCGGGCGGGTCGCAGACGTCAAGCAACGTGCGGTGCCCACCAGACCGTTGGCGGCTTATGTCCAGCTCCAGGCGGGTCGCAGACGCTGAGGCGAGAAGGGTGTGTGCGGCGTTGATGCGCTGCCCGATCCTGCTGATGGTCTGGTCGAGGTCTGGCTCCGGCAGGGCCACTGGAGGTCAGGCCCTGGAACGCTGGCCGCCCCGCTCCTCTGTCCGGTCCCCGGTGAGCGTCTTTTTGGGGGGTTCCCGTCGGTCCTGTCTTTCCGTGGCGGGGCGGGCGGTCAAGGGGGGGCCGAAGGCCATCGCGAAGCGACGCGAACGCAGTGAGCGCCCTTGAGGGGCCGTCCCGACGCGGAGAGACGATAGGACTGGCGGGAAACCCCCAAACCCTCCCTGATCCCGAGAAGGGGCAACAGGCCCCCGAAGCCCAACCCCGACCCCTCAACGCCCACCCCCCCCTGTCACCCCTCTCGCCTAGGCTGGACCTCGACTGGTGTGGTGTTCAGGGTGGGGAAGGAGTTCGGGTGGGAGCGGGTGGGGAGGGGTTGAGGGTCGTTGCCGGGGATGCGACCAGCCCTCAGGCCAAGGGGCCCAAGATCATCGCCCATGTCTGCAACGACCTCGGGGGGTGGGGGAAGGGGTTCGTGCTGGCCGTCTCGAAGCGGTGGCCCGAGCCGGAGGCCGCGTACCGGGCCTGGCACCGGGGGCGCAGCGGGAACGACTTCGGGCTGGGTGCCGTGCAGGTGGTGCGGGTGCAGCCCGATGTGTGGGTGGCCAACATGGTCGGTCAGCGCGGCATGCGCACCGGGAGCGGCGGGCCGCCGATCCGGTACGACGCCTTGCGGCGTTGCCTCGACGCGTTGGCCGGGCACGCGCTGGAACTGGGTGCCTCCGTGCACATGCCCCGGATCGGGTGCGGGCTCGCCGGGGGCAGCTGGTCCCGGGTCGAGCCGCTGATCGTCGACACGCTGGGGGCCCGCGGGGTGCAGGTGACCGTCTACGACCGGGGGTGAGGTGGGGCGATCGCGGTATGGACTACCGGTACGCCACCGAGGCCGACGTGGTGGGCATGGCCGAGCTCTTCGCCGCCAGCCACCGTGACGTGCTGACGGAGCGGCAGCGGGCCGAGCAGGGTTTCGTACGAGGCTCCTTCGGAGCCCCCGCGCTGAGGCTCGTGGCGGAGGCCCGGCAGCTGCTCGCCGCGCCCCCCCCGGAGGACTCAGGCCGCGGTGACCCGGGCCGCGAAGGAGTCCAGGTTGTCCGACATCCGGGCCAGGCGCTCGTCCAGGGTGAGGGACTCCTCGTACCGCGCGGTGCGCAGCTTCGGCTGCCGCTTGCCGCGTACGTACAGGGGGCAGGCGAGGTCCGCGCAGACGTAGATGCCGACGGTGTTGCCCTCGCGGCCCCGGGCGCCGGCCAGGGGTGCCGCGAGCAGGGTGACCCCCGACGAGGCGTGGCCGGTCAGGCAGATCTGGCACAGGCTGGACTTGAGCGCGCTGGTGCGGTTCACGGACGGCACGCGCAGGGAGATCCCCAGCGGGCCCTGCGCCGCGGGCAGCACGAGGTGGGCGCGCAGCGGTGCGCCCGGGTCGACCCAGCCGAGGAAGTCCAGGTCGTCCCAGGGGAGTTCGGCGAAGTCGAGCGGGAGCCGCAGTCGTGCGGCCTCGCCCTTGGTGCAGTTCACGAACGACGAGCGGATCTGTTTCTCGGTGAGTGGTTCCACGGGCATCGACCCTACGGGTGCCCCGACCTGCCCGCATCCGGATATCGGCGCGCTCCGGGCCCGCCCGCGGGCACGCCGACAGGGGGCGCGCGCCTCGCGAGGCGGGCAGGTGAGGGAAGGTTACTGCGCCCCGTCCGGAAGGGGTTCCAGGATCACCAGGGGGATCTCGCGGGGGCGGGCGGCCGTCCGGGCGTCCTCGTACGGGGGCCACAGGGCGGTCATCATCTCCCAGTAGACCTCGTGGTCCGTGGGGCCGCCCGTGCGGGCGGTGGCCTTGAGGGTGGCCGGGCCGACCTGGAGGCGGACCTCGGGGTGGGCGGTGAGGTTGCGGTACCAGGCGGGATGCCCGGCTGCCCCCTTGCCGGCGGCCACGACGATGTGGCGGTCCCCGTCCGTGGCGTAGATCAGCGGGGTGCGGGTGGTGCGGCCGGTGTGGCGGTCGACGGTGGTGAGCAGGAGGGTGGGGACCCCGTGCCACAGGTGGCCGTCGGTGCCCGCGCTGGTCACGTAGGCGCGGACGTGGTCGAGCTGTGGGCCCGGGGCCGGGTCCACGGGGTGGTCCCAGTCGACGTCGAGTGCGTGCATTCACCTGTCCTTTGGGTCGTGGCCCCCTGGCCGATAACGAGCCTTCACCGATTCTGGATGCGGTCGGGCCGTAGCGCAGTCGCGCTGGTCTGGACCAAGCTCCTCGTATGGACCTGGAGCTGAGGCACCTCAAGATCATCAGGGCCGTCGCCGACGCCGGGAGCCTGACCCGGGCGGCGACCGCGCTCGGGCTCGCACAGCCCGCGCTCAGCGCCCAACTGAAGCGGATCGAGCGGGGGTTGGGTGCCGCACTGTTCGTGCGCGGGCGGGAGGGCGTACGGGCCACCGCGCTCGGGGAGCTGGTGCTGGACCGGGCCCGCGTGGTGCTGCCCGCGGTGTGCGAGCTCCAGGAGGAGGCCCAGCGGTTCGCCCGGCAGGGGGCGGCGGGGTACCGGCTCGGGGGGACGCACGGACCCCTGCTCGGCGGGCTCGTGGACCGGCTCGCCGGGGAGGAGCCCGGCGTGCCCGTGACCACGTACACGTCCTGGTCCGAGACGGAGATCGCCGGGAGCGTCGCCGCCGGGCGGCTGGACTTCGCCCTGGTGGGGGTGTGCGGGGAGAGCCCGCCGCCGGAGCCCGGGCGCCTCGCCTGGATGGAGGTGGCGCGGGACCCGGTCCACGTGATGCTGGCCGAGGGGCATCCGCTGGCCCTCGCCCCGCGGCGGGAGGTGGAGCTCGCCGAGCTGGCCGCGGAGGCATGGGCGGACGTACCGGGGGACGGGTGCTTCGGGGACTGTTTCGCGGCGGCCTGCGTGCGGGCCGGGTTCACGCCCGCCTGCGTGTACGAGGCGGACACGGCCTCCTGCGTGCACCTGGTGCAGGTCGGGCGGGCCGTCGGGCTGTGCCGGGCCACCTTCCCGGTCACGCCGGGGGTGGTCACCCTGCCGCTCGCCGGGGCCCCGCTGGTGTGGCGGCACCTGCTGGGCTGGCACCCCGCGGCCCGTGCCGCCTCCCGGGCGCCGGCGGTACTGGACCGGGCCAGGGCCGCGCACGCCGAGGCCCTGGCCCGGTCGGCCGGCGGCCTCGGCCGGGGCCGTGCGCCCGGTCGGCCGGTCACCGCCCAGGGGTGGCCTGCCGGGCCCGGCTGACGGGGGCGCCCTGGCGGCCCGCCTGCCGACCGGGCGGCTGCCGGGTCCCGGCAGCAGTACGGGCCCGCCCCCGTGCGTGGGGGCGGGCCCGGCAGCAGCATCCGTGCCGGCGCTACGGCAGGTAGCGCTCGATGACCTGCGGGCCCTCCTTCTCGATCAGCTTGCGGGCCTTCTCGACCCGCTCCGGAGTCGGGTCGTGGCCGGTCGCCATCACGAGGTCCTCGGGGTCGTACGGTCGTTCCCCGCCCGTGAAGAGCCGGTCCGACCGTGTCGGCTGCTGGTCCGATTCACTGTCCATCGCGTACCTCCTCCAGTGCCCCCTGGCCCCCATACTCCGGCGGCAGCCCCATGAACGCACCTCGGCCGGGCGCCCGCGGCGGCCATACCGCCGGGGGAGGGGCCAATTGGCAGCTCCCGCGCACCGGTTCGGATTTCTACGGTTTCCGCATACCTCCCGCCCCACCCCCACCGGAAACCGAGGAGATCCCCCATGCTCAAGCGACACGCCCGCGCGGCGTGTACCGCCCTGGCCGCCGCCGGGCTGCTGCTGGCCGGCACCGGCGGCGCCACCGCCGACCCCGGCCCGGCCACCCCCTCGGCGTCGGCCGCCCTGCGGACGGCCGACGCCCCGCCCGAGCTGCTCGCCGCCATGCAGCGCGACCTCGGCCTGACCCCCACGCAGGCCCGGGCCCGCCTCGCCCACGAGGCCGAGGCGGGGGCCACCGCGGCCCGGCTCCAGGTGCGGCTCGGCGCAGCCTTCGCCGGGGCCTGGGTGGAGGGGGCCGACGCCGGCAGCCTCACCGTGGCCACGACCCGGGCCGCCGACGCCACGGCGATACGGGCCGCCGGGGCCCGGGCGGCCGTGGTCACCCGCAGCCTGGCCGACCTGGACGCCGCCAGGGCCGCCCTGGACCGGGCGGCCACCGCCGCGACCCCGGTCCGGTACGCCGACCCGCGCTCCAACACCCTGGTCGTGGAGGAGGCCGAAGCCGGGGCCGCCGCCGGGCTCCTCGCCGCCACGGGGACCGATCCGGGCCTGGTCACGGTGGTCCGTACGCAGCAGAGCCCGCGCCCGCTGTACGACCTGCGCGGCGGGGACGCGTACTACATGAACGGCAGCGGCCGTTGCTCGGTGGGCTTCCCCGTCACCAGGGGCACCACCCAGGGCTTCGCCACCGCCGGGCACTGCGGCCGCGCCGGGACCACGACCAGCGGCTTCAACCAGGTCGCGCAGGGGTCCTTCCAGGCCTCGGTCTTCCCCGGCAACGACATGGCCTGGGTGGCGACGAACGCCCAGTGGGCCGCGACCCCCTTCGTGAAAGGCAGCGGCGGGACGAACGTGCAGGTCACGGGCTCGGTCCTGCAGCCCGTCGGGGCCTCGGTGTGCCGCTCCGGCTCGACCACCGGCTGGCACTGCGGGACGATCCAGCAGCACAACACCAGCGTCACCTACCCCGAGGGCACCATCTCCGGCGTGACCCGTACGACGGTCTGCGCCGAGCCCGGCGACTCCGGCGGCTCGTACATCTCCGGCAGCCAGGCCCAGGGCGTGACCTCCGGCGGCTCGGGCAACTGCTCCAGCGGCGGCACCACCTTCTTCCAGCCGCTGAACCCGATCCTGTCGGCGTACGGGCTGACCCTCAAGGTCAGCGGCAGCGACCCGGGCCCCGGCCCCGGCGAGCCCGAGCCGGGCGGCACCTGGAAGGCGGGCACGGTCTACGCGACCGGCGCCACGGTCACCTACGGGGGCGCTTCCTACCGCTGCCTCCAGGGCCACCAGGCCCAGCCGGGCTGGCAGCCGCCGAACGTCCCGGCGCTCTGGCACCGCCTCTGAGGGTCTCGCCGGGGCCCAGGTCCAGGCCCGGGTCCGGCCCGGGTCCGGGCCAGGTCAGGCCGGGACAGGGGGTGCCGCGGCTGCCGAGGGGGGCGCCGCGGCGCCCCCGCGTCCCGCCCCCGCCCGCCCTGCCGCGGGGTCGGGCCCGTCGGGTCAGGCGCTCAGTGCCGCCGCCACCGAGGCCAGCGCGCCGACGGCGACCAGCGCCCCGCAGATGGCCAGGTTCACCCGGCGGTGCTCCCAGAAGACCGCGACGAACTCGCGCAGCGTGGCGGTCGGCAGGAAGTAGCGGGCCGTCGGGGCCCCCACGACCTGCCCGTTGACCCCGGTCTTGCCGGCCATCATCGCCGCCCGGAAGGCGTGGAAGTTGTTGGTGACCACCACGCACCGGTAACCGGGGAGGTCCGCCTCCATGATCTCCCGGCTGAACAGCATGTTCTCCTCGGTCGTGCGGGAACGGTCCTCCAAGCGCACGTGCGCGGCCGGCGCGCCCTGCGCGACCAGCCAGTCCGCCATCGCGCGGGCCTCGGAGACCCGCTCGTCCGAGCCCTTGCCCCCCGACACCAGCAGCACCGGCGGCCGCCCGCCCCGCGCGATCTGGGCGTCGTGGATCTGCTGCCCCTTGCGCAGCCGCGAGGCCAGCAGCGGCGGCACCCGGTCCCCGCCGATCAGGCCGGAACCGAGCATCACCACGTGGTCGACGTCGCCGCGCACCTTGATGCGGCCGTAGAGGAAGGCGTACCCGGCGAAGGACAGGAACACGAAGGACACGTAGGCGACGACCAGGGCGAGGGTGGCGACGGTCCCGGTGAGGACCGCGGAGTCGGAGACGCCGACGAAGACCAGCAGCGCGATCATCGCGAAGATCCCGAGGCCGGCGAGCAGCGACAGCAGGTTGGGCAGGCGCGTGCCTTCCTTGCGGACCATGGTCATGCCGTTGGCGACGAGGAACACCCCCGCGGCCACGAGGCCGAGCGTGGGCACCGAGAAGACGGCCAGCAGGACGGCGATCGCCAGCCAGCCCGGCAGTGCGGCGGCCTGGAGGAGCAGGGCGAAGGAGACGGCCACGCAGGTCAGTCCGAGGAGTACGGCGTTGCGGAATCGGCGGCGGTCCTTCCGCGCGCTTATGCAGAAGGCGAGGAACAGCAGCGCGGCGAAGGCGAAGACGACCATGGCGCCATCGTAGGTGTCAGCCGGGGAGCAGCGTCCGGCGCACGGAACGCCCGGCGAGGACGTCGGTACGGCGCCCGTCGCGGATGACGAACCGTCCGTCGACCAGGACGTGCGGGATACCGGTGGGCAGCGCGCGCGGCTGCTCGTAGGTGGATCCGGCCGCGACGGTGCCGGGGTCGAAGAGGACGAGGTCGGCGCGCAGGCCCTCGCGGACGAGCCCCCGGTCGGTCAGGCGCAGCCGCGCGGCCGGGCGGCCCGCCAGGTGGGCGACGCACTCCTCCAGGGTGAGCACGCCGAGTTCGCGCACGTAGTGGCCGAGGTAGTGCGGGAAGGTGCCGTGGGCCCGCGGGTGCGGCTTCGCGCCCTGCAGGATGCCGTCGGAGCCGCCGGTGTGGACGGGATGGCGCATGATCGTCCGGACGTTCTCCTCGTCGCCCACGTGCTGGAGGACGGTGGGGCGGAGCCGGTCGCCGAGCAGGAGCCGCCGGGCGGTGTCCCAGCCGTCCAGCCGGGTGCCGACCAGGGGTGCGAAGGCGGGGTCGGTGACGCCGGAGATCTCGATCGTCGACCAGTCGACGGGCACGCCGTGGCAGCCGTCCGCGCCCTCGACCTCCAGCGCGTGGCGGATCCGCTCGGCCTGGGCGCCGTCGCGCAGCCGGGCCAGGACCGCTTCCGGGCCGCCCTCGCCGGCCCAGCTGGGCAGCAGCGCGGCGAGGGTGGTGCAGCCGGGGGTGTACGGGTAGCTGTCGAGGGTGATGTCGGCTCCCGCGGCCAGGGCCCCGTCGAGCAGGGCCAGCAGCTCGGGGGCACGGCCCGCGTTCTCGCCGAAGTTCATGGTGGCGTGCGCCAGGTGCAGGGCGCAGCCTGCCTCCCGGGTCAGGTCGACCATCTCGGCGTAGGCGGCCAGCGCGCCGTGGCCGTACGAGCGCTGGTGCGGGCAGTAGTAGCCGCCGTACCGGGCCACCACCCGGCACAGCTCGGTCAGTTCGGTGCCGGAGGCGTACATGCCGGGGGTGTAGGTGAGCCCGGAGGACATGCCGACGGCGCCCTGGGCGAGCCCGTCGGCGACGAGCTGGCGCATCCGGTCCAGTTCGGCCGGGGTCGCGGGCCGGTCCTCCCAGCCGAGGGCGTACGCGCGGACCGTGCCCTGGGGCACGAGGTACGCGGCGTTGACGGCGCAGCCCCGGCCGCCGTGGGCGCGGTCCAGCCGGTCCAGGTACTCGCCGACCGTGCGCCAGTCGAAGTCGATGTCGTCGCCCGGTCCGTTCCAGCCCGCGACGGCGGCCCGTACCTCGCCGAGGGTCCGGTCGTCGACGGGCGCGTACGACAGGCCGTCCTGGCCCAGCACTTCGAGGGTGACGCCCTGGGCGGCCTTGGCGCTGTGGTCCGGGTCGCGGAGCAGGGCGAGGTCGCTGTGGGCGTGCATGTCGGTGAAGCCGGGGGCGAGGGCGAGGCCGTGCGCGTCCAGGGTGCGGCGGCCTCCGCCGGGGATCCTGCCGACGGCGGCGATCCGGCCCTCGTGCACGGCGACGTCGGCCGTGTACGAGGGCCCGCCCGTGCCGTCGACGACACGGGCACCGCGGATGACCAGGTCCACGGCCGCGGCCTAGAAGAAGGTGCGCACGTAGTCGGTGACCGTGCCGTCGCCCTCGACGACCGGGATCAGCGGCCACTTCTCGAAGATCGTGCACGGGTGGGACATGCCGAGCGCCACCCAGTCGCCGACCTGGACGCCGTCGGCGGAGTCGGTCTCCAGCCAGGCGTGCTGGTCGGACAGTTTGACGACGCGGATGCCGGTGGCGGGCCGCTCGGTCCCGTCGAGTGCGTCACGGACCAGTTCGGCCTCCGGCAGGCCCAGGTCGTAGGCGATGTCGCGCTTGCCGGCGTTGACGAAGGCCTGGGTGGGGGAGGGGCGCGAGACGACCTGGGTCCACAGGCGGAAGGCGGGCCGCAGGCCACCCTCTTCGGGGTGCCGGTTGAAGGGGGTGAGCCGGGTGTACCAGCCGTGGTCGTGGGAGACGTACGCGCCGGAGCGCAGCAGCCGCAGGACGGGGCGGGACAGTTCCGGGAGCCCGGCGAAGACTTCGGCGACGGTGTCGAACCAGGCGGAGCCGCCCGCGCTGACGACGATCTCCTCCAGGTCGGGGGAGAACCGCCCGGCCTCGTCGAACTCGACGGCGAGGCCGGTGAGGCGGCGCAGGTAGGCGTGGACGCGGTCCGGGCCGGCGTCCGGCACCTCGGCCTCGTATCCGGCGACACCGACGAGGCGCAGGGTGTCGGTGGCCGCGACGGCGTCGGCGACGGCGCGGCAGTCCTCCTCGGTGCGGGCGCCGGTGCGGGCGCCGTCGCCGGCGCCGAGCTCGACGACGACGTCGACGACGGCCGGGCGGCCCCGCAGGGCGCGGTCCATCAGCTGGACGCCGCGCACGGAGTCGACGTAGCAGACGAAGCGGAAGCCGGGGTCGGCGGCGAGTTCGGCGGCGACCCAGTGCAGGGCGGCGGCGTCGACGAGTTCGTTGGCGAGGAAGATCCGCTGGATGCCGAAGGCGCGGTAGACGCGGGCCTGGTGGGGGACGGCCGCGGTGATGCCCCAGGCGCCGTGGTCCAGCTGGCGGCGGAAGAGCTGGGGGGACATGCAGGTCTTGCCGTGCGGGGCGAAGGCCAGGTCGTGGCGGGCCGCATAGGTGCCGAGGGCGGTGAGGTTGTGCTCCAGGGCGTCCGCGTCGAGGGTCAGGACGGGGGTGGTGAAGCCGCCGTCGAACAGGTCGCGGCGCTGGGCGGCGAGCTGCCCGACGGTGAGGCCGTGGGTCTGGGCGTCCGGGGGCAGGCCCTTGAACCGGTGGTCGACCGGTTCGTCGGCGAGGTCCTTGACGGGGTCGCTGGCCATGTGGTGCTGCCCTCCCGGGATATGCGTTGCGTGGACCGCAACGGGCGTTGCGTGTGCCGCTCCCCGCTGTCTAACATCCCGGGTGACGGCGGGTCAACGCGCGGCCGTCCGGGGCGGAGCCCAGGGGCCGGCGGAGCCGGTCCGGCCGGACCGTACGGGAGGACGAGGGATGAGCCAGTCCGTCGAGCGGGCGCTCGCGATCCTGCCGCTGCTCGCCAAGGGCTCCGCAGGACTCGGCGAGGTGGCCGGGGAACTCGGCGTGCACAAGAGCACCGCGCTGCGCCTGCTGCGCACCCTGCACGAGCACCGCTTCGTGTACCGGCAGGCCGACGGCCGCTACCGGCTGGGGGTGCAGCTCTTCGCGCTGGCCGCCGAGGCCGTCGAGAGCCTGGACGTCCGGGAGATCGCGCACCCGCACCTCGTCGAGCTGAACCGGGCCACCGGCCACACCGTCCACCTCGCGCTCCTCCAGGACGACGAGGTCGTGTACGTCGACAAGGTCGACAGCCGCTACCCGGTGCGCATGTACTCCCGGATCGGCAGGCCGGTCGCCCTCACCGTCGCCGCCGTCGCCAAGCTGCTCCTCGCCGATCTGCCGGAGCCCGAGCGCGCGGCCCTGGCGCAGCGCCTGGAGTACCCGCGCCACACGGCCCGCTCGACCCCGGACGCCGCCGCCTTCCTCCGTGAGCTGGCCCTCGTGAGGGAGCAGGGCTGGGCGACGGACCTCGGGGGGCACGAGGAGTCGGTCAACTGCCTGGGCGCCCCGGTGCACGGGCCGGACGGGCGGGTCGTCGCCGCGCTGTCCGTCTCGGCGCCGAGCGTGGTCGTCACCGCCGAGGGGCTGTGCGCGCTGCTGCCCCTGGTGCTCCGTACCGCCGACACCATCAGCCGGGAGTACTCAGGCTCCCCGGGCCCCGTACAGAAAGACGGTTCATGACCGAGAAGACCGCCCTCACCCCCGACACCCACACCGTCCCGCCCGCGCGGTTCTCGCACGGGGTGCGCAAGGGGAACATCCTGCAGGTCGCCGGCCAGGTCGGCTTCCTCCCGTACGTGGAGGGGCAGCCGCCCACGCCCGCCGGGCCCGGGCTGCGCGAGCAGACCCTGCAGACGCTGGAGAACGTCCGCTCCGTCCTGGAGGCCGGTGGCGCCGGCTGGGACGACGTGATGATGATCCGCGTCTACCTCACGGACACGGCGCACTTCGCCGAGATGAACGGGATCTACAACGCCTACTTCGAGGAGCAGGGCCTCAAGGAGGCTCCCGCCGCCCGCACGACCGTGTACGTGGGCCTGCCGGACGGGCTGCTCGTGGAGATCGACGCCCTCGCCGTCCTGGGCTGAGGCACGCGGACGGGGCGCCCCCCTGGCGGTGGGGCGCCCCTTGGGCGGTCCTGCGGTCAGGCGGTGCAGTACTGGGCTTCCTTGCCGATGGAGCGGTACATGCAGTCCGCGTTCTCCAGCAGCTGGAGCACGGCCTCCTTGTTGCGCGAGGTCTCGCGGTCGATCACCTCGTCGGGCGGGTAGAAGCCGCCGCCGCCCGCGCTCGCCGGGTACATCTCGAAGGTGTAGGCGAAGATCTTCTGGCTGCCCCACAGCCAGTCGTCGATCGTCCCGTCGGTGATGTAGAGGTCGCTCGACTGCTCCGGGGTGTAGCCGTTGCTGGCCGCCATGCTCGTGCCGATCTTCTTGAACACGGCGAGGTCGTCGGCGGTCAGGCCGGGCGCGGTGTCGTTGTACGTCCAGCCGAAGGGCCAGAGCACCAGCTGGCTGTAGGTGTGGAAGTCGATCGAGGCCTTGATCTGCTGCTTGCCGCCGATCACCCGGCTGCGGACGAAGTCGGAGACGACCTTCACCTCGGGCGTCGACTCGGGGGCCGTGCCGCGGTAGGTCTCGGAGCTCTTGCTGCTGCTGGAGCCGCCGCAGCAGCCCCACTTGTAGTTCCAGTTCCGGTTCTGGTCGGTGCCGACGTAGGAGGAGCCGGAGTTGGGCTGGCGGTTCTTGCGCCAGGAGCGGTAGGAGCCGGTGGCGATGTCGTATTCGCCGCCGTCCGGGTTGAGGTCCGGGATGATCCAGATCTCGCGGTTGTTGACCGCGTTGGTGACGCGGGACTCCGTGCCGTACTTGGCGCCGAACTCCTTCAGGAGGTAGAGGGCCATTTCCACGGTCAGGTGCTCGCGGGCGTGCTGGTGCGCGGTGAAGAGCACCTCAGGTTCGGCCTCGTCGGTGGCGACGTTGTCACTGATCTTGATCGCCACGAGGTCACGGCCCTGGTACGACTTCCCGATGACGCGCTTGCTCATGATCCCGGGGTACTGGGCGATGCGCTGGTCGATCTCGGCGCTCGCCTCGGCGTAGTTGTGGTACCTGGAGTCCGCCGAGGGGAAGTCCATGGTGCCCGCCGCGATGCCGGGCAGGGAGCGGTCGGGCGGTCCGGGGAGGGCGGTGAGCTGGTAGCCCCGCGCGCGCAGCTCCTTGGCCTGCATGGTGTCGGCGCTGACGACGACGGTGTGGTCGTCGACCTCGTCGATCGAGACCCCGGTGCGGAGCAGCGCCGTACGGTCGGCGACGGTGGAGGGGCCGTGGATCCGGTACTGGACGACGGCCTCGTCCTGGGTCGCGGTGGAGGGGGTGGGCGGTGGCGACGCCGTCGCGCTCATTCCGTAGGCGGGTGCGCCGAGGGCGAGTGCCAGCAGGGCCGCCGTGACGGCGGCCCTCCGGCGGGTGTGGAGCCGCATGCGTTCTCCTGGGTGGGGAGTGTGGGGGTAGCCGTGCGGACGTGCGCACAGCGTGCTCTCGTGGCATGTCCCGGTCAAGGACCCCTCGTGCCCGCCGAACCGATTCAGGCCACCCCCACAGGTGCCGCCTAGGGGAGAGCGTGGACCTTGGGACCCACCGCGTCGGACCAAGCGTGGCCCGCCTTCGCGTCCCAGTTGGTCGACCAGGTCATCGCGCCGCGCAGCCCGGGGTAGGTCTTCGAGGGCTTGAAGGACCCGCAGTTCGTGCCGCGCGCCAGGCAGTCCAGGGCGTTGTTCACGACGGTCGGCGAGACGTAGCCGCTGCCCGCGCCGCTCGGGGAGGCCGGCACGCCGATGCCCACCTGGGAGGGGTCGAGGCCGCCTTCCAGCTGGATGCAGGCGAGCGCGGTGAGGAAGTCCACCGAGCCCTGGGAGTAGACCTTGCCGTCGCAGCCGTTCATCGAGCCGCTGTTGTAGTACTGCATGTTGACGACGGTCAGGATGTCCTTGATGTTCAGCGCCGTCTTGAAGTACCCGCCCTGCGGGGACTGCATGTCGATGGTCTGCGGGGCCATGGTGATGACGAGGGAGGGGCCCGCCTTCGCGGACAGCGAGCGCAGCGCCTGCGTCATGTACGTCGGGTTGATCCCGTTCTCCAGGTCGATGTCGATCCCGTTGAACCCGTACTCCTGCATCAGCGCGTACGCCGAGTTCGCCAGGTTGTTCGCGGAGGCCGCGTCGTTGACCGATATGGTGCCCTTCTCGCCGCCGATTGAGAGGATGACCGACTTGCCGGCCGCCTTCTTCGCGGCGATGTCCGCCTTGAACTGGGGGACCGTGTAACCGCCCAGGCCCGCCGAGTCGAGGTTGAAGGCGATGGCGCCCGGTGTGGCCGTGGCGTCGGCGAAGGAGACGGCGATGATGTCGTACTGCGCCGAGACGTCGGAGAGCTTCTGGACGGTCGCGCCGTTGTCGAAGTTCTGCCAGTAGCCCGTCAGCGCGTGCTTGGGGACCGAGGGGTTCGGGTTCGGGTCGCCGCCGCCGGTCGTGGTGCCCGTCACCGCGGCGGACCGGGGCCCCTCGCCCGCCGCGTTGTACGCGCTCACCTGGAAGGAGTACGAGGTGGCCGCGGCGAGTCCGGTGATCTGGGCGGAGGCGGAGGTCACGCTCCGGACGCGGACGCCGTCCTGGTAGACGTGGTAGCCGGTCACCGAGCCCACCGCGTTCCACGAAAGGGTGAGGCCGTTCGCGCTCTGGCCGGAAACGGCGGTCCCGGCCGGGGCGCCGGGGACGGACGGGCCGGGGTCCGTGCCCCCGCCGCCGTCCGGGCCGAAGACGCTGAACTCGTCGACGGTGTAAGCGGGCTGGCCGTACCAGCCGTGCGTGTACACCGTGACCTGCGTGGTGGCCGGCCCCGTGGAGAAGGTCGTGGACAGCTTCTGCCAGCCGGAGCCCGAGCCGGGGGTCCAGGTGGAGACGTCCTGCGTGCCCGTGCCGGTCGCCCCGAGGTAGACGTACGAGCCCTGCACCTGGGTGCTCAGCGTGTACGTCGAGTTCGGCTTGACCGTGACGGTCTGGCTGCAGCGGGCGTTGTCGGAACCGGCCGGAGTGGCCTTCAGGGCCCCGGCCCCGGCGAAGACGGGGGAGGAGACGGCGGCGCCGCTGCCGCCCGAGCAGGACCAGGCGGAGAGCCCGGACTCGAAGCCCCCGTTGCGGACGACGTCGATGTCCGCGGCCCGGGCGGTGCCCGTGGTGAGGGCGGTCAGGCCGCCGGCGGCGAGGGTGGCGGCGCCCAGGAGGGCGAGGGAGCGTATGCGGTTCACGTGGGCTCCGGTGGGGGGAGGTGAAGGGGAAGGGGTGCGGCCGGCCCGGTGGGGACGGGCAACGCGCGGCCTGCGAAGCCAAGTTGGTCCAGACCAATCCTGGTGTCAAGGGTCTTTGCAATGTGGCTTGAAATGGCCGGATGTCCGATCCCTGTTGTCCGGGTTTCCCGCCACCTGTGCCCCGGGCTCGTGTCACGGGAATTCCCAAGGCCCTGCCCCGCCAGGGGCGACGCGGATATGGTGCTGGAGCAAGGGGAGCACGTCCGGGGTACCTTCCGGCGGCAGTCGGGGGCGTTTGCGGTCACGCAGTGCGTGCGCGTACGCGGCGAGCACGTGACGGGCGCGGAGCGGGCCCGCGACGGGCACACGGACGTGCGTGGCGTACGGGGTGAACAGGGGGATTCGCGTGCCGACCGCCATCGCTGTCACCAGCGCCGATCTGGTGCTTCCGGCCCCCGACCGGCACACGCCCGGGGCCGCCGTCCTGCAGCCCCCCGGGCGCCTCGACCTGGAGGGCGCGCTCGCCGAGACCGGTGCGCTCCTGGAGGGGCACGGCCACCTCGTGGTCCTCGTGCCGTCCTGGCTGCCCCGCACCACCGTGCAGCGGCTGCACACCGTACGGGCCATCCTGGAAACCGACCGGATCGCGCTCCTCGGCATCGATCTGCCGCCGCTGGGCACCGCGCTGCTGGTGCGTCAGCTGCGCCAGCTCAGCGTCTGCGACTTCAGCCCCGGAGTGATCGCCTCCGCGGCCCGGCTGCTGTCCCACTACATCTACGCGGGCGCCCTGCTGGGCTCCGTCGCCCGGCTCGACCGCGTACCGGTCGGGCTCAAGGCGCACGCCCGCTCCTGGTCGCCGAGCGCGCTGTTCGGCGTACTCGCCCACCCGGCTCCGCATCTGGTCAAGCTGACCGGGGCCGCCGCCGCGCGCGGCTCCCGGGGTGCGCGCGGCGGCGGCGCGGCCGGGGCGGGCGGGGCGGGCGCGGGCCTGCCGGCCGGGCCTGAGTTCGCCACCCACCTCACCTTCGCCCGCGGGCAGCTCGCCTCCGACTGGGTCACGGCCGAACTCGCCCCCGCCTGGCAGGTGCAGGGTGTCATGGAGAACCCGCTGCCGGCCGACTCGGCCGCCTGGTGGGGCACCCCCAAGCTCGTCGAGTTCGCCGCCGGCATCCCGGACCCGAACGTCCTCTACCAGCTGGTCGCCTCGGTCCGCCGCGACACCTGCCGCTGGTGCGGACTCGAACTCATCGGCGACCGCTGCGGCTTCTGCTCCGCGCCGCTCACCGCACCACCGCCCCCCACGGGGGCGGCCGCCACCCGGTCCCGCCCCGACCGCCCCATCCGGCCCGCACGCACGATCGAACGAAGAACGGCGAGGTAAGACGGTCCATGAACTCACGCCAGCGCCGCGGCGTCATCCTGCTGCTCCTGTCGGTCCTGTGCGCCCTCGGGGCCTTCGCCGGCGTCCTCGTGGTGATCGGCGACGTCAACTCCAAGGTCGGGGCCGAGGTCGTCGCCTACCGGGCCAAGGGCGACATCGCCCCGTACAGCCCCTTGTCGGACGGCCAGTTCGAGGAGATCACCGTCCCGCGGCGATGGCTGTCCGAGACCGCCGTCACCGATCTCGGCGCAGTCAAGGACAAGATCGCGCTCACCACCCTGAAGAAGGGCTCGCTGCTCCAGTCCGACATGTTCGTCGACCGGCCGCAGCTCCAGCCCGGCGAGCAGGAGATCGCCATCATGATCGACGCCGCCACCGGCGTGGCCGGCAAGATCACCTCGGGTGCCAAGGTCAACATCATCGCCACCTTCAAGGGAGCCAAGGAGTCCGACCCCTCCCGCTCGGTGATCATCGTCGCCAACGCCCGCGTCCTGGGCGTCGGCAAGCTCACGGCCCTGGAGAAGAACAGCGACCGCAACGGCCCGGCCGAGGCCGTACCGATCACCTTCGCCCTGAACACCAAGGACACCCAGCGCGTCGCCTACGCCGAGTCCTTCGCGGAGCACGTGCGCCTGGCGCTGGTGGCCCCCGGCACCGACTCCGCACCGAGCCCGGGCGACCGTACGTACACCCTCGACGGGGACAAGTGAGGCAGGCCCGGATGACCACCCGAATCCTCCCCGCGGCCGGCGACCCGGACGCCGCCCGCGCCATCGCCACCCTCCTCAGCCAGCTCCCCGCCGCCGAACCGGCCCTGTCCGTACCCGACTCCACCACCCTGCTGGACACCCTCGCCCGGCTGGCCGCCGAATCCGTCGACGAGCTCCCCGAGGTCGTCCTCGTCCACGAGCGCATCGGTCCGGTCCCCGCCCTGGATCTCATCCGCGAAGTGGCCCTGCGCTTCCCCGCGGTGGGCGTGGTCCTGCTCTCCTCCGACGCCGGACCCGCCCTCTTCTCCGCCGCGATGGACGCGGGCGCACGCGGTCTGATCGGCCTCCCCCTCGCCTACGAGGAGGTCGCCGCCCGCGTCCAGGCCGCCGCCCAGTGGGCCGTGGGCGTACGCCGCCACCTGGGCGGCGGGGCCGGCGTGTTCACCGGCCCGGGCGGCCGCGTGGTCACCGTCGCCGGCGCCAAGGGCGGCGTGGGCACCACCTTCACCGCCGTCCAGTTCGCGCTGGCCGCGGCCGCCTCGGGACGGCGTACCGCACTGGTCGACATGGACCTCCAGGCCGGTGACGTCGGCTCGTACCTCGACGTGCAGTTCCGGCGCTCCATCGCCGACCTGGCCGGGATCCAGGACATCTCCCCCCGGGTCCTCCAGGACGCCGTCTACGACGACCGGACGGGCCTCGCCCTGCTGCTGGCCCCGGCCGACGGCGAACGCGGCGAGGAGGTCGACGACCGGGCCGCCCGCCACATCCTCGGGGCGCTGCGCAGCCGCTACGAACTCGTCGTCATCGACTGCGGGACCCAGGTGACCGGTGCGAACGCCGCCGCCGTGGAGATGGCGGACGTGGCGGTCCTGGTGACCACCCCGGACGTGGTCGCCGTGCGGGCCGCGAAGCGGATGGTCCGCATGTGGGAGCGGCTCCAGGTCCGCAAGGCGGAGGACACCGCGATGGTCGTCAACCGCTGGAGCAAGCACACCGAGATCCAGCCCGCCCTGATCGAGAAGATCACCAAGACCCGCGCCACCCGCACCCCCGTCCCGGCCGCCTTCAAGGAACTCCAGGCGGTGGTCGACGCCGGCCGGGTCCAGGACCTGGACAACCGCTCCACGGTGAAGCAGGCCCTGTGGACCCTGGCGGGCGAACTCGGGCTCCTGTCCGCCCCGGAGACCCCGGCGGGCGCCCACGGCTCCCCGAAGGCCCTGGGCTCCCCGGGCCCGGCCGGCCCGGGGAGCTCCGGGACCTCCCTGGCCCTGCGCGTGTCCGGCCCGGTGGCCCGGCTGCGCCGCGGCCGGGAGGGCTGACCGGTGCCGGCGGCACGCGGACGCCCCCGCGGTGCCCGGGGGGACCGCGGCCAGGTGGCGGTCGAGTTCGTCGGCACGGTGCCGCTGATCCTGCTGCTCGTGGCCGCGGTGTGGCAGTGCGTACTGATCGGGTACGCGTTCTCCCTGGCGGGCAACGCCGCCGACGAGGCGGCCCGGGCGGGAGCGGTGGAGGGGGCCGGCGCGTGCGCGGCGGCGGCCCGCGAGCACATCGGGGAGGCCTGGGGAATCCAGGTGATCTGCACCGGGCAGGGCGACGTCTACAAGGCGACCGTCAAGCTCGGCATCCCCGTCCTGCACCCCTCGCTCGACTTCGGTTCGATCGAGGGCACGGGCGGCGCGGCGACGGAGAAGGAGGCGGAGTGACGTGAACGGGCGGATGCGCTCCGACCGGGGCCAGGTGGCGATCGAGTACATCGGCTTCGTGCCGATCCTGCTGTTCGTCGCGCTGTGCGGGATCCAGCTGGGCTGGGTCGCGTACGTCCACGAACAGGCCGACACGGCCGCGCGTACGGCCGCCCGCGTCGAGGCCCGCAAGGGCAGCGGGGGCGAGGCGGCGGGCCGGGCCGCCGTCAAGCCGGGCCTCGGCGCGCAGGTCACGGTGACCAAGGACGACGACGCCGTGACCGCGGTGGCGAGGATCGAGATCAAGGCCATCGTGCCCGGGCTCGACCTGGAGGCCGCGGTGGCCACCGCTGTCATGCCCAACGACGACCCGAAGGTGACCGGACCATGAGCCTGCGTTCCCGGGTCAGCACCCCCGACGACCGGCACAACCCGCGCGAGGACGGCCGGCTGGTCTCCTCCTACCGCGCCAAGCTGCTGGAGGAGATCGACCTCGCCGAGATGTCCGCGCTCGCGCCCGCCGAGAGGCGGGCCCGGCTGGAGCGGGTGCTCGGCCACATCATCAGCCGCGAGGGCCCCGTCCTGTCCACCGTCGAGCGGGCCCAGCTGATCCGCCGCGTCGTCGACGAGGCCCTGGGCCTCGGCGTGCTCGAGCCGCTCCTCGAAGACGCCTCGATCTCCGAGATCATGGTCAACGGGCCCGACCAGATCTTCGTCGAACGGGCCGGCCGGGTCGAGCAGCTGCCCCTGCGCTTCGCCTCGCACGAGCAGCTGATGCAGACCATCGAACGCATCGTCTCCACCGTCAACCGCCGCGTGGACGAGGCCAATCCGATGGTCGACGCCCGCCTGCCCAGCGGTGAGCGCGTCAACGTCATCATCCCTCCGCTGTCGCTGACCGGCGCCACGCTCACGATCCGCCGCTTCCCGCGCGCCTTCACCCTGCACGAGATGATCGCCCTCGGCTCGCTCGACGAGCAGATGCTGCTCCTGCTGTCGGGGCTGGTCCAGGCGAAGATGAACGTGATCGTCTCCGGGGCCACGGGCACCGGCAAGACCACCCTCCTCAACGCCCTCTCCGGACTGATCCCGGAGGGCGAACGGATCATCACCATCGAGGACTCGGCGGAACTCCAGCTCCAGCAGGCCCACGTCATCCGCCTGGAATCCCGCCCGGCAAACGTCGAGGGCAAGGGCCAGATCACCATCCGCGACCTCGTCCGCAACTCCCTGCGCATGCGCCCCGACCGCATCATCGTCGGCGAGGTCCGCGGCGGCGAGACCCTCGACATGCTCCAGGCCATGTCCACCGGCCACGACGGCTCACTGGCCACCGTCCACGCCAACAGCGCGGAGGACGCCCTGATGCGCCTCCAGACCCTCGCCTCGATGTCGGAGGTGGAAGTCCCCTTCGAGGCGCTCCAGGACCAGATCAACAGCGCCGTCAACGTCGTCGTCCAGCTGACCCGCTTCGGCGACGGCTCGCGCCGCGTCACCGAGATCTCCATCCTCGAATCGCACGGCCGCGAACCCTTCCGGATCACCACCGTCTGCCGGTTCGCCGCCCAGCCCATGGGGCCGGACGGGCGCGTGCACGGCTCCTTCGAGTACTACCCGCTGCCGCGCCGCATCGCCGAACGCCTTTACATGAACAACCAGCCGATCCCGCAGGCCTTCGGTGTCGCCCCGCCCGACGACCCCCTGGCCACCCGCATCACCCGGACCGTCCTGTGAACCCAATCGTCCTCCTGACCCTCGGCGCCACCCTCCTGGCCTGCCTGCTCGTCGTCCTCGGCGTGCACGCGTACTCCGCCGGCCGGGCCCAGCGCGCCGCCCTCGTCGAACGCCTCTCGGCGAGCGGCGCCCCTCCACCCGCGGGCCGCCACCGCCGCTTCCCCGCAGTGGACCGCCGGCTGCGCAGGACCGCCCTGGGACGGCGGATCGAGCGGAAGCTGGCGACGACCGGCCTGGACCTCACACCCGGCGAGTTCTTCGTCGCCATGCTGGCCGGCATCGCCGGGGTGTGGCTGGTCGCCGCATCCTTCCTCGCCCCGTTCTTCGGCCCGGTGGCGGGCGCGATCGGCGTCTGGGCGGCCGACGCCTTCCTCAACTGGCAGCGCACGCGCCGTACGGAGCGGTTCATCAACCAGCTGCCCGAACTGGCCCGCATCCTCGCCAACGCCACCCAGGCCGGGCTCGCCCTGCGCACGGCCATCGGGATCGCGGCCGAGGAGCTGGAGGCCCCGGCGGGCGAGGAACTCGCCCGCGTCGCCGACCGGCTCGCCGTCGGCCACTCCATCGAGGAGTCCCTCGGCGAGCTCACCGAACGGCTGCCCTCCCGCGAACTCGTCGTCCTGGTCTCCACCCTCGTCCTGTCGGCCCGGGCGGGCGGTGCCATCGTCGACAGCCTGCGCAACCTCACGGTCACCCTGGAACAGCGCAAGGAGACCCGCCGTGAGATCCGTACCCAGCTGTCCCAGGTCACGGTGACCGCCTACCTGGTCCCGGCCATGGGCCTGGGCTCCCTGCTGCTGGTGGACGTGATGATGCCGGGCGCCCTGGACCGGATGACGGGCGCCTTCATCGGGCAGACCGCCGTCCTGATCTCGCTCGGCCTGTTCACCCTGGGCTTCCTGCTCATCCGCCGCCTCTCGAAGATCGACGTGTGAGGGGGCCGGACCGATGACCGAACTCCTCCTCGCCCTCGTCGCCGCCCTGTCGGTGCTCGGAGCCTTCCACGGCATCCGCCTCTACCGCGCCGACGTGAAACTGCCCACGGACCTCGCCCTCGCCCTGGAGGTCGGCGCCACGCGCACCACCGCGGTCGGCTCCCTCGTCGACCGCCTGGGCATCCGCTGGGCCCCGCTGGTCCTGCGCCTGATGGGACCGCACCAGGTCGCGCGCAAACGCCGCCAGATCGACATGGCGGGCAACCCCGCCGGCCTGACCATCGACCGCTACGCGGCGCGCCGCGCCGTGTACGGGTTCCTCGGCGCGCTCGGCGCCTTCTCGATGCTGATCAACGGGCAGCTCGTCCCCGCCCTGCTGATGGTCGCCTTCGGCCTGTTCTGGATCGAGGCCGGCCTGTGGTCGGCGATCCGGGTGCGCCGGGACCACATCGAGCGCACCCTCCCGGACTTCCTGGACGTGCTGGCCGTCGTGGTCAGCGCGGGGCTCGGCTTCCGGCAGGCCCTCGACCGGGTGGCCGACAAGTACGAGGGCCCCTGGTCCGACGAGGTCCGCATCACCCTGCAGCAGATGGACATGGGCGTCAGCCGCCGCCAGGCCTTCGACGAGCTGCGGCGGCGCAACGACTCGGAGCAGGTCGCCCAGTTCGTCACCGCCCTCCAGCAGGGCGAGGAGCTGGGCTCCCCGATCGTGGAGACCCTCATCGCGATCGCCGAGGACATGCGGCGCACGGACGCCCAGAACGCCCGCCGGCGTGCGGCGCGAGCCGTGCCGAAGGCCACCTTCGCCGTCACCATGTTCATGCTGCCGGGCACGCTCATCCTGCTCGTCTGCGGCTTCGTCTACGGCGCGGACGTCGACTTCGGCGCCCTGTTCGGAGGCGGGTGAGCCATGGCGGCCACACCGGGCACCACGGCGCCGGCCGGCCTGGGGCGGGAAGCCTTCGCACGGCGCGCCGCCGCCCGGCGGCGGCCGGCCCCGGGGGTATCGCCCACGGCACCCGGACCGACCCTGCAGGCGAACGCACTCCAGGCCCTGTGCCGCCAGGTCTTCGCCTTCCGCCTGGTCATGATCGCGCTGGGTACGCCGCCGGCCCTCGGCGGGGCGGCGCCCGGCGTCCCGACGTACCTGGTGGCCGGGGCGGTGCTGGTCACCGTCCTCGTCTCCTACGCCCTGTTCCGTGACTGGGAGCGGTTCGGCCCCCTGCTGCTGCGCCACCGCTGGTTGCTGGCCCCGGACATGGCCCTCAGCGGGCTGCTGCTGGTCACGGCGACCCCCGAGTCCCCGCTGGGCCTCGTCTGCGTCTGCACCCCCCTGCTGGCCGGGCTGGTCTACGGCTGGCGCGGCTCGGCCCCGTACGCCGCCGTGCAGGCGGTCGCCGTGGCCCTGTTGGCCGACGGGCTGCTGCTCGCCACCCTCTGCCTGCTGGCGGGCGCGGCCGGGGCCTCCCTGCGCGACCTTCTCTTCCGCTTCGGAGCCGCCGGCCGGGCCCTGACCCGGGCCCGGGCCCGGCTGGCGGTCACCGAGGCGGTCCGGGCCGAACGCGACCACCTGGCCCGGGAGATGCACGACTCGGTGTCCAAGACCCTGCACGGCCTGGCCCTCGCCGCCGACGCCCTGTCCCGCACCACCGACCCGGAGGCCGTCCGCCGCCAGGCCGAACTCATCGCCGGGGCGGCGCGGCGCGCGGCGGCCGAGTCCCGCACCCTGCTGACCGACCTCCGCCGCGACCTCGACCTGGACACCCCCGGGATCGCGCTCACCGCGCCGCTGCGCGCGCTCTGCACCGAGGGGGTGGAGTTCAGGGCGGCGGGCATCCTGCCGACCGTCCCCTCCGCGGTGGCCCGGCAGCTCGTCGCCGTGGTCTCCG
Source organism: Streptomyces sp. NPDC058646 (assembly GCF_042716875.1). Classification (NCBI taxonomy): domain Bacteria; kingdom Bacillati; phylum Actinomycetota; class Actinomycetes; order Kitasatosporales; family Streptomycetaceae; genus Streptomyces; species Streptomyces sp. NPDC058646. The sequence goes on along the minus strand of NZ_JBHXRK010000035.1, from coordinate 20,164 downwards.
AGGCCGTGGACAACGCCCGCCGCCACGCGGACGCACGGCGCGTGGTGGTCGAGGCCGCCGTCGACGGGCCCCGCCTCACCGTGACCGTCGAGGACGACGGCCGCGGCCTGCCCGGAGCGGGGACGGACCTGCCGGCGCTGCACCGCGAGGGCCACTTCGGGCTGCTCGGCATGACGGAACGCGCCGCGGCGATCGGAGCCACCCTCCACATCGGCCCGCGCCCCGGCAGCTCCGGCCCCGGGAGCGGCCCCGGCACCCGGGTGCGCCTCGTCCTGCTGATCGCGGCCCTCGCCCCGGAGGGGAGCCCCTGATGCCGCTCCACGTGCTGATCGCGGACGACAACCCAGTGGTCCGGGCCGGCCTGGCCGCGCTCCTGTCCACCTCCCCCGACCTGGAGGTCGTCGCCCAGGCCGCGGACGGCCGCGAGGCCCTGAGCCTGACCCGCCGGCACGCCCCGGACGTGATCCTGCTGGACGTCCGCATGCCGGGCGTGGACGGCATCTCGGCGCTGCCGCACCTGGTCCGGCTGGCGCCCGTACTGATGCTGACGTACAGCCAGGAGGCCTGCGTCGTCCGGGAGGCCCTGCTGCTGGGCGCGGGCGGCTACCTGGTCCACGGCGAGTTCACCGCCGACGACCTGCTGCGCGCGGTCCGCGACGTCCGCGAGGGCCGCCCGCACCTCACCCCGACGGCGGCGAGCGCCCTCCTCGCAGAACTCCGTACCCCTTCGCAACCGCAACGAGTTGTGGCACAGTCTTCTGAGCGGATGCACAACTCGATGGAGTTCGGTCTGAGTTCCCGGGAGGTGGAGATCATGGATCTGATCGCATCCGGAATGAGCAACCAGCAGATCGCCGCCGCCTGCTTCATCAGCGAGAAGACGGTCAAGAACCACATCAACCGCATCTTCGCGAAGCTCCGGAGCACCACCCGCAGCGAAGCCATAGCCCGCTGGCTGGGAACCGCCCGTCCAGGAGTGACCGGTCATGGGTAGACGGAGTGCGCAGTGGGTCCGTAATTGGGCCCCGGGACCCTTGGTAACGACCGGTGACCCGCCGTACTGTCCGCAAATCGACAACGGCACCCGTCCGGGAGGGACCCCTCATGTCACACCACACCCTGCTGAAGGCCACCGTCGAGGCGAGGATCCGGGTGAACGGCTGGGTGGACACGGCCGTAAGCCGGATCCGCAAGCGCTACGCGGGGCTCGACCGCGGGCAGACCGCGTTCGAGTACCTAGGAATCATCCTGGTGGTGATCGTGATCGTGGGAGCGATCGTGGGATCGGGGATCGGTGGCGACATCACCAAGCGGATCAAGGAAGCAGTGGCAAATGTCAAAGCAGGCTGATGCAGGCGGGTAGGAAGCGTTCGCTCGACCGAGGGCAGGCCTTCCCCCTTTACGTGGTCGTGGTGGCGGGTCTGCTCTTTGCTGCGCTGGCCTTCTTCGTCGTGGGACAGGCGTCTGTCACCAGGAGCGATGCGCAGGGCGCAGCGGATGCTGCAGCGCTGGCGGCGGGGCGCGAAGCGCGGGACGGGGTGTTCCGCGGGCTCGATCTGGCCGCGGTGACGTCCGACGACTGGAAGAGAATCGTCGACGGCGGATTCTTCAAGGTCGGCGGCGCCTGCGCGGCGGCAGAGGCCTTCGCTGCGAAGAACGATGCCACGGCGACGTGCGTGCCCTCGCTTCCTCGGTTCTCCGTCACGGTCGAGACCAAGGGGACGGTCGGTGACTCGGTCATCCCGGGCACCGACAGCATGCATGGAACAGCCCAGGCCACGGCCTTGATCGAGTCTAAGTGCACTCTGGTGGCGGCGCCCACCCCGCGCCCTACGGCTACGGCGCCGACCGAGGGTGCCACGCCTACGCCGACGCCCACGCCGGTTCCATCGACGGTCAACTTCGATTGCGGCGCAGAGCAGCTGAGGCTCGACCCGCTCAAACCGGGTTCGATCACCGCATTGACCAGAAGACTGTTCAGCGTGCGACTCGTCAGCTGACAGGGAACGAGAGACAAGGGAACGTTCATTGATGAGCATTCGGCGCAAGGTGAAGGTCCGTGGGGGAGTGGCCGTGGTGAGTGCGGCGGTCATGGCCCTCACACTGGCTGGATGTGGTGACGGTGACGACAACAAGCCGGACGGGCCGCAGAAGTCAGCGAGTCCTCAGGCGCAAGGGTCGGTGTCACAGAAGCCGACTCCGGGTGCGGGTCAGAGTTCTCAGCCCACCCAGGTGATTGCCACGCTGAATGGGGAAACGGGAATGGCTCTGGTCATCAACTCGGCAGTGCGCGACCCGGGCGGCTACCTGACCATCAGCGGGCAGATCAAGAACACGGGCAGCCAGCCGTACAGGAACACTGTGCCTTGGCGGGGGAACGAAGTGATCGGGACCGGCGAATCGGTAGCGGGTGCGACGATGGTCGACAAGGTGGGCAAGAAGCGTTACTACGTGTTGAGGGACAGCGAGCAATGCCTGTGCACGACGGGAGTTTCCAGCGTCGATGCTGGCGAGACAATTCCCTTCTTCGCCCAGTTTCCGTCACCACCTGCCACCACAGCCGAGGTCGAGTTCAGCCTGCCCACGTTCGGTACGGCCACCGTCAAGATCTCGGGGTGACCCCATGACAACATGCCGCCGTGCGGCAGCGGCCACAGCGGTCTCTGCCCTCGTCATCGCCGGCGCCCACCTCATCGGCGCGACGGCGGCGTACGCCGACGAGGTCAAGCCGTCCGCGCCCCCCGGCACGGAGCCGTCCGCGGCCGCGCCGGTGCCCATCGACTCGAACTCGCCCGGCCTGAAGATCCCCCAGGGCGGGACGCTCCAGCCCCCCAAGGTCCTCGACATCGCCGAGGTCGTCGAGGACCTCGGCGGGGAGCAGCGGCGGCAGGAGACCAATCAGACCGTCATGATGGCGTTGCAGTCGGAGGTGTTGTTCCCCGAGAACAGTGCCGTCTTCAACGCGCAGGCGGCCGCCCGGATCCAGGCCATCGCCAACGAGGTGAACCAGCAGAAGGCGACCCGTGTCCGGGTCTTCGGGTTCACCGACGACCAGGGCAGCTACGAGCACGGCAAGGAGCTGTCCAAGCAGCGGGCCGATGCCGTGCAGGCTGAGCTGGCCAAGACCGTGACCGATCCGAGCGTCGTCTTCGACGTCCGCGGGTACAGCGAGGACTACCCGATCGCCGACAACAGCACCGAGGAAGGCCGCAAGAAGAACCGGCGCGTCGAGATCACCTTCCCGCGCGGGAGCGAATGAGCAGGGCGGCCGCCGCGCCCGCCCGGTGAGCGGGTTCCGGGCCGGGGTCCAGGGCCGCCACCACCGTGGCGCCCTCGACCAGGATCATCAGCTGGTCCGCCAGCGCGTCCTCGCCCGGGCCGGCCAGCTCGCCCAGCAGGGCCCGTAGTTCCGCCTTGTGGCGGCGCACGACGTCCAGCACCGCCTGCGGCCCGGTGCCCAGTTCGCCGAAGGCGTTCAGGAAGGCGCAGCCCCGGAAGTCCGGCTCCGAGAACCAGGCCGCCAGCCAGTCGAAGACGGCCGCGACCGGGTCGGGAGCGTCGGCCACCGCATCGCGCAGGCTGTTCGTCCAGCGCCGGTCGCGGCGCTGGAGGTAGGCCGTGACCAGGGATTCCTTCGCGGGGAAGAGCCTGTAGAGCCGTTTCAGGGGGACCCCCGACTCGGTGCGGATGCGGTCCATGCCGACGGCTTGGATGCCGTCGGCGTAGAACAGTGCCTCCGCCGCGTCCAGGAGTCGGGTGCGGGCCTCTTCGTCGTCCATGAGGGCAGCGTAGACCAGCTCCGCCTTGCGGGGAGAACGGGCGTTCTCTAGAGTGAGAACGTTCGTTCTCTCATCACCGTCAGGAGGGTTGTCGTCATGACCGCCACCGCCGTACGACCGCCCGTGCCCCCCTTCACCGAAGAGTCCGCGCGGGTCAAGGTGCAGGCCGCCGAGGACGCCTGGAACAGTCGCGACCCCGCACGCGTCGCCCTCGCGTACACGGAGGACTCGCAGTGGCGCAACCGCGACCGCTTCCTCACCGGCCGCGCCGAGATCCGGGCCTTCCTCGCCGAGAAGTGGGAGCGCGAGCTCGACTACCGCCTGCGCAAGGAACTCTGGGCCTGCACCGGCAACCGCATCTCCGTCCGCTTCGAGTACGAGTGGCACGACACCGCCGGCCAGTGGTGGCGCAGCCACGGCAACGAGCAGTGGGAGTTCGACGCGGACGGCCTGATGTCCCGCCGCGAGGCCAGCATCAACGACGTGCCGATCGAGGAGGCGGAGCGGCGCCTGCGCGGGTAGCGGCCGGGCGGCCCGGCCGGCGAGCCGCGGGCGCGGCCCCTTCCGTCGGTCCGCCGGTCAGGGCTGCTCGTGGTGGGCCTGGGTGATCAGGTCGATGGCGACGGCCAGGGCGGCCTGGCGGGTCTCCTCGGGGTCGCCCTCCACGTGCTGGAGGAACATCATTCCGGCGTGCAGCGTGAAGAGGGCGCTGACGCAGCGGACCTGGTCCGTCAGCGGGCCGTCGGTCGTCCGCAACAGCTCCACCAGGCGGAACAGCCGCTTCTTGACGGTCTCGCCGATGCTGAGCTCGCGCATCGTCGCCTGGTTCTCCTGCATGAAGCGGTACAGCGAGGCGCCCGCCGCCATCGCCTCGCTGTAGCGCCGCAGGACCTCCTGCTTGGTCTCCAGGGAGCTCGGCTGCTCCTCCGCCCAGGCGATCAGCTCGTCGATGGGCCGGGTCAGGTCCTCGAAGAGGCTGATGATGATGTCTTCCTTGGTCTTGAAGTGGTAGTACAGCGCCGCCTTCGTGACCTCCAGCCGCTCCGCGATCTCGCGCAGCGACGTCTTCTCGTAACCCTGCTCGGCGAAGAGCTCCAGCGCGATGTCCTGGATGCGCTGACGCGTGTTGCCGCGACGCTGCTGCGGACCGTTGCTGGGCATGGTTCTCCTCAGAATTACTTACTTGACGCCCGGCTAGTTACGGGTCTACCGTCCCCCAGTGTAGTGAACTAGCCGGTCGGCAAGTAAGTGCCGGTGCAGGAAGACGTGCCAGGGGAGTGGACATGGGCGAGACGGTCAACACGGCGAAGACCTCGGGGGAGGTGGACGTGGAGGCGAAGCCGCGCAGCGTGCGGGTCGTGCTCATGGCGCTCATGATCGCGATGCTGCTGGCCATGCTCGACAACATGATCATCGGCACCGCCATGCCCACGATCGTCGGCGAGCTCGGCGGCCTGGAGCACCTCTCCTGGGTGGTCACCGCCTACACGCTGGCCACCGCGGCCTCCACGCCGATCTGGGGCAAGATCGGCGACCTGTACGGGCGCAAGAGCTCCTTCCTCACCTCGATCGTCATCTTCCTCATCGGCTCCGCGCTCAGCGGCATGGCCCAGGACATGGGCCAGCTGATCGGCTTCCGCGCGGTCCAGGGCCTCGGCGCCGGCGGTCTGATGGTCGGCGTCATGGCGATCATCGGCGACCTGATCCCGCCCCGCGAGCGCGGCAAGTACCAGGGCATGATGGCCGGCGTGATGGCGCTCGCCATGATCGGCGGCCCGCTGGTCGGCGGCACCATCACCGACCACTGGGGCTGGCGCTGGTCCTTCTACATCAACCTCCCCCTCGGCGCGGTGGCGCTGGCCATGGTCACCGCCGTACTGCACCTGCCGAAGCGGACGGACCGGACCCGCCCGAAGATCGACTACCTCGGGGCGGCCCTCCTCACCGTCGCCATCACCTCCACCGTCCTCGTCACGACCTGGGGCGGCACCGAGTACGCCTGGGCCTCCGCCGAGATCTCCGGGCTGATCGCCGTCGGCGTGGTGTCGACCGCCGGGTTCCTCTACGTCGAGACCAAGGCCGCCGAGCCGGTCATGCCGCTGCACATCTTCCGCAGCCGCAACTTCAGCCTCATGGCCGTGATCGGCTTCCTGGTCGGCTTCGCCATGTTCGGCGGCGTCGTCTACCTGCCGCTGTTCCAGCAGTCGGTGCAGGGTGCCTCCGCCACCAACTCGGGCCTGCTGCTCCTGCCGATGCTGCTGTCCATGATGGTGATCTCGCTGGTCGTGGGCCGGGCCACCACCAGCAACGGCAAGTACAAGCTGTACCCGATCCTCGGTGGCGCGCTGATGGTCGTCGGGCTGTTCCTGCTCGCGACGATGGACACCGGTACCTCGCGCCTGGTCTCCGGCGTGTACATGGCCGTCCTCGGTGCCGGTCTCGGCTTCCTGATGCAGATCACGATGCTGGTCGCCCAGAACAGCGTCGACATGAAGGACATGGGTGTCGCGTCCTCCTCCGCGACCCTCTTCCGTACGCTCGGCGGCTCCTTCGGCGTCGCCCTGATGGGCTCGCTCTTCACCTCCGAGGTCACCCGCACCATGTCCGACCGGCTCGGCCCGGAGGCCGCCGGCGCCGCGGGCTCCGCCCAGCTGGACGCCGCGAGCCTGGCCAAGCTGCCCGAAGCGGTGCGCGAGGCGTACCAGTACGCGGTGGCCGCCGGTACGCACTCCGCCTTCGTGCTCGGCGCCGCCATCGCCCTCCTGGGCTTCCTGGCCGCCTGGTTCGTCAAGGAGGTCCCGCTGCGCGGCTCGGTCCCGGCCCCGGCCGACGGTGAGAGTGGTCACAGCGGCGACGGCGACGGCAAGGGCGACGCGTCCGCCCCGGCGCCCCGGGAGTCCGTCGCCCACTGACGCGAACCCCTACGGACGCAGGAGCCCGGCCCCGGTGGATCCCTCCACCGGGGCCGGGCTCTGCTGCGGGAGCACCGTTTCGCCCGGCTCCCCGTGGGCAGGAATTTGGGACGATCAAGGACCTAAGTCCCATTATGTGGAACTTATGGGGGAATTGGGGGCAACCCCTTCACGGCGACGGACGTCCTGATGCACAGAACGCTCACCAGGCGGATGGGAAGTGGACGCCCGACATGGACAAGCAGCAGAACGCGACGGACCCGGCGAGCGCGCCGCGGACGAGGACGCAGGGGGTTCTGGCCCGCGCGGCCGTCATCGCATCGGCCGCGGCCGTGGCGGCGACGATCTGGGCGGTGACCACCCTCGTGGACCCGCCCCACGACGCCCCGCACCAGAACGTGTCCCGCGAACAGGACACCGGCGCCGCGGGCCCCCGGGGGCAGCGGGCGGGCGCGCGGATACCCGAAGGCATAGCCCACGCGTCGGAGAGCGGCGCGGACGCCGTGAACATCACGATCGACGACGGCCCCGACCCCCGGTGGACCCCGAAGGTGCTGGAGGTGCTCGCCAAGTACGACGTGAAGGCCGCCTTCTGCATGGTCGGGCCGCAGGCCAAGGCCCACCCCGACCTCGTCGAGCAGGTCGTCGCCGCCGGTCACCGGCTCTGCGACCACACCATGGACCACGACACCGCCATGGACAAGAAGCCCGTGGCCTACCAGGAGCAGCAGATCCTCGACGCGAAGAAGCTGATCGAGGAGGCGGCGGGCAGCGGGGCGAAGGTCGAGTACTACCGGGCCCCCGGCGGGGCGTTCACCCCCGACAGCCGCCGCATAGCCGCCGCCCACGGCATGCGGCCCCTCGGCTGGAACGTCGACACCAAGGACTTCGGCAAGCCGGGCGTCGCCGCCATCGTCGACGCGGTCAAGCGCGAGCTCCCCGACGGCCCGACGGTGCTCTTCCACGACGGCGGCGGCAACCGCGCGCAGACCGTCGAGGCGCTCGACCAGGTGCTGGCCTGGCTGAAGGAAGAGGGCAGGCCGACCGGATTCCCGGTGCGCACCGCCCCCGACCCCTCCTGAACCGGCCTGACACGCCGTCCGGCGGCGAACGGGTGAGGGTCGACACCCCGGTCGTGCCCACGGTGTTCCCTGGTCGCGTACGCAGCCGCGCACGCCGCCCCGTACGCGCCCGTCCGACCAGGAGGACCCAGTGATCGAACCGAGCCAGCTCTCCGACCCCGCCGTCCGCGCCTTCGTCACCGCCGTCAACGACGGTGACCGGCAGGCCTTCGAGGCGAACCTCGCCCCGGACGCCACGATGTCCGACGACGGATCGGACCGCGAGCTCCACCAGTGGGCCGACAAGGAGATCTTCTCCTCCGGCGGCCACATGGACGTGCGCTCCGAGTCCGAGGACGGCCGCCGGCTGGTGGTCGGCTACCGCAACGACACCTGGGGCGAGATGCTCACGTCCTGGCAGTTCTTCGTCGGCTCCGACGGTCTGATCAGCCGTTTCGAGACCGGCCAGGCCTGAGCGGGCCGCACCCTCCCGTCGGCCCGTCGGCCCGTCGGCCCTCACCGCGAACGCGCCACCTCCAGCACCGCCGCCGCCGGGGCCTCGTTCTCCGTGGCCGCTCGCCCGGGAAGCCGTAACGGCGGCGCGTGTACCCGTACGCCGTCCCGGTGGCAGGGTCGGCCCAGCCCAGTGCACCCGCCGCGCGCTGTGCCGTGCCGACACCCTGGGGGGAGACCGGCTGCCGCTCCGTCAGGTGCCCCGTGCCGTACCCGGTGAACTCCGGCCAGTCGGCACCAGTGCGTCCAGGTCGAGCACCCCGTCCTGCGCGAGCAGTGCCACGACCACCGCAGCAGCGGCCCGCACGTACGGGTGAATGCGCCGCCGGTGTCGTTCCGGCCCGCCGGAGCGGCCCGTTGGGCCGGGCATGAACCGCACCCGGATCGCCGCTCTCGCCCTCGCCGCCACCGCGAGCGCCCTGGCCCCCCTCCTGGGCCAGTCCGCCACCGCCGCCGAGGGCACGGTCTACCTCCAGGACCCGGCCGGCGGAGAGAAGACCATGAAGTCGATGTGGACCAAGGACGAGATGCACAAGGTGGAGGGGCAGTTCCGCTTCCACCCGGGGGTCCAGTACCGGACGGTCACCCGTCCCGGCCCCTCGGGCGCCCCGGACTACGAGCGCCAGGTCCCCGACCCCAAGAGCCTCGCCTGGCAGCCCTCGTACGAATTCGCCTGGTCGGTGTCGGACTCGGCCCTGGTGAAGAAGGCGCTGACCACCAAGGACGACACGCACGCGATCGTCGTGCACGCCGTGCTGCGCAGCGCCGAGGGGGTCCAGGTCGCGGTCGTGGACCGGGAGCTGACCGGGCAGCCGGCGACGGGGCGCGAGAAGGTCACGGGCGGCAAGCGGATCGCGTGCGACACCGGCGAGTACACGGTGGAATGGTCGGTCACGCGGTCCGGCTACGGGACGCTGTCGGGCAAGCTGCCCTGGAACTCGAACTGCGAGCAGTACCGCACGGCCTTCGCCCCGGACAACGGCCGGCGCTGACCGGCGGGTGGGTGGCGGGACGGGGGCCGGCCGCCCCGCGCACCTTGTGGGTGCTCGGCGGGCGACTGGGCCGGGGCCTCGGATCGAGTGCCGCAACAGCCAGGGTGCCGCACGGGGTGCGATGCGGCAGGGGTCCAAGGTCCCGTGTCAGGGGGACGCTCAGTTCTTCTTGGAGGCCTGGTTCGCCTTGGCGGCGATGTCCTCGAGGACGACCTTCGGGTCCACGCCCGGTTCCACGGCCCGGCCGATGTTGCGCTTGATGGTGTCGCTGACCGTCACCCAGGCCGGGTCGTTGACCGGGTAGAGCTGGGCCCCCCGCAGGGCGGTCAGGAACTGCGTGTCGTTCTTGCTGAGGCCGCCGCCGTCCTGGGTGCGCAGGGCGCTGGTGGTCGAAGGCAGCAGGTGGTAGCGGCTGGCGAAGTCCGTCAGGTTCTTGTCCTGGTAGAGGAACTCGACGAACTTTCCGATCTGTTGGCGGTTGCCGTTCTGCTTGAAGGCCATCATCCAGTCGGCGACGCCCACGGCCGGCGGGTTCTCCCCGGTTCCGAGGCCGTCCGAGACCGGCATGGCGACCGCGCCGACCCCGATGCCCTTGGCGCGCGCCTCGTGGTCCAGCGAGGGGTATCCGTTCAGCATGCCGACCTCGCCGCGCAGGAACGCCGCGAAGGCGTCGGCGCGGTTGAGCTGGGAGGGCGGGACGGGCCCGGTCAGGCCGGTCTCGACGAGGTTGCCCTTGACCCATCGCCAGGTGTCGATGTTCTGCTCGGAGGCCAGGTTGTAGTTGCCGCTGCTGTCGGCGTAGCCGCCGCCGTTGCTGAGTTCCCAGATCATGGCCTCGGCGTGCGCCTCCTCCGGGCCCAGGGGCATGGCGAAGGGGAACTTCACGCCCTTGTCCTTGAGCGCCTTCGCGGCGGCCTTGAGCTCGTTCCAGGTGGTGGGCGGCTTGGTGATGCCGGCCTTGGCGAACAGGGCCTCGTTGTAGAAGAGCAGGCGGCTGCTCGCCACGAAGGGCAGCCCGTAGAGGGTGCTGCCGACCGATCCCGCCTCGGCGAGCGGCTGCAGGAAGTTCGCCTCGGCGGTGACCGAGAGGAGCTGGTCCGCGGAATAGAGCTTGCCCTGGGCCGCGAAGTCGGAGTACGAGCCCATGAGGGCCATGTCCGGCGCTTTCCCGGTGTTGACCATACGGGAGACCTCACGGTCGATGTCGGCCCACGGCAGGAGCTGGACCTCGACCTTGATGCCGGGATGGGCGGCGGTGAAATCAGCCGTCAGCTTGTCCCAGAAAGCCTTGGAACTGGTGGCCTGGGTGTCTCCGTATTCCGCGGCGACCAGACGCAGCGTACCGCCGTCACCTGCACCGTCGTCGTCACTTCCGCATCCGGACAGTGGTATCAGCAGACCGAACACGACCGTGGTGGCGGCCGCTCCGAAAATTCTTCGTCGCACGGGTGTATTCCCCTGATTTTCTTTTGGATCCCGTTACTACTCGTGAGTTGCTCCGGGCTGGGGGGTGTACTTCCGTGGCCCGTTGGCCGAAATTCTCTCCCGAGGGCGGGCGGTTGGTTCCATTGGGGCCGTACTTGTGGTCAATGCTCCAACTGGGCGATTTCCGACTGGTGTTTTCCGATATGTGATCGGCCATCGGGACGCGCGTAGACATGCGGAATCACCCGTTTCCGGTCAGGGAACGGGTGAAGGGGCTCGACGGGGCCCGGGGACTAGTCGGCGAAGTCGCCCGCGTACGGGTCGGGCTCGCCCGTCTCCGGGTTGCGGCCCTCCTGCCAGCGCCGCTGGGCCTTGCGCCAGTGCACGAAGCTGAGGTGGCCGCCGTCCCAGAAGGTGATGCTGACGGGGCTCACGTCGAACTCGTCGGAGCACAGCCGGTAGAGGAACTCGGCCATGCCGTACGGGTACACCGCGAAGGAGTCGGCCGTGTGCCGCCCGCACACCAGGACCGGCCAGCGGTCCGGGTCGGGATCGGTGGTCAGCCAGCACAGGATGTCCGAGCCGCCGGTGACGCCCCAGGCGATGACCGACTCCGGGTCCAGGTCGAAGGCGGACCGGCCGCCCTCGGCCTCCCAGATCTGCCGGGCGTTGCCGGTCTCCTCCGCCATCCCGGCCGGGTCCCACTGGAGGCCGGGCTTGGGCAGCGGCAGCAGGATGCTCGCCTCGCCGTTGATGGAACCCGCGCCGAAACGGCCCATGAACGCGATGAAATCGGCCGGGAAGCGGGTGCCCCAGACGGCCTCGGCCGCCTGCCAGTCGATGTCCTCGTCGGCGCCGTGCGTCGCCGGCATGATCTGCTCCAGCGCCTTGATCCGCGCGTTCTCCGTCATGCCGCTCCCCTGACACCCCAGCTCAACCGCCCCAACCTACCGCCCGCGCGACACCGGGCCCAGCCCCGTCCCACCCGTCGGCCGCGCCCGGCCGTGCGGCCCCGCGGGAGCCGTCTCAGCCGGGTGCGGGGCCGGCGGACGGCTCCACCCGGACGGGGGCCCCGACGCGCAGTCCCCAGCCCGCCATCGCGCCCGCCTCGGCCTCCAGGACGTACCGGGCGCGCGGGCGGGGCAGCCCGAGCCGGCCGGGGGCCATGGTGGTCACCGCGAGGACGCGCAGCCGCCGGTCGAGGTAGGCGACGTCGATCGGGAACCGCATCCCGAAGGTGTGGACGCTCGCCGCGGGCGTCAGCAGCAGCGCCCCCGTGATGCCGTCCCGCCCGAGCAGCCCGCGGGTCCGCGCCCGGTAGGAGGCGGCGACCTCCAGCGGGACCGCCACCGCCCCGACCCGAAGGGTGGCCCCGCCGTCGCGCCAGTTCGCCATCGCCATGGCCGCCACCTTAGGGGGCGTCCTGCGGGGGTGAACGGGCCCCGTGCCCCGAACCTCCGGCGGGCTGGCGGTGCAGTCGCTACGGTCGCCGCATGGGTGTGGTGCTGATCGTCCTCGCCGCCGGGTACGGCGCCGCCGCCGGGCTGCTGCTGCCCCGCGCCGCGTACCGGCTCTCCGTGGCCCCGGGCGAGCCCTGGCGCGACCGCTGTCCGCAGGGGCACGCGCTGGCCGGCTGGCTCGGCCCGGCCCGCTGCCGGGCGCCCGCCCCGGCCGGGACCGCGCCGCCCGCACCCGCAGCGGTCGCGACGGCGGCCCGGCACGTCTACGGGGCCGGCCCGCTGCCCCCCGCCGCCCTGACCGGGGCGGTGTGCGCCGCGCTCGCCGCGGCCGCCGGGCCCCGCCCCGAGACGGCCGCGTACGTGGCGCTCGCCCCGCTGTTCGTCCTGCCGGCCCTGGTCGACCGCGCCGTGCACCGGCTGCCCGACGTACTGACCCTGCCGCTCGCCGCCGTGACGGCCGCGGCACTGGGCGCCGCCGCCCTGCTCCCCGGGGCGGCCGGGTCCTGGCGGCTCGCGCTGCTCGGCGGGGCGGCGCTGGCGGCCGGGTACCTGCTGCTCTTCCTGATCAACCCGGCGGGCATGGGCTTCGGGGACGTCAAGTTCGCGCTCGCGCTGGGGGTCGCTCTTGGGTGGTACGGGTGGGGGGTATGGGCGGCGGGGGCGTTCCTGGGCTTCCTCTACGGGTCCGGATACGGCCTCGCCCTGGTCCTGCGGGGCCCGGCGGCCCGGACGCGACACTTCGCCTTCGGCCCCTTCATGGCGGCCGGGGCCTTCACCGGAGTGCTGCTGGGTGGTTTCGGAGCGTAATCGTGGCGCGGCAATGCACGCAGGATGCTTTACGAAGGGTTATGGTGGAACCCCCCCCTCGGGCCGGTCCGTATCCCCCCCACGGACCGGCCCGTTTTTCGTTCCACCCGGCCTCCGCGGCCCCGCACGCCATCGGTGCAGGTCAGCCGCGCTGGGCCCAGATGTTGGTGCCGGGGGTGGAGACCGCGAAGGAATCGATCTCCTTCAGCTCCTGCTCCGAAAGCGGCGCACCGGCCAGTGCGGCCACGTTCTCCTCCAGCTGCTTCACGCTGGACGCGCCGATCAGGGCCGAGGTCATCCGCTCGTCGCGCAGCACCCAGTTCAGCGCCAGCTGCGCCAGCGACTGCCCGCGCCGCACCGCGATCTCGTTCAGCCCCGTCAGCCGGCGCAGTACGTCCTGCGACAGCAGGCCGGGGTCGAGGGACTTGCCCTGGGAGGCCCGCGAGCCCTCCGGGATCCCCTTCAGGTACTTGCCGGTCAGCAGCCCCTGCGCGAGCGGCGCGAAGGAGATGCAGCCCATGCCGTTCTCCTCCAGGGTGTCCAGCAGGCCGTCCTCCTCCGTCCAGCGGTTGATCATGGAGTACGAGGGCTGGTGGATCAGCGGCCGCACCCCCATCTCCCGCAGGATCCCCGCTGCCTCGGCCGTCTGCTCCGCCGTGTAGGAGGAGACGCCGACGTACAGCGCCTTGCCCTGCTGGACCGCGGACGCGAGGGCGCCCATGGTCTCCTCCAGCGGGGTCTCCGGGTCGAAACGGTGCGAGTAGAAGATGTCGACGTAGTCCACACCCATCCGCTTCAGCGAGGCGTCGAGCGAGCCGAGCAGGTACTTGCGGCTGCCCCACTCGCCGTACGGACCGGCGTGCATCAGGTATCCGGCCTTGGTGGACAGGACCAGCTCCTCGCGGTGGGACGCGAAGTCCTGGGCGAAGATCTTGCCGAAGTTCAGCTCGGCGGACCCGGGCGGCGGCCCGTAGTTGTTCGCCAGGTCGAAGTGGGTCACGCCGAGGTCGAAGGCCCGGCGCAGGATGGCCCGCTGCGGCGCCAGGGACTTGTCGTCACCGAAGTTGTGCCAGAGGCCGAGGGAGATGGCGGGGAGCTTGAGGCCGCTGTGGCCGGTGCGCCGGTACGGCATGGAGTCGTAGCGCGAGGGCTCTGCCCGATAGGGATTGGTATCAGTCACGTTGTCCTCCCTATCACGGACTTGTGACAGACCGAGTTGGGTAGGGCATCCCGCTGCGCAGTAATGTGGCGCACTCGGGGGGTACGCAATCGCACGGGGGCATTGCACGGAGGGGCTGGAAGATCGTGAAGTTGCGCGACCTGGTGTACAGGCTGTACGCACGCCGGGTGGAAGGCCGCCTCGACCATGACGCGGTGCCCAAGCACATCGGCGTCATCCTGGACGGGAACAGGCGCTGGGCGAAGGCGTCCGGAGGCACCACGGAGCAGGGCCACCAGGCCGGCGCCGACAAGATCTCCGAGATGCTGGGCTGGTGCACCGAGACGGACGTCGAGGTCGTCACCCTGTGGATGCTCTCCACGGACAACCTGGACCGGCCGGAGGTCGAGCTCCGCCCGCTGCTCAACATCATCGAGAACACCGTACGGGGCCTCGCCGCGGACGGCCGCTGGCGCGTCCACCACGTCGGCAACCTCGACATCCTGCCCGCCCGGACGCAGACCGTCCTGAAGGAGGCCGAGCAGGCCACGCACGACGTCGACGGGATACTCGTCAACGTCGCCGTCGGCTACGGCGGCCGCCAGGAGATCGCCGACGCGGTCCGCTCCCTGCTGCTGGAGCACGCGGAGAAGGGCACCTCCTGCGAGGAGCTCGCCGAGATCCTGGACATCGACCACATCGCCGAGCACCTCTACACGCGCGGCCAGCCCGACCCGGACCTCGTGATCCGCACCAGCGGCGAGCAGCGGCTGTCCGGATTCATGCTGTGGCAGAGCGCGCACTCGGAGTACTACTTCTGCGAGGTCTTCTGGCCGGCCTTCCGGAAGGTCGACTTCCTGCGGGCCCTGCGCGACTACGCCGCGCGCCACCGGCGGTACGGGACCTGAGCCGAAGGGGCGCCTGACGCCCCTTCGGACCACCCTCCGCCCTCCTCGGGACCACGCCGCGCCGACCCCCCGGAAGCCTTCACCAGGGATTCACCGAGCGTCCGTCATATGCCATGGCATGGCCGGGCCTGTTCGGGGAATATCCCTTGCAGGTCGACGTCCGATCCACGGGTGTCGAATCTCAGCGGACGGCATGGGGTCGTCCGCCCGGGAGGCCCTTTGCACCAGGACGCACGTGCGGTTCGCACGGACGCAGTGGAGGGCCGGAAATCGGCCCTGGCATGGGTGCCGATGACCGGTCCGGTCTTCATGGCCCGACCTCTTCCGAGGGGGTACGTCCTTCCGTGGTGACCAGCACTAAGAGCCGCCTGCCCGACAGGCGGACCTACGTCCTCGACACCAGCGTCCTGCTGGCAGACCCCAACGCGATCACCCGCTTCGACGAGCACGAGGTCGTGCTCCCGATCGTGGTGATCACCGAGCTGGAGGCAAAGAGGCACCATCCCGAACTCGGCTACTTCGCGCGCCAGGCCCTGCGCCTGCTCGACGACTTCCGGGTTCGCAACGGTCGTCTCGACGCTCCCATCCCGCTGGGCGATCTGGGCGGCACCCTGCGCGTCGAGCTCAACCACTCCGACCCCGGTGTCCTGCCCGCCGGCTTCCGATTGGGGGACAACGACTCGCGGATCCTCGCCGTCGCCCGCAATCTCCAGGCCGAGGGCTACGACGTCACGGTCGTCTCGAAGGATCTGCCGCTGCGCATCAAGGCCTCCTCCGTGGGGCTGATCGCCGAGGAGTACCGGGCGGAACTCGCGATCACCGATGCGGGCTGGACGGGCATGAGCGAGCTGTCCCTCTCCGGGGAACAGGTGGACCTCCTCTACTCCGAGGAGCGGCTCTACGTCCCGGAAGCCGCCGAACTGCCCGTGCACACCGGACTCGTCCTGCAGTCCGAGCGCGGCAAGGCGCTGGGCCGGGTCACGGCGGACGGCAACGTGAAGCTCGTACGCGGCGACCGCGAGGCCTTCGGGCTGCACGGCCGCAGCGCCGAGCAGCGCATCGCGCTCGACCTCCTGCTCGACCCGGAGATCGGGATCCTCTCCATGGGCGGCCGGGCCGGTACCGGAAAGTCGGCGCTGGCCCTGTGTGCCGGCCTGGAAGCGGTGCTGGAGCGGAGGCAGCATCAGAAGGTGATGGTCTTCCGGCCGCTGTACGCGGTGGGCGGCCAGGACCTCGGCTACCTGCCCGGGGACGCCTCCGAGAAGATGAGCCCCTGGGCACAGGCGGTCTTCGACACCCTCTCCTCGGTCGCCGGGCGCGAGGTCATCGAGGAGGTGCTGAACCGGGGGATGCTGGAGGTCCTGCCCCTCACGCACATCCGGGGCCGCTCCCTGCACGACGCCTTCGTGATCGTGGACGAGGCCCAGTCCCTGGAACGCAACGTCCTGTTGACCGTTCTGTCCCGCATCGGCGCCAATTCGCGGGTCGTCCTGACCCACGACGTCGCCCAGCGGGACAACCTGCGGGTCGGCCGGTACGACGGAGTCGTGGCCGTCGTCGAGAAACTGAAGGGGCATCCGCTCTTCGCCCACGTCACGCTGACCCGTTCCGAGCGCTCCCCGATCGCCGCACTGGTCACCGAGATGCTCGAGAGCCTCTAGCCCCTGACGGGGTGAAAGGGTCAAAAAACGCATAGCGGGAGGATGAGTTGACGCCGCCCGGCAAAGGCCGAGAAGCTTAGCCGGGCGGCGTCGCGCTGCACAGGCCTTTGGTGAAAACAGCGCCGACATGCCAGGTGTGACCTTTCCCACGCACCCCAGAATTGCCCTGCGGCGTCGGGGTCCGGCAGAGTCTGTTTTCCGTCAGGCCCCGCATACGGCACACCTGTATCTCCCGTGAGGTACGCGCAGCACCACAACTCCACAGCCGTTCGCCGTATGCCGCCCGGAGCATCACGCGGCAGCCCCCGCAAGGGAGTTGTCCACGGGCCCGCGCCTCCAGTGACCGCACCATCACGGAGGCCAGTGTCAAGGGGCACTCTTGCGCCCGCCCGGTCACTGCGGACGCTGCTGGAAGGACACCGTGTGAGCCGGATCTCGGTCCGGGGGTTCGCCGTGGCTTCGGCCACCGCGGTCACCACCGTTGGCGCAGTCGTCGGCGTCGCCACTGGCGACACCTCCTCGAACGATCTCGAGACGACCGCGTCCGGCGCGACTCTCCTCGCCGAGATCCCGGTCGGCGACCAGGCCGCGGTCCAGAGCGCATCCCTGACGCAGCAGGCCGACGCGATCGTCCACGCCGTCGAGGCCGACGCCAAGCGTTCGGCCGAGGAGGCCGCCCGCCTCCAGGCCGCCGAGACCGCCAAGTCCAAGAAGGCGGAAGCGGAGAAGGCCGAAGCCGACAAGAAGGCCGCGGACGAAGCCAGGCTGAAGAAGGAACGCGAGGAGAAGGAGCAGGTCGCCAGCCGCTCCGCCGCCCGCGACGCCGGTGACTTCGCGGCCCAGAGCTCGTACACGGTCGCCGAGGTCAAGGCCATCGCCCAGCAGATGGTCCCGGCGGGGCAGTTCCAGTGCTTCTCCAAGATCATCAACCAGGAATCCACCTGGAACTACAAGGCCGTGAACTCGTCCTCGGGCGCCTACGGTCTGGTCCAGGCGCTCCCGGGCTCGAAGATGGCCTCGGCCGGCGCCGACTGGCGCACCAACCCCGCGACGCAGATCAAGTGGGGCCTGAACTACATGAACGAGCGCTACGGCAGCCCGTGCGAAGCCTGGACCTTCCACCAGGCCAACAACTGGTACTAGACACACGCGCAGCCGCGGTCCGTCCGACCTCGGGGAGCCCCGCACCGTTCGACGGTGCGGGGCTCCCCGCGTGTACGGTCTTCGGGTGCCCGCGTACCGGACGGGGGGAAGGGAACGACATGGCGAAGAGGGCAGGCTGGCTCGGCCGGCTCGGGAGCAGGCTGCACCGGATGGAGGCGCGCCTCAACGAGCGGCGCGCCGAAGTCGAGGCCGAGACCGCCGGTGACCTGCCGCGCCCCGCCACGTCCGCCCCGCGGCCGGCCGTCGCGGAGCCCGCGCCCGCGGTGGTCCCCGTAGCGGCCGCCGGGGTTCCCGGGCGTCCCGACCCGGTGAGCGTGGTCCCGTGGGGCATGCGGGTCGCCGCCGAGGCCAGCTGGCGGCTGCTGCTCCTCGCCGGGATGCTCTGGGTGCTGATGAAGGTGATCAGCGAGGTCCGCCTCGTCGTCCTCGCCTTCGCCGCGGCCCTGCTCGTCACCGCGCTGCTGCAGCCCTTCGTGGTCCGGCTGCGCCGCCTCGGCCTGCCGCGCGGACTGGCCACCGCCGTCACCGCGATCCTCGGCTTCGTGGTCATCGGCCTCGTCGGCTGGTTCGTGGTCTGGCAGGTCATGGAGAACCTGGACGACCTCTCCGACCGCGTCCGCGACGGCATCGACGAACTCAAGCTCTGGGCACTGGACAGTCCCTTCCACGTGACCGAGAAGCAGATCAACGACATCGCGAAGAACCTCAGCGAGACCATCGGCACCAACACCGAGCAGATCACCAGCGCCGGCCTGCAGGGCGTGACGGTCCTGGTCGAGGTCCTGACGGGCATCCTGCTCGCGATGTTCTCCACGCTCTTCCTGCTCTACGACGGCAAGCGCATCTGGACCTGGGTGCTCGGCCTGGTCCCGGCCGCGGCCCGGCCCGGCGTGGCGGGCGCCGGTCCGCGCGCCTGGCGCACGCTGACCGCGTACGTGCGCGGCACCGTGCTCGTCGCGCTCATCGACGCCATCTTCATCGGCCTCGGCATCTACTTCCTCAAGGTGCCGATGGCCGTGCCGCTGGCCGTCTTCATCTTCCTGTTCGCCTTCATCCCGCTGGTCGGAGCCGTGGTCTCCGGTGCGCTCGCCGTGGTCGTGGCGCTGGTGACGCAGGGCGTGTTCAGCGCCCTGATGGTGCTGCTGGTGGTCCTGGCGGTGCAGCAGATCGAGGGCCACGTGCTCCAGCCCTTCATCCTGGGCCGGGCGGTACGGGTCCACCCGCTCGCCGTGGTGCTCTCGGTCGCGGCCGGCGGGATGGTCGCCGGCATCGGCGGTGCGGTGGTGGCCGTACCGCTGGTCGCCGTCACCAACACCGCGGTGGGCTACCTGAAGGCGTACTCGCGCGACCAGCACCACCTGGGCGCCGGAGCGGTCGGGCCGGCGCCGCACGGGGCGACGGCGGCGGGCCTGGTGCCGGACGGCCGGGCGGAGCCCGGGACTTAGGCGGTCCGGCGGAACAGCCGGACTGCGGAACGAGGGGGGCGGGGATGATCAGCGAGCCCGAGCTGGAGGGGCAGTGGGAGCCGGTGCGGCCGGCCGAGGTGGCGCAGGGAGCGGGACCGCCGCGCGAACGGCCGCCCGGCCGCCCGTGGCAGTGGGTGCTGGCGGCCGTCCTGGCCACCTCCACCGCGTGGGCGGGCGGCCTGTACCTCTACGGCGACCGCCTGACGGCGCCGGAGATCGGCCACCGGACCACGGACAACTTGTGCGCGCAGATGGAACTGGCGGCCCTGGGCGAGGTCCTGGACGGCTTCTTGGCCTCCTCGGGCCGGCCCACGGAGGGCCGGCACGAGGTGCTGGACCGGGCGGCGTGCAGCCGATCCGGTGCCCCTGCGGCCGGGGAGGAATCGTACTTCGTCCAGGCCGAGGTCGAGCTCCACAAGAAGTCCGACCCGGCGGCCGAGTTCGCCGTGGGCACCACGTACGACTGGATGTACTCCGAAGAGGGCACCACCTGGGAGCCGGTGCCCGGCCTGGGTGACGAAGCGCTCGTCAACACCCCGGGGGAGTCAGACGAGGACGACCTGCGGCTGCGGGTCCGTGCCGGCGGAGCGGTGTTCACCCTGCATCTGGTCTTCCTCGGCGACGGGCCGGCGCCGGACGAGCAGGACGGGGACGGCGGCGAGCCGGTCCGGCCCAGGCCCGACCGGCAGACGCTGAAGACGGCGATGGCCAAGGACATGCGGGCCCTGATGGCGGCCCTGGAGAAGTGAACGCGGAAGGGGGCCCCCGGGCCGGGCCCGCCCCCCGGGGCCCCCCCCCGACGGGGGGGGGGTAACCCCGGCGGGCCCCCCCCCCCCCCCCCCCGGGGGGCCCCCGGC
>NZ_JBHXRK010000034.1:0-66017 GCF_042716875.1 Streptomyces sp. NPDC058646 | reverse complement strand
CTGGGGTTGTGGTGGTTTTTTTTTTTTTTTTAGCTCTCGGTTTTTTAAAATTGCCCCCACCACATCCTCCCCCCCCCCCGGGGGGCCCCCCCCCCCCCCCGGGGGGGGGGGGGGGCCCCCCCGCCCCCCCGCCCCCGCTTCCCCCTCGTGCGCACCCCCCAGCGCGCCGTCTCGGTGACTCCCGAAGACACGAGACTAGGCACTGAACATGACACTCAGACGCAGTCCAGCTGAAAAGCACGTTTCTGAACGCATAGCAGAGCAACCGGAATTGACGGTACTCCGGTCACTTCAGGGACGAACCGTACCCAACTGCTCCGCCAGCTCGACCGGGTCTGTCGTAGGCCGCGCGCAGACGAAATGTCGACACACATACGCCGTCGGAAGGTCGTGCACCAGTGTGCGCTCGGCCAGAAGGGGGAACTCACCCCCGCTGCCGTCCGCCGCACGCGGCAGTCCGACCGCCACCACAGCCCCAGGAGCCGTCCCCAGCAACGCGGTCCGGTGCAGCTCCGCACGCGCCTCGTCCGCCGGGTCCCCGACGACCGCGACCTCCCGCGGCCCGTCGAGGAGCGCCTCGGCGACCGCCAGACCGTGCCCGATGAAGCGCGGGGCGCGCGGACCCAGCGCGTGCACCACCCCGAGCGCCCTCTCAGCCGCCGTACGGTGGGCCTCCGAGCCGGTGTGCGCGGCGTACGAGAGCAGGGCGCCGGCCGCGGCGGTCCAGCCCGAGGGCGCCGCGGTGTCGGTGGGGTCCTGCGGCCGCCTGATCAGCTTCTCGGCGTCGTGAGCGGTGTCGTAGAGCGAACCGTCCTCGGCGGTGAACCGGTCCAGGACCAGGTCGACGAGGAACCCGGCGAACTCCAGCCAGACCCCCTCACCGGTGACGGACGCCAGGGCCAGGAAGCCCTCCGCCACGTCGCCGTAGTCCTCCAGCACCCCGGCGTTCGCACCGGTCTGCCCGTCCTTGCTGGTCCGGGCCAGCCGGGCCCGCCCGTCCATGTGCACCCTGACCAGCAGGTCGGCGGCCTCGGTCGCCCGCTCGACGAGGTCGGGCCGCTCGAAGTAGGCCCCGCACTCCGCGAGCGCGGCGATCGCCAGCCCGTTCCAGGCGGCGACGACCTTGTCGTCCCGCCCGGGCGCCGGCCGCGCCGACCGGGCGGCGAGCAGCCGCTCCTTGATGCCGGCCAGCCGGGCCGCATCCGTCACGGGCCCGTCCTGGGGCAGCTGCAGCACCGACGTGCCGTGTTCGAAGGTGCCCTCCTCGGTCACCCCGAAGTGCGCCGCGGCCAACTCCCCGTCGGCCTCCCCGAGCACCTCCCGCAGCTGGGCGGGGGTCCAGGAGTAGTACGCCCCCTCCACGTGCGCCCCGGTCACCGGGTCCTCGCTGTCGGCGTCCAGGGCGGAGGCGAAGCCGCCCTGCTCCGTCCGCAGTTCGCGCACCATGAAGTCGGCCGTCTCCAGGGCGACCCGCCGCGCGAGGTCCGACCCGGTGGCCCGCCACAGGTGCGCGTACACCCGGCACAGCAGGGCGTTGTCGTAGAGCATCTTCTCGAAGTGGGGCACCACCCACTCGCGGTCCACGGAGTACCGGGCGAACCCGCCGCCGAGCTGGTCGTAGATCCCGCCGCGGGCCATCGCCTCACCGGTGTCGGCGGCCATCTGGAGCGCCCCCTCGGACCCGGTGCGCGCGTGGTGGCGCAGCAGGAACTCCAGCACCATGGACGGCGGGAACTTCGGCGCCCCGCCGAACCCGCCGCGCGTGGCGTCGTACTCCCGCGTCAGCGCCAGCAGCGCCTGCGCCAGCTCCTCGGGGCCGGGCGTGCCGGCCTTCCCGTAGTCGAGCTGCCTCCCGGCCAGGTCGCGCACGATCCGCTGCGCCACCTCGGCGACCTCCTCGCGCCGCCCGGCCCACGCGGTCCGCACGCCTTCGAGGACCTGCATGAACGAGGGCATCCCGTGCCGGGGGTCGGGCGGGAAGTAGGTCCCGAAGTAGAACGGTTCGGCGTCGGCGGTGAGGAACACGGACATGGGCCAGCCGCCTTGCCCGGTGGCGGCCTGCACGGCCTCCATGTAGACGGCGTCGACGTCGGGGCGCTCCTCGCGGTCCACCTTGACGTTGACGAAGTGTTCGTTCATGTAGGCGGCGACCAGTTCGTCCTCGAAGGACTCGTGCGCCATCACGTGACACCAGTGGCAGCTCGAATACCCGACGCTGAGCAGGACCGGCACTCCGCGCTCCCGCGCCTCCGCGAAGGCCTCCGGGGACCAGGGCCACCAGTCGACGGGGTTGTCGGCGTGCTGGAGCAGGTAGGGGGAGGTCTCGTTCGCGAGGCGGTTCGGCATGGAGCCATCCTGCCCCACCGCCCGGCACACACCCCGTCACGGGGCCGTCGGTCCGCCGGTTCGGACGCCCCGGTCGGATCAGCCCATTACCGCAGGAGCGGGGACAGGTCGCGGGTCCAGGTGGCCTGGGTGCGGGCCCAGGTGGTGGCGCAGTGGGCGCGGGCGGGCGTGGCGAGGTCCGGGTGGCGGGCAGGGGCGGCGCCGTGGACCGCGCAGCGGTGGGACTCCGCGCGGACGGCGGGCGGGGCGTGTTCGTCCGAGGGGTCGGGGCCGCGGGCGGGGTCGGCCGCGGCGTCGAGCTCGTAGCCGCGGGCGGCCGTCAGCAGGGCGTGCTCGCCCTCCGGGCCGCCGCGCACCAGCATCAGCTGGGCGAAGCGGTCGGCGGCGTCCTCCTCGGCGCGGTCCCCGTCGAGGGGGAGGTCCAGTGCGTCCACCAGGGCGTGGCCCGCCTCGTGCAGGAGGGTCTCCCGCACGACCTCGGCGAGGTCCCCGTCCGGGTCGCGGGAACCGGCCTGCCGGAACAGCGCGCGCTCCTCGGCGAGGTCGTCGTAGCAGAGCTCGATGCGGTGCCGGGCCGGGTCGTAGCCGGTGCCCTCGCCGGCGCAGGAACGGGCGGTGACCGTGACCCGGTACGGCAGGGCCACGTACGCCTCGAGGTCGGCCAGCGTGGACTCGGCCGGCGCCCGGTCCTTCAGGAAGCGGGAGCTGTCGCGGTCGGCCGGGGCCGGCTGCTCGTAGCGGAGCACGAACCCGCCGCCGGGGGGCTGTGCCGCGCATCCGGTCACGGGCAGCAGCAGTACGGCCGCCGCCGCCCAGGCGGTGCGCGCGGCCCTGACGGGCCTGCGCCGCCCGCCGGCCGCGCCCGTCGCACCGTCGGCGCCCCGCAGCTCCCGTAACGTCATCTACGCCTCTTCCCTTGCCACTTGGAGCTTTCGACCCGACTGTACGGAGCTTGACCGCTTCCCTCTGAAGTAGCTCAGATTCCCTCGCGCTCGTGACCGTCCCGCAGGACACTTGGGGCACGTTGCCGGAGCTCTCTGAGGGGGATGCCGATGCGGGACAGCCATCGCGGTGAAGCCGAGCGGCTGTTGGAGCGGGCCGTGGCGGAAGAGGTCCGGCGGGGGGCGGGCGTGGCGGGGGCGCCGGCCGACCGGGTGGCCCTGCTGGCGCGCGGCAAGGAGGCTCTGGACGCCCTGGCGGCGAGCGCGGCGCCGGAGTACGAGACGTACGTGCGGGCCCTGGACGAGGCGGCGGCCGGGGACGAGTCGCTGGGCGAGGCCTTCCGCCGCAACAGCACCTCGACGGCCCTGCTCGTGACGGCGGTCGCGGCGGCGGCGGCCGTCGGCGCGGACCTGGCGCTGGGCGTCGCGGCGGGTACGGCGCTGACGGCGGGAGCCGTGGCGGGCGTCGCGGGGGCGGCGGCCACGGTGGCGAAGGTGACGGCCCTGCACCTGCCGGCCGCGAACCGGCGGGCCGGGGAGCTGGGCCGCCCCGGCGGCCTGGAGCAGCTGAAGCTGCAGTGGCTGTCGGCGCTGGAGGTGCGCGGGGTCCGGCCCTTCCTGGAGCAGCAGCGTGCGGTGGCGGCTGCCGCGCGGGCGCCCGGGCCCGCGTCCCGGCCGGCGCCCGTGCAGCTGCGCGGCACGGACCGCAGCGCGGAGGCCCGGCGGCGCAGCGTGCTGGAGCAGTCCTTCGGACAGCTCCCCGATCCCGCCGGGGTGTTCGTGGGCCGGCGGGCGGAGCTGACGCGGATCGCGCAGTGGGTGCAGGCGGCCCGGGCCAGTACGGAGACCCGGCCGGTGGTGGTGGTCCTGCACGGCGAGCCGGGCGTGGGCCGGACGGCCTTGGCCCTGCGGGCCGCACACGGGCTGCGGGACCAGTTCCGGGGCGCGTGCGTGGTGGACCTCCGGGGCGGTTCGCCCGGCGGCGAGGCCCCGCTGTCGACGCGGGAGGCGCTGCTGCACCTGCTGAACCGGCTGGGCGCGCCCCGCGAGCAGCTGCTGTTCCGCGAGGGCGCTTCGGCGGAGCAGCAGGTGCGGCGGCTGGGCGAGTTGTACCACCAGCATTTGCTGGGGCTGCCGGTGACGGTGGTGCTGGACGACGCGGTGGACGTGGCCCAGGTGCGGCAGCTGGTGCCGGAGCGGTCGGAGAGCCTGGTGCTGGTGACGGCGCGGGAGCCGATGGAGCTTCCGGCGGATCTCGCGGCGTGGGTGCACCAGCTGCCGGTGGACCGGCTGGCGGAGGCGGACGCCGCGGAGCTGCTGCGGGGCCCGGACGCGGCGGGCCGGGACGCGGCGGGCGCGTGCGCCCCCGCCCCGGGCGCGCCCGGCTCCGGCGCGCACGGCTCCGACACCGCGGCGGTGGTGGAGGCCGGCGGCGGGCTGCCGCTCGCGCTGCGGATGCTGGCCCCGCTGGCCCGTGCGGGCACCGCCCCCGGGCCCGGGGACGCGCGGGCGCATCCGGTGGAGCGTGCGCTGCGCGCGGCCGACGCCCGCCTGGCCGAGCCCGCGCGCCAGCTGCTGCGGCGGCTCCCGCTGGCCGGGCGGGCCTCCCTCGGCGCCGCGGCGGCGGCCGCGCTGGCCGACGTACCGGAGCAGGCGGCCCTGCGGACCCTGGAGGAGCTGTGGGAGGCCGGGCTGATCGAGCGGGTGCGCGGGCAGCGGTTCCGGATGCACGACGCGGTGCGCTCGTACGCGGCGGCGCGGCTCGCGGAGGAGGAGGACCGGGCGCAGGCCGCGGCGGCGCACGGACGGCTCGTGCGCAACTACGCGCAGCTCGCGGACTCGGTGATCCGGATGGTCGACGGGAAGACGTCGACGCGGGCGGACACGTTCCTGAGGGGCTCGGTCGGCGGCCACGGTTTCACCTCGCTGGACGCGGCACTGCGCTGGCTCGACGACGAGTCGAGCTTCATCACCGCGGCCCTGCGGCACTCGGAGGGGGTGGACCCGCAGGCGGTACTGGACCTCCTGGGGGCGCTGTGCGACTTCTGCCTGCTGCGCGGGGACCTGTACCGGCTCGGTGAGATCGACGAGCTGACGCAGGCCGTCGCGGCCGCGGCCGGGACGGGCGGCGGCGACGGGCCGGGCGGCGGCGAGCAGGGGCGGCTGGTGCGGTCGGTGCGGTGGCGCACCGGTATCGCGGCACGCCAGCTGGGCGAGCTGGACAAGGCGCGGACCACGCTGACCTCGGTGGTCGACCAGTACAAGGAGGCACACCAGGAGGCGGGCGCGGCGATGGCGCTCGTCTCGCTCGGGATCACCCTGCACCACCAGGGGAACCTGCCGGAGGCGGCGGCCCGGATCCGGGAGGCGCTGGCGCTCCAGGAGGCGCCGGACCTGGCGGGCGACCGGGCATGGGGGCTGCACGCGCTGGCCGCGGTGGAGCGCGACCTCGCGCACCTCGCGGAGGCGGCGGCCCTGCTGGCCCGCTCCCTGGTGCTGCACCGGGAGAGCGAGAGCGTCCACGGAGAGGCGTGGGCACACTTCCAGCTGGGCCAGGTCCACCTGCGCTTCGGCGAGGTGGCGGCCGCGGAGGCGGAGCTGCGGCTGGCCCTGGACCTGTACGGGCGCACCCGCGACGACCGTGGCCAGGCGTGGGCGCTGACCCAGCTGGGCCGGGCCCGGGTGGTGGACGGGGATCCGGGGACGGCGGTGGAGCGGCTGCGCGAGGCGCTGGCCCGGCACCGGGAGGCGGAGGACGCGCGCGGCGAGGCGTGGACGCTGTACTACCTCGGGCAGGCGCTGGAGGAGGACGGCGAGCGGGACCGGGCCGTGCGGGAGCTGGAGCGGGCCCGGACGATGTTCTCGCGGATGCGGGACGTGTACGGCCTGGCGCACGCGCGGCACCATTCGGGCCGGGTGACGCGGGACCAGCGGGCGGCGCAGACGGGGAACCTGCGCAACTCCGGCTTCGCCCGGCAGCTGCTGGTGGACGCGCGGGCGGACTTCCGGCGGATCGGGCTGGCGCACGGCGAGGCGTGGACCTGCCTGGAGCTGGCGGTGGTGGACGCGGGCAACGCGAAGGTCGCGCAGGCGCTGGGGCTGTGCGAGGAGGCGGTGCGGCTGTTCATCGCGTACGGGGACCGGCGCGGGGAGGACTGGGCCCGGTTCCTGCGGTGCACGCTGCTGCCGTACGCGGTGCCGGGTGCGCCGGAGGAGGCGCGGGCCGAGCTGGCGCGGCTGGTGTCGGCCCCGCATCCGGCGCGGGAGGGCCGGCTGGAGGACTGCCTGGAGTCCTACGGGGTGGTCCTGGGCCGCGGCGTGGACCCGTCGGAGGGCTGGCAGGCGTGGCGACTGGGCCTCGTGCCGGGCCTGCACTCCCGCGAGGTCATGGGCGTCCCGCGGACCTCTGCGACGGGATGAGCCCGAGCACCCCTGACGGCTGCCCGGCCCCCGGCGCTGCGGCGATCCGGGGGCGGGCTCCCCGACGGGCCCGGGGGCGGCGCGGGCGCGCTGCGTACGCGCTCGGCGCCGGGCCGGCGGGTGCTCGGGCTGCCCTGCCCGTCCGCTGCCCGGGGACGCGCGGCCGCCGCCGCGCCGGATGGCGGGCGGCGGCGTGCGCGGGGTCCGGGGTCCGCGGGGCGGGCCGGGGCCTACGGGGCGGGCTGCGGGTGCCTACGGGGCCCGGGGGCCTTCGGGGGCCGGAGCGGCCGGGGCCGCGGCCTCCGGGGCCTCCTGGAAGTCCACGCGGCCCATGTGCCGGTTCATGGACTTCATGAGGCCCCACACGCCGGCGGCGAGGGCCGCGAAGACGAGGAAGCCCAGGATCCCCGGGGTCACCTTGTTCTTGTCGAAGGTGTCCCCTGCCAGCGGAAGGAGCTCGTTCAGTGCTGCCTGCGTAGCGCTCATAGCTACGCATTCTCCCGGATGCCCGCGAAGAGGTCGGACTCGGGGAGGGACGTGTCCACGAGCGACTTCGCCAGCTCGTACTCCTCGGTCGGCCAGACCTCCTTCTGGATGTCCATCGGGACGCGGAACCAGCCGCCGTCGGGGTCGATCTGCGTGGCGTGCGCGATGAGCGCCTTGTCACGGATCTCGAAGAAGTCGGCGCAGGGCACGTGGGTGGTCAGCGTCCGCTCCTTGCGCTCGAACTCCTTCCACCGCTCCAGCCACTCCCCGTAGGGGGACTCCATGCCGCGGGCGAGGAGCGCCTCGTGCAGGGCGATGGTGCGCGGCTTGTTGAAGCCCTGGTTGTAGTAGAGCTTCTGCGGCTGGTAGGCGGGGCCGAACTCGGCTTCCGGGAACTTCTCGGTGTCGGCCGCACCGTCGAAGGCCACCATCGAGATCTTGTGGGTCATGATGTGGTCGGGGTGCGGGTAGCCGCCGTTCTCGTCGTAGGTGGTGATGACCTGCGGCCTGAAGGCGCGGATCTTCTTCACCAGCTCGCCGGCGGCCTCGTCCACGTCCGCGAGGGCGAAGCAGCCCTGGGGCAGCGGGGGCAGCGGGTCGCCCTCGGGGAGGCCGGAGTCGACGTATCCGAGCCACTCCTGCTCGATGCCGAGGATCTCGCGGGCCTCGTCCATCTCCTTGGCGCGGACCTCGTGGATGTTCTCCTCGATGTACTTGTCGCCCTGGAGCTTGGGGTTCAGCACCGAGCCGCGCTCGCCGCCGGTGCAGGTCACCACCAGCACGGGCACCCCCTCGGACACGTACTTGGCCATGGTGGCCGCGCCCTTGCTCGACTCGTCGTCGGGGTGGGCATGGACGGCCATCAGTCGAAGCTGCTCGGTCAAGACGGGATCCTCTGCAATTCGGGCGCGACGGTCGGCTTCTATAGTGACCGAATCGGGGGACGGAAAATTCCAGGGGTGGGTCTGCACGGATCCGGGCCCCGCCCTCTCGGAAGGAACGATCGATGAGCGCGGTACGGGAAGGCCTTCCCGAAGGCCGTTACGGCCGGACGGCGGACGAGCGTGCCGATCGCAGGCTCAAGGTCGTCGGGTCGGTGCTGGGCGTGGTGCTGCTGGGCGTGGTCGGCTGGATCGGCTGGGGCTACATCGCCGGGAAGTCCGTCAGCGCCGAGGTGATCAAGTTCCAGGTGGTCTCCGACACCGAGGTGCAGGTGCACCTGGAGGTCCGCAAGGAGGCCTCGGTGACCGGGGTGTGCACCCTGAGCTCCCAGGACAAGGAGCACGGCGAGGTGGGCCGGGCGGACTTCACCTTCGCGCAGCCGCAGGCGCGGGTGGACGAGGTCGTCTCCCTGAAGACCACCAGCCGCGCCACGATGATCGAACTGATCGGCTGCCAGCCCGCGGCCTGATCCCCCGGAGCGTCCGGAGCGCGTCCGGTACGGGAAGGTGCCGCCGAAAGCCTGCCGGAGGTGCGGGAACGGTCCGCCGCGCCCGCGGGGACGATCACGGTCCGGGACGCGGCCCGGGGGCCATGCGCGTCGCGGGTCCTCCCCCTTTTCTTCCCGAATTGTTAGGCTCGTGGTTTCGTCCGCCGCTGGCGGCCATGTAGTCCCCCTGTACCGACGAGGAGCACCCGTGACCCAGACGAGCGAAAGCGTCACCTGGCTGACCCAGGCGGCGTACGACCAGCTGAAGGCAGAGCTGGACTACCTCTCTGGTCCCGCACGCACGGAGATCGCCACGAAGATCGCAGCCGCCCGCGAGGAGGGCGACCTGCGCGAGAACGGCGGTTACCACGCGGCCAAGGAGGAGCAGGGCAAGCAGGAGCTCCGCGTCCGCCAGCTGACGCAGTTGCTGGAGAACGCCAAGGTCGGCACCGCGCCCGCGGCCGAGGGCGTGGTCGCTCCCGGCACGCTGGTCAAGATCGCCTTCGACGGCGACGAGGACGACACGATGGAGTTCCTGCTGGCCTCCCGCGAGTACGCGTCCTCGGACTTCGAGACGTACTCGCCGCAGTCCCCGCTGGGGACCGGAGTGATGGGCAAGGCCATCGGCGAGGACGCCGAGTACGAGCTGCCTAACGGCAAGAAGGCCTCGGTCAAGATCCTCGACGTCAAGCCCTTCTCCGGCTGATCACCCCACACGTCACGCACGCTGCCCGGCCGGATCCGATCCGGCCGGGCAGCGTGCGTACGGGCAAGCCGTCAGTTGTCGGCACGGCGGTACTTGCGGACGGCGAGCGTGCGGAACACGGCGATGATCAGGATCGACCAGGCCAGCGACGCCCACACCGGGTGCTCCATGGGCCAGGCGTCCGACGGCGACACCCCGGGGTTGCCGAACAGCTCCCGGCACGCCTGCACGGTCGCGCTGAACGGGTTCCACTCGGCGATCGGCTGGAGCCAACTCGCCATGTTTTCGGTGGGCACGAAGGCGTTGGAGACGAATGTCACCGGGAAGAGCCAGATCAGCCCGCCCGAGGTGGCCGCCTCCGGGGTCCGCACCGACAGACCGATCAGGGCGCCGATCCAGGAGAAGGCGTACCCGAGCAGGAGCAGCAGGGCGAAGCCGGCCAGTACCTCACCGATGCTGGTGTGGGTGCGCCAGCCCACGAGGAGCGCGACGATCGCCAGCACCACCATGGTGAGCGCGGTCTGCACCAGGTCGGCCAGGGTGCGGCCGGTGAGGACCGCTCCGCGGGCCATGGGCAGGGAGCGGAAGCGGTCGATCAGGCCCTTGTGCATGTCGTCGGCGATGCCCGCGCCCGCGCCGGCCGTGGCGAAGGTGACGGTCTGGGCGAAGATTCCGGCCATCAGGAAGTTGCGGTAGTCGGCGGCGCTGGTCGACCCTCCGATCATCATCGAGCCGCCGAAGACGTAGCTGAACAGCACAACGAACATGATCGGCTGTACCAGCCCGAATATGACCATCTCAGGAATTCTGGTCAGGCGGATCACGTTGCGCCGGGCGATCACCAGGGAGTCGTTCGCGCTCTGGACGATGCCGCCGCGCGGGCGGGGCGCCGCGAGGTCCGGGGCCGGGGAGGCGCCCGGGGTGGGGGAGGTGATGGTCACTTCGCCGTCTCCTTGTGCGCCGTGTGGCCCTTGGCCTTGGTCCGGCCGTCGCCGTCCGCGGGCGCCTCGCCGTTCTCCTCCACGGCGAGCTGGGCCGCGTGGCCGGTCAGGGAGATGAACACGTCGTCGAGGGTGGGGCGGCGCAGGCCGATGTCGTCGATCTCGATGCCGCGGCCGTCCAGCTCGCGGATGACCTCGGCGAGCAGCTTGGCGCCCCCCGCCACGGGCACGGTGAGCTTGCGGGTGTGCTCCTCGACCGTGGTCTCGCCCTTGCCGAAGCCCGCGAGCACCTCGCGTGCGGTGGCGATGTGGCCGCGCTCGTGGACGACGACCTCCACGCGCTCGCCGCCCGTGCGGGCCTTGAGCTGGTCGGAGGTGCCGCGGGCGATGACCTTGCCGTGGTCGACCACGCAGATGTCGTGCGCGAGGTGGTCGGCCTCCTCCAGGTACTGGGTGGTGAGCAGCAGGGTGGTGCCGCCGGCGACCAGTTCCTGGATGATCCCCCACAGCTGCTGGCGGTTGCGCGGGTCGAGGCCGGTGGTCGGCTCGTCCATGAACATCACGGGCGGGCTGACGACGAGGGCGGCCGCGAGGTCGAGGCGCCTGCGCATGCCGCCGGAGTAGGTCTTGGCGGTGCGGTCGGCGGCGTCGGCGAGGTTGAAGCGTTCGAGCAGTTCGTCGGCCCGGGCCTTCGCGGCCCTGGCCTTCATCTGGTAGAGCTGGCCCACCATCTGGAGGTTCTCACGGCCGGTCAGGTACTCGTCCACGGCGGCGAACTGGCCGGACAGTCCGATGGCGCGGCGGACTTCGTTGGGGTGCTTGAGGACGTCGATCCCGGCGACGACGGCCTTGCCGCTGTCGGGCCGGAGGAGGGTGGTCAGGACGCGTACGGTCGTGGTCTTGCCCGCCCCGTTGGGGCCGAGCAGACCGAGGACGGTGCCTTCGGGGACATCGAGGTCCACGCCGTCCAGCGCCCGTACGTCACCGAAGGTCTTGACCAGGCCTTCGGCGTGGATGGCGCCTGGCATAGGGGTTCTCCCTGTTGGATCGGGCCGGTGAACCGGCACTTTTCCTAGGCAAGCTTATGGTCGCCGGGCAGGCTCCGCCCGGCCGAACGGGGGATCCCCCGCCGCCACCGGCGCACCGTATCGCGTCATATCGCGTCCCGCTACGGGATTGCCGTCCGCACGCCTGCGCGAGGCCCGGCCCGGGGCCGAGGGACTAGCCCGTGACCTTGTACCCGGCACCGTGCAGCGAGCGCGCGACCTCCGCGCAGTGCTCCGGTCCCTTCGTCTCCAGGTGCAGCTCCACCTCCACCTCGGTGAGCCCGAGCCTCGGGTCGGTCCGTACGTGACTCACGTCCAGCACGTTCGCATCCACCACCGACAGCACGGCCAGGAGCCCGGCGAGGGCCCCCGGGCGGTCCGCCACCCGCAGCCGCAGCGACAGGTACCGGCCCGCGGCCGCCATGCCGTGGCGCAGGATCCGCTGGAGCAGCAGCGGGTCGACGTTCCCGCCGGACAGGACGGCCACCACCGGTCCCCCGCCGTACAGTTCGGGCTCGCTCAGCAGCGCGGCGACCGGGCTGCACCCGGCCGGCTCGACCACCATCTTGGCCCGCTCCAGGCACAGCAGCAGGGCGCTGGAGAGCGCGTCCTCGGAGACCGTACGCACGTCGTCGATCAGCTCGCCGATGATTTTGAACGGGACGTCGCCGGGGCGGCCGACCTTGATGCCGTCGGCCATCGTGTTCGGGTCGTCGATCGACACCGGGTGGCCTGCCCTGAGCGAGGGCGGGTAGGCGGCCGCGCCCGCCGCCTGCACCCCGATGACCCGCACGTCGGGCCGCAGCGCCTTCACGGCGACGGCGACACCGGCCGCGAGTCCGCCGCCCCCGATGCCGACGAGGATCGTCCGCACCTCGGGGCACTGCTCCAGGATCTCCAGCCCGACCGTGCCCTGGCCCGCGATGATGTCGCGGTGGTCGAAGGGGTGGATGAACACGGCCCCGGTGCGGTCCGCGTACTCCTGGGCGGCGGCGAGGGTCTCGTCGACGACCTGCCCGTGCAGCCGCACCTCGGCCCCGTACTCCTGGGTCGCGGCCACCTTCGGCAGCGGCGCCCCGACGGGCATGAACACCGTGGAGCGGACCCCGAGGAGCGAGGACGCGAGGGCCACGCCCTGCGCGTGGTTGCCCGCGCTGGCGGCCACGACGCCCGCGGCCCGCTGCTCGGGGCGCAGGCCGGAGATGCGCACGTAGGCGCCGCGCAGCTTGAAGGAGCCGGTGCGCTGGAGGTTCTCGCACTTGAAGTGGACCGGCGAGCCGACGAGGGAGGAGAGGTGCCGGCTGCCTTCCATGGCCGTGACCCGGGAGACGCCGGACAGCATCTTCTGGGCCCCCCGGACGTCGTCGAGGATGACCTGCGGGACGGGCTGGGGCACGCGGTAGTTCATGCCGCCAGTCTCGCAGCCCGCGCGGGAGGCGGCGCAGGACTCCGGACCGGCCCCCGACCGGCCCGGAGCGGTCCGCGGCGCCGGGGTGCGGGCGGGTCCGCGGGGGCGCCGTCCGGCCGGGGAGGGGGCGGCCCGCGAAGCCGGTCGCCGGACGGGGGCCGGGGCCCGGGGGACCGCCGGGATCCCGCCATCCGGGACGGCCGCGGGGTGGCCCGGCGCCCGGGCCGTACCAGTTCTCGTACGGGGCGTACGAGCCGCCGCACGGCCGCGTACTCTGTCCCCCATCCTTGTCGGCCCCACGCGAAGAGAGCCCACGGCCATGCCTCCCATCCCGGCCAATTCCGACCTGCCCGCGGCGGCCGGAGCGTCCGCCGAAGCCGGTCTCCTCGACGCGCTCCAGCACCAGGTGGCGGTCTTCGCCCGCCGCGCCGAGCAGACCCGTCTGGGCGGCGTCGGCCAGGCCCGCAACTCGATGGACCGCGCCGCCTACCTCCTGCTGAACCGGCTCGACCTCGAAGGCCCGATGGGGGTCAAGGCGCTCGCCGGCGGCATGGGCATCGACTCCTCCACCGTGACCCGGCAGGTGGCGCCGCTCGTCGACAGCGGTCTGGTGAAGCGGACCTCGCACCCCGAGGACGGCCGGGCGGTGGTCCTGGCGCTGTCCCCGCGCGGGCTGGCGCGGCTGGAGGAGGTCCGCTCCTCTCGGCGCGAGCTGATGGCCCGCGTGACGGACGGCTGGAGCCCGCAGGAGCGCGAGTCCTTCACCGCGCTGCTGACCCGCTTCAACCTGTCGCTGTCGGAGCTGATGGCGGCGGTCACCGAGGCCGGCCCGGCGTCCTGATCCCGCGGAGCCGGTTCCTGAGGCGAGTGCGTCCGACCTCTTGACCCGGGTGGTCCCACCGGCCGCACTATGTGGGCTGTGGACCACCGAACGGGGCCCTACGGGGAGTTCGAGGCCTTCGTCGCGGGCGCGGCGGGGCGGCTCCTGCGTGTCGCGGTGCTGCTGACCGCCGAGGCGGAGACCGAGGCCACCGCCGCCCGGCGGCTGCTGGGCGGCGCCCTGGCCCGTACGTACGCGAACTGGCGGCGCCTGCGCGGGGACGACCCGTACGACTGCACCCGCCAGGAGCTGTGCGCCGCCTTCGCGCGCACCGGCTGGCGCCACCACGGGGGCGTCGGCGTCCTGGCGCGGCTGAGCCCGGCGGAGCGGCTCGTGCTCGTCCTGCGGATCCACGAAGGGGTCGCGGAGGAGGTCACCGCGGCGCAGCTGGGGCTGGCGCCCGAGCGGGTCCGGGTGCTGTGCAACCGGGCCGTGCACAGCCTGCGGTCCGGCTCCGGCTCGGGCGCGGGCTCCGGCTCGGGCGCGCCTGGTGCGGCGGGCGCCGCATGAGCCCCGGAGAGCGCAAGGAGGCCCAGGTCAGGCGGCTGTTGGAGGGTCCTCAGCCGGCGGTTCCCGCCGGTCTGGCGGCCGGGGCCGCCGCCCGGGGCGACCGGCTGCTGCGCCGCCGCCGGGCGCTGCGGCGGCTGGGGTGGGCGGTGCTCTGCGCGGCGGTGGTGGCCTTCGCGGTGTGGGCCTCCCTGACCCGGCCGTGGGTCACGCCGTCGAGCGGCATCTCCCCGCCCCTGGAGGGCTGGTAGCGGCGGCCCCGTCCCGCCGGGACGTCCGGCGGGACGGGGCCGGGGCGCCGGCGTGGGTCAGCCCAGGGCCCGGGTGAGGTCCGCGAGGAGGTCGTCCGCGTTCTCGATGCCCACCGAGAGGCGGACCAGGTCCGCCGGGACCTCCAGGGCCGAACCGGCCACCGAGGCGTGGGTCATCCGGCCCGGGTGCTCGATGAGGGACTCGACGCCGCCCAGGGACTCGCCCAGGGTGAAGAGCTCGGCGCGGTTGCAGACCTCGACCGCCGCCTCCTCGCCGCCTTCGACGCGGAAGGAGATCATCCCGCCGAAGTTGCGCATCTGCTTGGCGGCGATCTCGTGGCCCGGGTGCTCCGGCAGGCCCGGGTAGAGGACGTGCGTGACCTTGGGGTGGCGGGTCAGCATGTCGGCGACCTTGGCCGCGTTCTCCGCGTGCCGGTCCATGCGCACGGCCAGCGTCTTGATGCCGCGCAGCACGATCCAGGAGTCGAAGGGCCCGGCCACGGCGCCCATCGCGTTCTGGTGGTAGGCCAGTTCCTCGCCCAGGGCGGCGTCCGCGGTGACCAGGGCGCCGCCGACGACGTCGGAGTGGCCGCCCATGTACTTGGTCAGGGAGTGCACGACCACGTCCGCGCCGAGCGCGAGCGGCTGCTGGAGGTAGGGGGAGGCGAAGGTGTTGTCCACGACCAGCTTGGCGCCGGCGGTGCGCGCGATGTCGGCGACGACGGCGATGTCCGTGATGCCGAGCAGCGGGTTGGAGGGGGTCTCGACCCAGATGACCTTGGTCTTGGGGGTGAGGGCGGCGCGTACGGACGCAGGGTCGGAGGTGTCGGCCACCGACCATTCGACGCCCCAGCGGGAGACGACCTTCGCGAAGAGGCGGAAGGTGCCGCCGTAGGCGTCGTTCGGGATGACCACGTGGTCGCCCGGGGAGAGCAGCGTACGCAGCAGGCAGTCCTCGGCGGCCAGCCCCGACGCGAAGGCGAGGCCGCGCCGGCCGCCCTCCAGCGCCGCGAGGTTCTCCTCCAGCGCGGTACGGGTCGGGTTGCCGCTGCGGCTGTACTCGTAGCCGCCGCGCAGTCCTCCGACGCCGTCCTGCTTGTACGTGGAGACCTGGTAGATCGGGGGCACGACCGCGCCGGTCAGGGGGTCCGCCGTGTTGCCCGCGTGGATCGCGCGGGTCTCGAAGCTCTGGTGCTCGTGGCTGTGGTCACTCATGGACAGAGCCTATGCCGCCCGGAGCCCGTGCCCCACCTGGCAGCCACCCCTGTTGGCCCGGGGCGGCCCTCGTCTGGTTCGCTTGGAGGCATGGAGATTCTGTTGTTCCTGCTCGCGATCGGCCTGCTCGTGGCCGTCGTCGGTCCCTACGTGCGGCGCAGCCGGGGCGGTATCCGTCAGGTCGCGCCCGGCAGCCCTGACGCCGCCGACCCCGAGAACTACGGTTTCGTCCGGCAGGAGCAGCTCGACATCCGGGTGCCCGGGCCCGACGAGGACCTGATGGACGCCCTGGGCAACGTCCAGCGCAGCGGTACCTGGCAGGCGGCCTCGCAGCTGCTCGCCGGGACCCCGAAGGAGGGCGAGCAGCGCTGGCAGCGCGTGCAGGCCTTCGGCGGGGCCGCGGCTCTGGAACTCGTGC
The DNA here is from genome assembly GCF_042716875.1 of Streptomyces sp. NPDC058646. Lineage (NCBI taxonomy): Bacteria > Bacillati > Actinomycetota > Actinomycetes > Kitasatosporales > Streptomycetaceae > Streptomyces > Streptomyces sp. NPDC058646. The sequence goes on along the minus strand of NZ_JBHXRK010000034.1, from coordinate 50,023 downwards.
AGCAGCCCGGGGTGGGTGCGCAGTGGCTGAAGGCCTGGCGGCTGGAGGCCGAGAAGGACGCGGGCGGTGCGCAGGTGCACGCCGAGCTGCTGGTGCAGCAGGCCTGGCGGCACTCGGGCGGGGTGGGTTCCGAGGACCACCGGATCATCCTGGAGGAGGCGCGGGACGCGTGCCGCAAGGCCGCGCTGCTGGCGCCGGGCGATCCGGTCCCGTACATCGCGGAGCTGGCGATCGCGCGGGGCCTGGGCTACTCGGAGGCGGAGTTCGACGCCCTGTGGGCGAAGGTGATCGACGTCGCGCCCGCGCACATGGGCGCGCACCTGGCGGCGCTGCACTACTGGGGCGAGAAGTGGCACGGCTCGCGGGACAAGGCCGACGCCTTCTCGCACGCGGCCGCGGCCCGCGCCCCGCAGGGCTCGCTGCTGGCGGCGCTGCCGCTGTTCGCGGTGTACGAGAACACCCCGGACCTCGTGCTGAGCGGAAGTTTCTACCGGAGCGCGGTCGTGACCCGGGCGGTGGAGGGCGCGCTGTACGCGGTGCACACGGCCCGCCAGGACGATCCGATGCTGGCTCACGTGCGGCACATGCTGCTGATGTTCCTGGTCCACATGGAGCGCTGGGCGGAAGCCATGGAGCAGGTGCGGCACGTGGACGGCTGCGTCGGCGCGCTGCCGTGGTCGGCCTCGTCGGACCCGGCGGCGCAGTACGCGGTGTTCCGGGCGCTGGCGGTGGCGGGGTACGAGGCGAACGGCGGCTCGCCGGCGACACTGCCGCACTGACGCCGGGACGCCGGGACGCCCGAACTCCGGGGCGGGGCCGTCGGTTCGGGGCGCGCGGGGAGGGCCCCGCTCGGGCAGCCCGCGCGCCCGTCGGCGGAAAGCCCTGGCCAATAAAGTTGCTGTAAGTGACCTTCAGGCCGCATGATTCCGGCCGTGATCTCCCTGCGGAACCGGCGCCCCGGCCTCCTCGCCGATCGGTGGGCGCGCAACCGGTTCGAACCCGCCGAATTCGGTCTCGTCCCCCGCGAACAGCTCGACCCGCGGCGCGGCGGCCCCGAGACCGACCCCGGCGTGCGCGCCGAGCAGCTCCGCGTCGCCGACGCGGCGTTCGAGGGCGACTGGCGCCCGGCCGCCGCCCACGTCCGGGCCGCGCGGCCCGGCGACTGGGACGACCGCTGGTCCCGGCTGGAACTGCTGCTCCAGCTCGCCGAGTCCGACGACCGCTGGCTCACCGACTGGCGCACCGCCGAACCCTCCGACGGGGACGCCGCGACCGTCGACGCCCAGCAGCTGCTCCGCCGTGCCTGGGCCGTACGCGGCTCCGCGTACGCGAAGGACGTGCCCGACGGGGACATGCGCCAGTTCATGGCGACGCTGCCGGCCGTGATGGCCGCCGCCCAGCGGGCCTCCGAGCTGGCCCCCGCCGACCCCGGCCCCTGGGTCGTCATGGTCACGGCGGCGCGGGCGATGGGCTACTCGCGCGGCCAGTTCGGCGACCTGTGGCGCAACCTGACCAAGCGGGCCCCGCACCACACCGCGGCCCACTGGCAGGCCCTCCAGTACTGGTGCGCCAAGTGGGGCGGCTCCGACGAGCTGATGCTGGACTTCGCCCGGCGTGCCGCCCTCGGCGCCCCGGCCGGGAGCACCCTGCCCGGCATCTACCTCCACGCCCTGGCCGAACTGCGGACGAAGTGGCCCGCCGCCGACCCGCAGCTGCTGCTGACCGTCGCCGAGCGGCTGGACGCCGTACGGGAGGACCACGAGGGCCTGCCGCGCCTGCGCCACCTGCTCGCGCACCACCTGCTGCGCTCCGGGCAGCCCGCCGCCGCCCTGGAGCAGTTCCGCAGGATCGGCCCGTACTGCGGCGCCGCGCCGTGGAACACCGATCCGGCGGGCCCCGTGGCGGCCTTCGACCTCGCCAGGGGCCTCGCGGCCCACGGCGCCCGCCGCTGAGCCCCGGCCCGCCTCCCGGCACCGGCCACCACTGACCTCTCTCCTCGACCTTCTGCCTTCGCCTTCGCCTTCGCCTTCCTGCTCTCCTGCGGCTCCGGCCGCTTCATCGTCCCGTGGGGGGATCTGTCCATATGGGCGCTTCACTGCGCGCCACGCGCGCCCTCGTCCTGCTCGCAGGCTTCTACCTGCTCGGCCTCGTCCTGCTGGCCGTCCTCGCCGCCGCGGACTTCGCGGCGGTCACCTGGCTGCACGGTCCGGCCGCCGCCAAGGTCCTCATCGTCTCCGCCGTCCTCGCCGTCCCGATCGTGCGCGGCATGTTCATGCTCCGCACCCCCAAGGGCGAACCGCCGGCCGGCCTCCCCGTCACCGAGGCGCAGGAGCCCGTGCTGTGGCAGGCCGTGCGCGAGGTCGCGCAGCAGGTCGGCACCCGCGCCCCGGACGAGATCGTGCTCGTCGACGAGGTCAACGCGGCCGTCAGCGAGGACGCGAAGCTGCTGGGACTGCGCTCCGGCACCCGGAGCCTGTACATCGGCCTGCCGCTGATGACGGGCCTGGACGAGATGCAGCTGCGGGCCGTGCTCGCGCACGAGATGGGCCACTACGCCAACCTCGACACCCGCCTGACCCCGCTCATCGCACGCGGCCGGGCCCAGCTGATCCGCACCATCGAGCACTTCGAAGCCCGCGCCGAGAACAAGGTCGCCAAGGAGCGCGCGAAGCAGGAGAAGAAGGCCGGGAAGCGGATCGCCAAGGGCAAGAAGGCCAAGGAGATCGACACCACCGGCGACGGGGCGATGTACCGCGCCATGGCCAAGCTGTACACGGCGTACGCGAAGTTCTACATGCGGGCCACCCTCTCCTCCGCCCGCCGCCAGGAGCTCGCCGCCGACCTCGCCTCGGTCCGCGTCGCCGGCCGCGACTCCGCCGCATCGGCGCTGCGGGAGATCAACGCCCTGGACTCGGCGCACGGCTTCTACATGGCCTCGTACGCCACCCTCGGCGTCGGCGCCGGCCTGCTGCCCCTGCCCGGCCAGGTCTTCGGCGGCCTGCGCCACCTCCTGGACGCCCGCGCGCAGGAGCTCGACGGCCTGCGCGAGGAGCTGTCCACCGAGCCCGCCTCCCCCTACGACTCCCACCCCGCGCTCGCCGACCGCGTGGCCCGCATCGAGGCGCTGCCCGACGACGGCCGCACCGGCCTGGGCACCGGTCCGGCCCTCGGTCTGCTGGCCGACGCGGACCGGGCACTGACCGCGCTGGAAGGGGCCGTCCTCGCCCCGGAGGCCCTCGCGCTCAAGCGGGTCGGCTGGGAGGAGCTCGTCCACGAATCGATGACCCTGTACGTCGGCCAGGGCGCCCAGGACGTCCGTGACGTCCTCACCGCCGAGGGGGCGGGCCCGGACCTGGGCACGCTGCTGGACGCCATCGACGCCGACCCGGCGGTGCGCTGGCGGATCACCGACCGCTTCCCGAAGTCCGAGAAGGCGCAAGCCGCCACCGGCCGCACGGCCCGCGAGTTCGCCCGCCCGGTCCTGCGGGGCGCCCTCAACCAGCTGGTCACCGTCGAGCTGACGGCCCGCGGCGCGGCCCGCTGGCAGATGTCCTGGTCCGACTCGGCCGTCCTGACCTACCCCGTCCCGGGCTTCGAGGACGAGATCGGCCCGGCCCTGGACGCGGCCACCGCGGACCAGTGCGACACCGAACCCCTGCGAAAGCTGGTACTTGCCCCGTGATCATCGCTCTCGCCGTCTTCGGCGTCCTCCTCCTCGCCGGGGCCCTCTGGGTCCTGCGGGGCGTCTACTACATCCGCAAGGCCAGAGCCCTCGAAGCCGAGATCGGCGTCCTGGACGCCCGGACGCAGGCCATCGGGACCGGGCAGGAGGAAGCGGAGGAGGCCGAACGGGCAGCCACGGCCGTCGCCCAGGGCTTCGTACCGGAGGCCGACCTCGACACGGACAACCCCGCGCCCGTACCGCCGGAGCGCGCCGCCGCGCTGGCGGCCGCCCAGGCGGGCGACTGGGCGGCCGCGGCCGCCTACGTCGAGGCCGCCGGACAGGACTGGCAGGAGCGGATGGAGCGCGTCCACCCGCTGGCCGAAGCAGCGGCCGAGGACGACGCCTGGCTGCTGGCCTGGCGTGCGGCCCGGCCCTCGGACCCCACGGCCGCGCTGGTCAACGCCGACACCTCGGTGCAGGTCGCCTGGAACGTACGGGGCTCCCTGCGCGCCGGCCACACCACGCAGGAGCAGTTCCGGCTCTTCCACCAGCTGCTGACCAAGGCCGCGCAGGACGCGCACGAGGCCCAGCGGCTGGCCGACCCCGCGGACCCCACCCCGTACATCGTGGAACAGCCCATCGCGTTCGACCTGGGCTACTCGCACGAGCGCTACCGGGAGCTGTGGGAGCAGATCACCCGGCGCGCCCCGAAGGTGCTGTGGGCTCACTGCACCGCCCTCCAGTTCTGGTGCCGCAAATGGCGCGGCTCGCACGAGCTGGCGCTCGCCTTCGCCCAGGAGTCGGCGGCCGCGGGCGAGCCCGGCGACCTGCTGTCGCTGCTCCCGCTGATCGCGCACTTCGAGAAGGAGACGGACGAGGACGACCTCGCGGTCGACACCTACTACAAGGAGCCGGAGATCCTCGCCGCGGTGGACGCGGCACTCGCGGACCTGGCGGCGGCCGGCGCCGACCACCCGCAGGCGCCGCTGATGCGGCACATGCTGGCGTTCCTCCTGTTCTGGCAGGACCGGGACGCGGAGGCGGTCGAGCAGTTCCGCCACATCGACGGCCACATCGGGGCCATGCCGTGGTCGTACTCGGGGACTCCGGAGCGCCGCTACCTGTACGCGCGGAACTTCGCGGTGTCCCTGGTCGCCCGGGACGCCTGAGGGGCACTGCGCGCACGGCGCGTGAGGGGCCGGGGGCGGGCCGGGGGAATCCCCGCCCGCCCCCGGCCGTTGACACTCCCACAAGGAGGGAATCCATGTTCTCGTACCGCCGCACCCCCGAACTCCCCACCCGTGAGCAGGCCCTGAAGGGCCGCGCGGAGCCCCTGTTCCCCGTCCCCGGCCGGCACACGGTCCTCGGCAACCCGCTTTCCGGCCCGTACCCCGCCGGGCTGGAGGTCGCGGACTTCGGGCTGGGCTGCTTCTGGGGCGCCGAGCGCAAGTTCTGGCAGACCCCGGGGGTGTGGACCACCCTGGCCGGATACCAGGGCGGCTTCACCGAGAACCCGACCTACGAGGAAGTCTGCTCGGGCCTCACCGGCCACACCGAGGTCGTCCGCGTGGTCTTCGACCCCGAGGTCGTCCCGTACGCGGCGCTGCTGAAGCTGTTCTGGGAGTCCCACGACCCCACCCAGGGCTTCCGCCAGGGCAATGACGTGGGCACCCAGTACCGTTCGGCGGTCTACACGCACTCCCCCGCCCACCAGGCGACGGCCGAAGCCTCCCGCACGGCCTACCAGCAGGTCCTGACCGCCTCGGGCTACGGGGAGATCACCACGGCCGTCCTCCCCGCGTCGGAGCGCCCCTTCTGGCCCGCGGAGGCCGCGCACCAGCAGTACCTCGACAAGAACCCGTCGGGGTACTGCGGCATCGGCGGTACGGGCGTCTCCTGCCCGATCGGCGTGGCCGCGGCACCCGGGGAGTGACCGCCGGCAGGTGACGGAAGCCGTCCCGGGGTGAGCGGCGCCCGGCGGGCTCCTCGCCGGTCAGATGGTTGAGGCGTCGATCACGAAGCGGTAGCGGACGTCGCTGGCCAGGACCCGCTCGTAGGCCTCGTTGATCCGGTCCGCCCCGATCAGCTCGATCTCCGAACCCAGGCCGTGCCCGGCACAGAAGTCGAGCATCTCCTGGGTTTCGGCGATCCCGCCGATCATCGATCCGGCGAGGGTCTTGCGGCCGCCGATCACGGAGAACAGGTTCAGTTCGACCGGTTCCTCCGGGGCACCGACGTTCACCAGCGCGCCGTCGACCTTCAGCAGGCCGAGGTACGCGTCGAGGCGCAGCGGCGCGGACACGGTGGACACGATCAGGTCGAAGCGGCCGGCCAGTTCCTCGAAGGTGGCCGGGTCGTTCGTGGCGTAGTAGTGGTCGGCGCCGAGCTTCAGCCCGTCCTCCTTCTTGCGCAGGCTCTGCGAGAGGACGGTGACCTCCGCGCCCAGCGCGTGGGCGATCTTCACGCCCATGTGGCCGAGGCCGCCGAGCCCGACGATCGCGACCTTCTTGCCGGGGCCGGCGCCCCAGTGCTTCAGCGGCGAGTAGAGGGTGATGCCCGCGCACAGCAGCGGGGCCGCGACGTCGAGGGCGAGGCCCTCCGGAATGCGGACGGTGTAGTTCTCGTCGACGACGACATGCGTGGAGTAGCCGCCGTACGTGGGCTCGCCGTCCTTGTCGCGGGCGTTGTACGTGCCGGTCATGCCCTCGACGCAGTACTGCTCCTGGCCGCGCAGGCAGTACGCGCACGCGCGGCAGGAGTCGACGAAGCAGCCGACGCCCACGCGGTCCCCCACCGCGAACCTGGTCACGCCGGGTCCGGCCTCGGCGACGACACCGGCGATCTCGTGGCCGGGGACCATCGGGAAGATGCCCTCGCCCCAGCCGTCGCGCGCCTGGTGGATGTCGGAGTGGCAGATACCCGCGTACTTGATGTCGATGAGGACGTCGTGCTCGCCGACGGGGCGGCGGGGGACGGTGGTGCGCTCCAGCGGGGCCTTGGCCGCGGGGGCGGCGTAGGCGGCGACCTGGGTGACGGACATGAGGATGCTCCTCGGTGCTGCTCGGGGTGGGACGTCGTGGGGGTGACGGATTCCAGCCTGCCGGGACCGGCCGCGCCCACCCAGCCCCCTGTCCTGCCTAGGACTGGCGGACCTACCCTTGGCGGGGTCAGGTTCAGGCCCGGCCCGCGCCGTGCCGCGCGGGGATACTGGCGGTATGGACCACCTTGATCAGCGGGCCGAGCTCGGCGAGTTCCTCCGCTCCCGCCGTGCGCGGCTGCGCCCCGAGGACGTGGGCCTGCCGGACCACGGGCGCCACCGGCGCGTGCCCGGCCTGCGCCGCGAGGAGCTGGCGCAGCTGGCCGGGGTGTCGGTCGCGTACTACACGCGGCTGGAACAGGGCAACGGACAGAACGTGTCGGCGCAGGTGCTCGACGCGATCGCGCGGGCGCTGCGGCTCGACGGCACGGAGACCGCCCACCTCACCCACCTGGCCCGGCCCGCCCCGCGCAGGCAGCGGCGCCGGCCGCACCGGCCCCAGCTGGTCCGCCCGGAGCTGCGGACGCTGCTGGAGGCGATGGACGGCGTACCGGCGTACCTCGTGGGGCGGCGCCAGGACGTCATCGGCTGGAACCGGCTGGCGGCGGAGGTCTTCGGGGACTTCGGGGCGCTGCCCGCGGCCGAGCGGAACCTCGTGCGGCTGGTCTTCCTGGACCCGGCGACGGCGGAGCTGTACGCGGACTGGGAGTGCCGGGCGTGCGAGGTGGTGAGCAACCTGCGCGTGTACGCGGGCCGGCACCCGGACGACGAGCAGCTGTCCTCGCTGGTCGGCGAGCTGTCGGTGAAGAACGATGAGTTCCGGCGGCTGTGGGCGGCGCACACGGTCGCGGACAAGACGCACGGGGTGAAGCGGCTGCGGCATCCGCTGGTGGGTGAGCTGAGCCTGTCGTTCGAGACCTTGCGGCTGCCCGACGATCCGGAGCAGGGGCTGGTGGTGTACCACGCGGCCCCCGGCTCGCCGTCCTGGGACGCCCTGCGGCTGCTGTCCTCGTGGGCCTCCCCGGCCGCGCCCGGCTCCCCCGCGGCCGGCTCTCCCTCCGCCGCCTCGGCTTCGGAGCAGGGGGCAACGGGCTGACGGGCCGACGGGCCGACGGGCCGAGCGCAGGGTCCGCCGCCGGAGTCATCGCGCGGGCGGCCCCTGGACCTTGTACTGGAACAGGGCCGTGTCGCGTTCGTGCCGGTAGCCCAGGGCCTCGTTCACCGTCCGCATCGGGATGTTCTCGTCCGCCACCGTCGTGGCGATGGTGCGCAGCCCCGGATACCGCTCGGCCGCCTCCCGCAGCATGTGCTGCTTCACGGCGCGGCCGAGGCCGTGGCCGCGGTGGCCGGGGACGACGACCGTGTCGTACTGGACGGCCCGCGGGCCGCCGGGGTCGGGCAGGACGACGACCGTGTACGCCGCCACCTCGCCCGCGTCGGTCACCGCCGCGACGGTGGTGAGTTCGCCGCCCCGGTCGAGGGCGAGGCGCTGCACGGCGTGCAGCCGCTCCGCGCCCCAGCTGTCGTTGCGCTGGTCCAGGTCCCCGGTGGGCGCGTCCGCCATCGCCCCGTGCGCCACGGCCAGTGCCCGCACCCGGTCGTCCGGGGTGAGGCCGTGCCAGGTCATCAGGGTGTAGCCCGGTGTGGCCGGGACCTCCACCGTCCGCGGCTCCGGCACGTCCTGGACGTACCAGGCCATCGGGAGGACGTTCTCGAACCCGACGGCCTCCGCGAAGGCCTGTCCGGGGCCGCCCAGGTCGACCATGGTGGCGACCGAGGTCCGGCCGTCCGCGAGCAGCTCCCGGCGGACCCGCTCCCACAGGGCGGTGCCCACGCCCCGCCGCCGCGCGTCGGGGCGTACGGCGAGGACGTCGAGGAAGGCGGTGTGCCGGTTGGCCTCCTCCGAGAACAGCAGCAGGCCCGCCACGCCCGCCCCGTCGTCCGCCGTCCACAGGAACGGGCGTCCGCGGACCGGTGCCACGCACAGCCGCCCGGCGGTCTCCACCCGGGCGGGGGGCGGCAGGTCGGGCAGGTCGGTGGCCGCGGTGGCGGTCAGGACCGCCAGCCAGCGGTCCACCTCCGCGTCGGACGGGGGCGGGGTCAGGGAATGGATCATCATGTCCGGACCCTAGACCGGGCCCCGGTCCGGGTGCGCGGGGATATCGGGTCAGGGTGCGCGGCGGTGTCCGGCCCGGCCGCGACGCAGGACGGCGGACGGCCGGGAACCCGTGGGGTTCCCGGCCGTCCGCCGTCGATGTGCCGCGCCGTCAGGAGGCCGAGCCGGCCTTCCACTCGGCCCACGGCATGTTCCAGCCGTTGAGGCCGTTGTCCGGCTTGATGGTCTTGTCCGGGGAGTTCACCACGGTGACCACGTCGCCGATCAGCGAGTTGTCGAAGAACCAGGCACCGGGCTGGTTGGGGTCGTTGGCGCCCTTGGCGTCGTTCAGACCGACGCAGCCGTGGCTGGTGTTCACCTTGCCGAAGACCGAGTCGGCACCCCAGTAGTTGCCGTGGATGAAGGTTCCGGAGGTGGACAGCCGCATCGCGTGCGGGACGTCCTTGATGTCGTACTCGCCCTTGCCCTCTTCGTTCTTGAAGCCGACGGTGGCGCCGTCCATCCGGGTCTCCTTGAACTTCTCGGAGATCACCATCTGACCGTTGTACGTGGGGTTCGCCGGGGCGCCGGCCGAGATCGGGATGGTCTTGAGGACCGCGCCGTCGCGGGTGACCGTCATCGTCTTCGCCTTCACGTCGACGGTGGAGACCTGGCTCCGGCCGATCTTGAAGGTGACGGTCTTGCTCTGCACGCCCTGGATGCCGGGTGCGCCCTGCACGCCCTGGAGCTCCAGCTTCAGGGTGACGGTGGAGTTCGCCTGCCAGTACTGCTCGGGACGGAAGTCGAGCCGCTGGTTGCCGAACCAGTGGCCGACGACCTCCTGGCCGCTGCTGGAGGAGACGGAGATGGCCGCCTGGACCGCCTTCGGGTCCTTGATCGGCTTGTTGAAGGTGAGGGAGACCGGCATGCCCACGCCGACGGTCTGGCCCTCCTCCGGGACGAACGAGGCGATGAAGCTGTTCTCCGGGGAGAGGGTGGTGAAGGAGGCGTTCTCGTGCGCCTCCTTGCCGTCGGCGTCCTTCGCGGTCGCCGCCAGGGCGTACTTCGTGGAGCGCTTCAGCGCGGCGTCGGGCTTCCAGCTCTTGCCGTCGGCGGCTATCTTGCCGGCCACCGCCGCGCCCTCGCTGGTCTTCAGCTCGACCTTGGTGAGCGTGCCGTCGCTGACGGTGACACCGGCGCCGTCGTTCAGAGCCACGTTCGTGGCACCGTCCTTGGGCGTGATCTCTATTCGGGCCTTGGAGGCGTCCTTCGCCGCCGCCGCGTCCACTTCCGCCTGGGACTTGCTGGCCTCACCGTTGCCCTTCGGCTCGCCGCCCCCGTCGTTGCACGCCGAGAGCATCAGTACGCCGCCGAGCACGGCGGACACGGCCGCCAGGGACCTTCTCCGCCGCTTGCTGTCCGTCCTCACACGCCACTCCATCGTTGCCGGAAACCCCGAGGCTGCCGTCCCGGGGCTGGCCGGGCAGGGGGACGCACCCCCTGCCTCGCCCTGACAACGCGTTAACGTCGCGGGTCGGTTCCACATCCCGTTCGGATGTGGGCAACCCCACGGTCAGGCGTTGTCGTTCTCTTCGTCGAAGTCCCCATCTTCCCCGTCCAGGTCCCACTCCATCGACTCGGGGTCGTATTCGACGGGCTCGCTGCTCCAGGAGGCCTGCGCCAGCTCGACCCCGGGGATCTCCGCGACCAGGTCGGTGGGGTCCACCAGGTAGGCCAGGGCTTCCGATTCGTCCTCGCGGACGGCGGACTCCGCGTGGCCGCGCTCCTCGTCCGGCATGAACTCGTCGGCCTTGATGTGGTCCAGCGCGGCTCCGGTGAGTGCCTGCGGATCCGGCACCTCAAGGACCAGATCCACCCGAAGCCGTACGTATCGTGATGTCTCAGAAGGGTTCATACGACGGAGCGTAAGCCCGCGGAACCCCCGGCTTTCCCACGACCCGCCCCTTTCCGTAGCATCACCGCACACGGCCAATTCGCTGCTGCCACAAGGGGGATCGCACCGTGTCCGCACGTCGACCGCTGCTCACCGCTCTCGGAGCGACCACCCTCCTCGCCGCCCTCTGGTTCGTGCCCTCCGCGGGCGCGACCGCACCCGGGCACACCACGGGCGCTTCCGGCACGCCCGCGGGGGCGAACACCCCCGTGACACCGCCTGCCGCGGCTTCCGGTTCCGTTCCGGCCCCGGGCTCCGGCACGGATGCCGGTACGAGTCCCCGTACGGCCCCGCAGGCCGCGCCCGCCCCGCTCTCCCTGGCCGACACCGGCTCCGTCGACACCACGCCCTACGTGCTCGGCGGCACGCTCCTGCTGGGCCTGGGAGCCGGCTTCGTGACCTTCTCGGTGCACCGCTCCCGCACCCCGTAGTCCGGCCGCGCCGCAACGCGCAGCGAGGGCCGCCCCCGGGGACGGCCCTCGCTCGTACTGCGGCGTCCGTCAGGCGAGCGGACCCGTCACGGACTCCACGGCCGCGACGAGCGCACCACTGCGCACGAATGCGTCGGCAGCCGCCAGGTCGGGGGCGAGGAAACGATCCGGCCCCGGACCCTCCACGCCCGCCGCACGGGCGGCCTCGATCGCGGCCCGGCTGGCCGGGGCGGCGGTGAGGCCGTGGCGCAGCTCGATGGCGCGGGTGGCCGCGTACAGCTCGATCGCGACGATCCGGGTGAGGTTGTCGACGGCCGTACGGAGCTTGCGCGCGGCCGACCACCCCATGGAGACGTGGTCCTCCTGCATCGCGGAGGAGGGGATCGAGTCGGCGGACGCGGGCACGGCGAGCCGCTTCATCTCGCTGACCAGCGCGGCCTGCGTGTACTGGGCGATCATCAGCCCGGAGTCGACGCCCGCGTCGTCCGCGAGGAAGGGCGGCAGCCCGTGCGAGCGGTTCTTGTCCAGCAGCCGGTCGGTGCGCCGCTCGGCGATGGAGCCGAGGTCGGCGGCCGCGATGGCGAGGAAGTCCAGGACGTAGGCGACCGGGGCGCCGTGGAAGTTGCCGTTGGACTCGACGCGGCCGTCGGGCAGGACCACCGGGTTGTCCACGGCGGCGGCCAGCTCGCGGGAGGCCACCAGCGCGGCGTGCGCCATGGTGTCGCGGCCCGCGCCCGCGACCTGCGGGGCGCAGCGCACGGAGTACGCGTCCTGCACGCGCGGGGCGGACTCCTCCTGGAAGTGGCCCGTCAGCCCGGAGCCCTTGAGCACGGCCGCCATGTTGGCGGCGGAGGCCCCCTGGCCCGGGTGCGGGCGGATGGCGTGCAGCTCGGGGGCGAGGACCTTCTCGGTGCCGAGCAGGGCCTCCAGGGTCAGCGCGGCGGTGATGTCGGCCGAGGTGTAGAGCTTGCCGAGGTCGGCGAGGGCCATGACCAGCATGCCGAGCATGCCGTCGGTGCCGTTGAGGAGGGCGAGGCCCTCCTTCTCGCGCAGTTCCACCGGCTCGATCCCGGCTTCGGCGAGCAGTTCCCCGGCAGGCCGGACGACCCCGTCCGGACCCTCGGCGTTGCCCTCGCCCATGAGCGCGAGCGCGCAGTGGGACAGCGGTGCGAGGTCGCCGGAGCAGCCGAGCGAGCCGTACTCGTGCACGACGGGGGTGATCCCGGCATTGAGGACGTCGGCCATGGTCTGCGCCACCGAGGGGCGTACGCCGGTGTGCCCCGAGGCGACGGTCTTGAGCCGGAGGAACATCAGGGCCCGGACGACCTCCCGCTCGACGCGCGGGCCCATGCCGGCGGCGTGCGAGCGGACGATGTTGCGCTGGAGCTGCGCGCGCAGCTCGGGACTGATGTGGCGGGAGGCGAGCGCACCGAAGCCGGTGGACACCCCGTAGACGGGCTCGGGCTTGGCGGCGAGGGCGTCGACGATCTCGCGGGAGCGGGCGAGGGCGTCGAGCGCCTCGCCGGACAGCTCGACCCGCGCGTTGCCGCGGGCGACGGCGATGACGTCCTCGGCGGTGGTCCCGGAGGTCCCCACCACGACAGTGTGCATATCCATATTCAGCACCCTACGGATTGAATCGCTCCATGTCACTAGCTGGCCCCGTCACGAGTCAGCGGCGGCCGGGCCCCTTACGCGGGAGGCCGATGGGCACGACACGGCCTAGCTGCGCCCGCGGAACCGGCGGCGGTCGGCCGTGCCCTCCTGAGCCGCGTCGGCGAGCGGCACCACGGCGGTGTCCCGCCCCGCCACGACGGGCTTCGGGGACCGCGCGGCCTTGGCCTTGTACTGGGCGGCGTCGGCGAGCCGGAACAGCCGCCGGGAGGATTTGACCAGCCCGATCGGGTCCCCGGTGGACGCCACCCCGCAGGCCACGCCCTCGCCCAGCTCCAGCTCCGCGGCCCGGGTGCACAGCTCCTCGGTCACCCGCACCACCTCGTCGGCGCTCGGGCCGACCCCGACCAGGCAGAACTCGTCACCGCCGAGCCGGGCCACCAGCGCGCCGGGCAGCATGGCCCCGCACAGGCTGAGCACCGAGCCGAAGCGCTCCAGCAGCCGGTCGCCCATGGCGTGGCCGAGGGTGTCGTTGACCTTCTTGAGCCCGTTCAGGTCGCACACCACCAGGCTGACGACGACCCCGGTCCGCCGGTGCTCCTCCAGGGCCTCGTCGAGGCGCATGTCGACCGCGCGCCGGTTGGCGAGGCCGGTCAGCGGGTCGGTGAAGGCGAGCCGCCGGGCCTCCTCCAGCCGTTCGTTCTGCGCGAGCCCGGCCGCGACCACCGCGGCGAGCACCGTCGCGAACGCGGCGTCGTCCTCGTCGAAGTCGGGCAGGCCCTCGTCCCGGGCGACGTACAGCTCGCCCCAGGCGCGCCCGCTGAGCACCACGGGCGCCACGACGCAGGTGCCGCGCCCGCGGTGGCGCAGGGCCTCGCCGCGGCGTCCGGGGCGGTCGCCGACGGCGCTCTCGACCCAGGCGTGGGGTCCGCCCCCGCCGGCCCACCGCTCGTGCAGGAACTCGGTGATCTCGGGGAAGTCGTGCACCGGGTAGGACTCGTCCTCGGGGAACTCCTCCTCCCCGGGCCGGCGCTCGCCCTCGTTCACGAGCACCCGAAGGCACCCCCGCTCGCGCTCCCACGCGGAGATCGCGGCGAACGAGCCGTCCAGCGCCGTCCGCGCCCCCCGCGCCGCCGCGCGCACACTGTCCCTCGGCGCGCAGGCCGCGGCCATCGCCTGCGCGAGGCTCACCACGGCTCGCAGCCGCCCGTCGACTCCCATCACCCCAGGTTAGGGAATTTTGTCCGATTTAGTGACAATGGGCGCGGCAATCGGTACGGGCGGCATCACCAGGGTGACCGCCTACTGCCCCGGCCAGTTCGGCTTGCGCTTCTCGTTGAACGCCGCCACGCCCTCCGCACGGTCGCCGGAGAAGGCCACCGTCCGCCAGGCCGCGTCCTCGATCTCCAGCCCGGCCGCCAGGTCCATCCCGTGACCGAGCCGCAGCGCGCGCTTGGCCGCCCGCAGGCCCACCGGTGAGTGCGCCGCCATCCGGGCCGCCAGGGCCAGCGCCTCCGCCGTGTCCTGCCCGGCCGCGACCACCGAGTCCACCAGGCCCAGGGCCAGCGCTTCGGCCGCCTCCACCCGGCGCGCCGTGAAGATCAGCTCCGCGGCCCGCGCCGCACCCACCCGGCGCGGCAGCAGCTGCGTGCCCCCGCCCCCCGGGATCACCCCGACCGACACCTCCGGCAGGCCGACCACCGCCGTCTCGTCCGCCACGATCACGTCGCAGGCCAGGGCCAGCTCGAAGCCGCCGCCCAGGGCGAAGCCGTGCACCGCCGCGATGGTGGGCACCGGGAGCTCCAGCACGCCCCCGTACGCACCGCGCGTGGTCGGCCGCTGCCGCACCAGCTCGGCGTCCGACAGCGAGTTGCGCTCCTTGAGGTCGGCGCCGACGCAGAAGGCCCGCTCGGCGGAGGAGGAGAGCACCACCACCCGCACGGAGGGGTCCGCGGCCAGCTCGGCGCAGGCCGCCCCGATCGCGCGGGCCATCTCGGTCGACACCGCGTTCATCGCCTTGGGCCGGTCCAGGACCAGCTCCGCGACCCCGTCGTCACCGTGCCGACGTACCGCTACGAACTCCGACTGCACAGGCACAGGACCCTCCCGGTTAACGAACGTTACCCGGGGATCCTAGGCTTCCGCCGCGTCAGCGACCAGGGCTCCACGACCCCGAGCCCGCGGACGGGCCGCTGCCACATCGGCTGGAGCGCGAAACGGTAGGCCGCGCCCTCCTCCGGCGCCGCTTCGGCCTCCTTCTCCGAGACCGGCGCGGCCCCGGTCCGGGCCAGCTCCTCGGCCATCGCCCCGTCCACCAGCACCGCGTCCTTCGGCGCTATGGACGTCAGCCGGCTCGCCAGGTTCACGGTGGTCCCGAAGACGTCGCCCATCCGGGTCGTCACCGTGCCGAAGGCGATCCCGACGCGCAGCTCCGGCATCTGCGGGTCCGCCTCCATGGTCTCGATGAGCCGCAGCGCGATCTCCGCCGCCGTGCCCGCGTCGTCCGCGCAGTACAGCACCTCGTCGCCCAGCGTCTTGATCAGCCGGCCCCCGTACGCGGCCACCAGGTCCGCCGCGGTCGTCTCGAAGGTCTCGACCAGCTCGCCGAGCTCCTCCTCCTCCAGCCGCCGCGTCAGCCGGGTGAAGCCCACGAGGTCCGCGAAGCCCACCGCGAGCCGCCGGTCGACCATCTCCTCGTCGTCGGCCACCTGCACCACCCGCCCGGTGGCGGCCGCCAGCTGGCGCCGCCACACGTAGACGAGGAACTCCTCCAGCTCCGGCAGCAGCAGCTCGACCAGCGGGTACGTGACCTCCGTACGGGTCATCCCCGGCTCCGGCGGCTCCGTCAGCCCCTCCAGGAAGGAGTCGATCTGCCACTCCGCGAGGCGCGCCGTCGTCTGCCCGGTGGACCGCGCCACCTGCACCGCCATCGGCTCGCTCAGCAGCCCGGCCTCCACCAGACCGGCGAGGCGGCGCAGCGCCAGTACGTCCGCCTCGGTCAGCGCCCGGGCCTGGCCGATGTCGGCGAAGCCCATGGCCCGCCAGAAGCGGGAGGCCAGCTCCATCGAGACGCCGGCGCTGCGGGCGGCCTGGAAGGGCGTGTAGCGGCGCTCGGCGCCCAGGATCAGCTGTTCCAGCCGGATGGCGAGGGGGTCGGCCGTCGGCTGCACCGTGTGGTCGACCTCGTGGTGGGGCGTGTGCTGGCCGCGCCCGATGGGGGTGCCCGGCCCGGATCCGGAGGCACCGGGCCCGGTGGACGCGCTGGACGTAGGGTCGTCGACGGTCAAGGGCCGCCTCCTGTCCATTCCGTGCGCACTGCCCTGCCGAACCGGTTGATCACCGCTAGGACCGGGATCGCCTAAACCATACGGCAGGTGTGCCGTACCTCACTCCCCTCTCCGGCGGCTCGCCCGCCTCCGGGGCGCCCGCCGGGGTCAGTGCACGGAACGGAGGTGGATCACGTCGCCCGCGCCGACCGCCTCGTGGCGGTCCTCCGCCGTGCGGATCACCAGGCGTCCGTCCGTGTCGACCGCTTCCGCCGTTCCGGTGAGCGTGCGCCCGCCCGGGAGCTCCGCACGGACGTGCCGGCCCAGGGTGGCGCAGCCCGCGGCGTAGGTCTCCTGGAGGCCGCTGGCCGCCGGGTCGCCGCCCGCGGCGCGCCAGTTCCCGTACCACTGCTCCAGGGAGCGCAGGACGGCCTTCAGGAGCGGGTCACGGTCGGTCACGGTGGCCTTGGCCAGCGCGAGGGAGCCCGCGGCCGGGACCGGCAGCTCGTCCTCGGTCAGGGAGACGTTGAGCCCGATCCCGAGGACCACGCCCCCGGCGACCCGCTCGGCGAGGATCCCGCCGGTCTTGCGTTCCTCGCCCTCCACGGTGACCAGGAGGTCGTTGGGCCATTTGAGGGAGGTGTCCACGCCCGCCGCCCGGGACAGCCCGGTGGCGGTCGCCACGCCGGCGAGCAGGGTCAGCCAGCCCCACCGCTCCTGCGGCACCGCCTCGCCCGGCTTGAGCAGCACGGAGAAGAACAGCCCGGACCGGGGCGGGGCGACCCAGCTCCGGTCGAGCCGCCCGCGCCCGGCGGTCTGCTCCTCGGCGACGAGCACGGCCCCCTCGGGCAGCGCCGCGGCCCGGGCGGCGAGGTCACTGTTGGTGGACCCGGTGGCCGCGACCACCTCCAGGGAGGTCCACAGCCCGCCCTCGGTGACGACGGCCCGCTGGAGGGCGGCGGCGTCGAGGGGCGGCCGGTCGAGGTTCGACCAACGACCGGCGGAAGCAGCTGCTGAGGCATCTGATGGCATGGGCGGATTCCCTTGTGTCGCCGTATGTGATCCCTTGACCCGGGGATCGCGTTCGGATCATGACCGACCCTAGCTTCCGGGCTGTGGGGAATTCTGCGGCAAAGAGGGCATTCAGGTTCCGTTTCTACCCCGATGACGCGCAGGCACCGAACCTCGCGGACCTCCGGATGCGCGCGGAACCTCTGCGAGCCTGCCCTCGCAGCCCGGAGCGAGGCCTGGACGCGCCGGGAACGCCGGACCGCGCCGAACCGAGCGGGGTGACGGTGTCCCGGGATCCGGCGGGCCGCTGGTTCGTCTCCCTGCCGACACGATGCCCTGGAGCGTCCGCGCCTGGACCTGCACCCGCTTCCGGCCGCCGGGCCGGCGGTGTCCGCCTGGGGAGCGGGCGTCATCCTCACGGGAGCCCTCCTCCCGGTCGGGGCGCGCGCGACGAAGCGGGCAGCCCCACCCGTGAAGAGGGGACTCACCTTCCTTAGGGAACGCGATGAGGCCAAGCAAGCCACTTCAGGTGTGTCAAACGCCGCACTGCCGAGCGCCATGCCCGCCGTTACGCTACGCACCAGTAGCCAGCAGTAGTCAATCAATTGACCAGGCCGTTGACACCACGCAGGGAGCCGCGACCCCGATGTCACAACCGTCAGAGCCGATCGACATGCACACCACCGCGGGCAAGATCGCGGACCTGCAGCGCCGCATCGACGAAGCCACCCACGCCGGCTCGGCGCGTGCCGTGGAGAAGCAGCACGCCAAGGGCAAGCTGACGGCCCGTGAGCGGGTGGCCCTCCTCCTCGACGAGGGTTCCTTCGTGGAACTGGACGAGTTCGCCCGGCACCGGTCCACGAACTTCGGTCTGGAGAAGACCCGCCCGTACGGCGACGGCGTCGTCACCGGGTACGGCACGGTCGACGGCCGTCCGGTCGCCGTGTTCTCCCAGGACTTCACCGTCTTCGGCGGGGCCCTCGGCGAGGTCTACGGGCAGAAGATCATGAAGGTCATGGACTTCGCCCTGAAGACCGGCTGCCCGCTCGTCGGCATCAACGACTCCGGCGGCGCCCGCATCCAGGAGGGCGTCAGCGCCCTCGGGATGTACGGCGAGATCTTCCGCCGCAACGTGCACGCGTCCGGCGTGATCCCGCAGATCAGCCTGGTGGTCGGGCCCTGTGCGGGCGGCGCCGTCTACTCCCCCGCCATCACCGACTTCACGGTCATGGTCGACCAGACCTCGCACATGTTCATCACCGGCCCGGACGTCATCAAGACGGTCACCGGCGAGGACGTCGGCTTCGAGGAGCTGGGCGGTGCGCGGACGCACAACAGCACGTCGGGCGTCGCCCACCACATGGCCGGGGACGAGAAGGACGCCATCGAGTACGTCAAGTCCCTGCTGGCGTACCTGCCGTCGAACAACCTCTCCGAGCCGCCGGCCTTCCCGGAGGAGGCGGACACCGCGGTCTCCGAGACCGACCTCGAACTGGACGTGCTGATCCCGGACAGCGCGAACCAGCCGTACGACATGCACACGGTGATCGAGCACGTGCTCGACGACGCGGAGTTCCTGGAGACCCAGTCGCTCTTCGCCCCGAACATCCTCACGGGCTTCGGCCGGGTCGAGGGCCACCCGGTGGGCATCGTCGCCAACCAGCCGATGCAGTTCGCCGGCTGCCTGGACATCGACGCCTCCGAGAAGGCGGCCCGGTTCGTACGGACCTGCGACGCCTTCAACATCCCGGTGCTGACCTTCGTGGACGTCCCGGGCTTCCTGCCGGGCACGGACCAGGAGTACAACGGAATCATCCGGCGAGGCGCGAAGCTGATCTACGCGTACGCCGAGGCCACCGTCCCCCTGATCACCGTCATCACCCGCAAGGCCTTCGGCGGCGCGTACGACGTCATGGGCTCCAAGCACC
Source organism: Streptomyces sp. NPDC058646 (assembly GCF_042716875.1). Taxonomy (NCBI): domain Bacteria; kingdom Bacillati; phylum Actinomycetota; class Actinomycetes; order Kitasatosporales; family Streptomycetaceae; genus Streptomyces; species Streptomyces sp. NPDC058646. The sequence goes on along the minus strand of NZ_JBHXRK010000034.1, from coordinate 31,023 downwards.
TCGGCGCGGACCTCAACCTGGCCTGGCCGACCGCGCAGATCGCCGTCATGGGCGCGCAGGGCGCGGTGAACATCCTGCACCGCCGCGCGCTCGCGGAGGCGGAGGAGGCCGGTACCGCCGACGAGACCCGTGCCCGGCTCATCGCCGAGTACGAGGACACCCTGCTCAACCCGTACACGGCCGCCGAGCGCGGTTACATCGACGCCGTGGCCATGCCGTCGGAGACGCGGGCACACGTGGTGAAGGGGCTGCGGCAGCTGCGCACCAAGCGGGAGTCCCTGCCGCCGAAGAAGCACGGCAACATCCCCCTCTAGCCCTCCAGGAGGTCTCTGTGGTGATCAAGGTCGTCAAGGGCAACCCGACCCCGGAGGAGCTGGCCGCCGCACTGGCGGTGGTCCAGGCGCGCGCCGCGGCGCTGGCGTCCCAGCCGCCGGGCGCGCTCCGGGTGGCGGACGAGTGGTCGGCACCGGCCCGGGTGGCGCGCCACCGGCTGCCGCAGCCGGGGCCGCGCGCGTGGGGCCGTACGTACTGGCCGGGATAGGCGGGCCGCGGCCCCGGTGGCCGCGGGCGTGAGCCCGCGGCCACGCACCCCGGGGCGGCCCGCCGTGCGTTCGCTACGATCTTGGTCTTCGCAGGACCACGGGGGGCGGATGTCATGAACGGGACGAACAACGGGTCGGATCACGGGGCCGGGGCCGGGCACGCTGCACTGCGTCCGCTGGCGGCGGGCGATCCGCGGGAGATCGCCGGATACGGGCTGCTCGCGCGGATCGGCGAGGGCGGCATGGGTTCCGTCTACCTCTCCCGTACGCGGGGCAGCCGGCCGGTGGCGCTGAAGATGATCCGCCGCGAGTACGCCGGCGACGCGGAGTTCCGGCGCCGCTTCGAGCAGGAGGTGAAGGCCGCGCAGCAGGTGCGCGGCTACCACCTCGTGCCCGTACTGGACTTCGACACGCAGGGCGAGCAGCCGTGGCTGGCCACCGCGTACGTGCCGGGCCTTCCGCTGGACGAGGCGCTGGACGCCTTCGGGCCGCTGCCGCTGCCCGCGGCCCTGCAGCTGGTGGCGTGCGTGGCGCGGGCGCTGGAGTCCGTGCACGCGGCGGGGATCGTCCACCGGGACCTGAAGCCCGGCAACATCATGCTGGCCGCGGACGGGCCGTGGGTCATCGACTTCGGCATCGCGCGCGCCGCCGAGAACACGCGCCTCACCCGCAGCGGGGGCTTCATCGGCACCCCGCAGTTCATGTCGCCCGAACAGGGCGTCGGCGGGGACCTCACCGCGGCCTGCGACGTGTTCTCGCTCGGACTGATCGCCGCCGTCGCCGCGACGGGCCGCCATCCGTACGGCGAGGGCAGCGCCCTGACGGTGGCGACGCAGATCGCCAACACCGCCCAGCACCCGCCGGACCTGTCGGGTTACCCCGACTGGCTGCGGCCGCTGCTGGAGGGCACGCTCGCCGCGGACCCCGCGGCCCGGCCGGCGCCCGCCGAACTGGCGCGCCTGTGCGAGCGCTTCGCGGGCCGCGAGGCCGCCGACCTCACGGGCTGGCTGCCGGAGCCCTGGGCCGCGGCGGTCGCGGCGCGGGAGGCGGAGCTGGAGCGGCTTCCGGCGGCGGGCCTGCCCGGCGGCCCGGCGGGCGCCCCGCCCGCGTACAGCCCCACCTACGTCCCCACGCAGGCGGCAGGGGCGGGACCCGGGGCCGGCGCCCCGCCGGTGCACGGCGCGCCGACCCAGGGCCCCGCGCAGCCTCCGCACTTCCCGCCGGCCCCGCCCGCCCCGCCGGGCGGCTCCGGCGCACGCGGGAAGCGGGGCCTGCTCGTCGGGGCGGCCGTGGCCCTGATCGCCGTGATCGGGGGCGTCGCGTGGGCGCTGTCGGGCGGGTCGGGCGCCGAGGACGGCGCCCGGGACAGGTCCCCGGCGGAGCGGCCTCAGGACCAGCAGAAGGGTGACCCGGCGCAGCAGGACCCGGGGCAGCAGCCCGCGCAGCCTTCCGGCCGGCCCTCCGCGCAGCAGTCCGCCCCGAGCGCCTCGTACGAGGTGCTCTTCCAGGACAAGCCCCTGCTGATCGGGCCGCCGGCCGGTTCGATGATCACCGTCGACCTGGACGCCCCCAAGGTCATGCCGCACGGCGACAACAGCGACAAGGACGTGGAGTTCTACTACATCCTGCAGAACATGAGCTTCCGCAAGGCCATGGCCAAGTCTCCCGGCACGGCGCCCGAGGTCTGCCGCCAGGCGGTGGACACCGGGCCGCTGCCGGCGGAGCTCTCCAACACGCAGCTCATCGAGGAGGACGCCATCGTCGCGGGCGACGTCCTGTGCTCGGTGACCTCCAAGAACAATCTCGCGATGTTCCAGGTGACCGAGGTCAGGCCGACGGGCCGGCCGTACGACCCGCCCGCCTACGCCGGCAAGCTCACCCTCTGGAAGCAGCCCGCCGGCGCCAAGCCGTAGGGGACCTGCGGGCCCGGGAAAGATGGCGGGAACGGACGGTGGCGCCTGAGTACCCGTACTCAGGCGCCGCACCGGCCACCGGGGCCAGGATCGGGACATGCTCTGGTCCGACCCGAAGAACGAGCCGCCCGAGGACATGCGCGACGCGCAGGCGATGATCCGGCGGCTGACCGTGGTGATCGCCGTGGCCATGCTCGTGGTGGTGTACGTGCTGGGCGGCGGCACGGGCTTCTAGAGGTCCCGTCCGCTCCCGCCGGGGGGTCCTGCCGCGCCCCTACGATGGGCCCATGACTGTTGACCCGCTGCCCGCGAACGGGCGCACGCTCGTCCTCGCCTCCGCCTCCCCCGCCCGGCTGAACCTGCTGCGCCAGGCCGGGCTCGCCCCGCACGTCATCGTCAGCGGCTTCGACGAGGACACGCTGGACCACGACGACCCGGCCCGCCTCGCGCTGGCGCTCGCGGAGGCGAAGGCGGGCGTCGTGGCGGCCCTGGACGAGGCCGCGGGCGCCCTGGTGATCGGCTGCGACTCGGTGCTGGAGCTGGACGGCGAGGCCCTGGGCAAGCCGGCGGACGCCGAGGAGGCCACGGCGCGCTGGAAGTCGATGCGCGGCCGGGCGGGCGTGCTGCGCACCGGGCACTGCGTGATCGACACGGTGAGCGGGCGTCAGGTCTCGGCCACGGCGTCCACGACGGTCCGGTTCGGCGAGCCGACGGACGCCGAGGTCGCGGCGTACGTGGCGAGCGGGGAGCCGCTGCACGTGGCGGGGGCGTTCACTCTTGACGGGCTGTCGGCGCCGTTCATCGAGGGCATCGACGGGGACCCCGGGAACGTGATCGGTCTGTCGCTGCCGCTGCTGCGGTCCCTGCTCGGTGAACTGGGTGTATCCATCACGGATTTGTGGGCCTGAGCCCCCCGAGCGGAGGCGGCGGCGCGTCCTGGACCTCGGGCCGGCCGGGCCCGGCGGCGTAGAGCACCAGGACCAGGACGAGCAGGCACAGGATCAGCATCAGCACCACGAAGGCGGCCCACCCCACGAGGGCCACGGCGAGCGTGCCGAGCACGCCGTGGGTGACGGCGGCGGCGACGAGGACGATCCGGGCGGGGCGGCCGGGGGCCCGGTCGCGCAGCGCGGCGAGGGCGAGGAGCACGGCGCACAGCAGGAGGAAGGCTCCCGTGCCCGCGCCCATCCCGTAGGTCGCCTTCGACATGATCTCCGGGTCGCTGCCCGCGATGGACATCGACTGGTTGGCCGTGGTCCTGCCGAGTACGACGTGGACGAGCACGAGCACTGCCGCTTCCCCCGCGAGCACGATCGCGGCCAGTGCGGCCACGAGCCTTCGCAGCACGACGTCCCCACCCCCTCGCGTCACAAGCCTGTTCGACGCCCTGGAGGCTACTAACGGGTAAACCTGCGGACAAGGGGGTGCGGACGCCTTCGTTGCCGCGGGGGTCCATGATGACGATCAAGCAAAGAATTCGCGGGCCGTCGTAGGGACTCGACAAAGAATCGCCGGGACCCGCTGGCCCGGGGGACAGAGACCCCGACGATGCCACAGGGCTACTGTGCAGTCGGGGACCCCCCTTACGAGGGGCGCCACAAGGGCTTTCCAGCCTGGAGACCGACTCGAATCACACTCCGTGTGGGCAAGCTCACCACTGGATAAGGGTCGTAAGGCCGTGTGGGCTGTCCCTAAACTCAGCTTGTTTCAAGGAGGGAGCCATCGTGCGCAAGGTGCTCATCGCCAACCGTGGCGAAATCGCTGTCCGCGTTGCCCGGGCCTGCCGGGATGCCGGAATCGCGAGCGTAGCCGTCTACGCCGATCCGGACCGGGACGCCCTGCACGTCCGCGCGGCCGACGAAGCTTTCGCGTTGGGCGGTGACACCCCGGCCGCCAGCTACCTGGACATCTCCAAGGTCCTCCAGGCGGCAGCCGATTCCGGTGCGGACGCCATCCATCCCGGATACGGCTTCCTGTCGGAGAACGCGGAGTTCGCCCAGGCCGTCATCGACGCGGGCCTGACCTGGATCGGCCCGCCGCCCCAGGCCATCCGCGACCTCGGCGACAAGGTCGCCGCCCGGCACATCGCGCAGCGCGCCGGCGCGCCGCTCGTCGCCGGTACGCCGGACCCGGTCTCCGGGGCCGACGAGGTCGTCGCGTTCGCGGAGGAACACGGCCTGCCCATCGCGATCAAGGCCGCCTTCGGTGGTGGCGGCCGCGGCCTGAAGGTCGCCCGCACCCTCGAAGAGGTGCCGGAGCTGTACGACTCCGCCGTCCGCGAGGCCGTGGCCGCCTTCGGCCGCGGCGAGTGCTTCGTCGAGCGTTACCTCGACAAGCCGCGGCACGTCGAGACCCAGTGCCTGGCCGACAGCCACGGCAACGTGGTCGTCGTCTCCACCCGTGACTGCTCGCTCCAGCGCCGTCACCAGAAGCTCGTCGAGGAGGCCCCGGCGCCGTTCCTCACCGAGGCCCAGAACGCCGAGCTGTACGCCGCCTCGAAGGCGATCCTGAAGGAGGCCGGCTACGTCGGCGCCGGCACGGTCGAGTTCCTGGTCTCCGCGGACGGCCTGATCTCCTTCCTGGAGGTCAACACCCGCCTGCAGGTCGAGCACCCGGTCACCGAAGAGGTCTCCGGCATCGACCTGGTCCGCGAGATGTTCCGCATCGCCGACGGCGAGGAGCTCGGCTACGGCGACCCGGTCCTGCGCGGGCACTCCATCGAGTTCCGCATCAACGGCGAGGACCCGGGCCGGGGCTTCCTGCCCGCCCCCGGCACGGTCACCAAGTTCGCCGCCCCGTCCGGCCCGGGCGTCCGCCTCGACGCGGGCGTGGAGTCCGGTTCGGTCATCGGCCCGGCCTGGGACTCCCTGCTGGCGAAGCTGATCGTCACCGGCGCCACCCGCGAGCAGGCCCTCCAGCGGGCCGCCCGCGCCCTGGCCGAGTTCGAGATCGAGGGCATGGCCACCGCCATCCCGTTCCACCGTGCGGTCGTCACCGACCCGGCCTTCGCCCCCGCCGACGGGAAGCCCTTCACGGTCTACACCCGCTGGATCGAAACCGAGTTCGTCAACGAGATCCCCGCCTTCACGGCTCCGGCCGCCGAGGACACCGAGGACGAGCCCGGCCGCGAGACCGTGGTCGTCGAGGTCGGCGGGAAGCGCCTGGAGGTCTCCCTGCCCTCCTCGCTGGGCATGACCCTCGCCCGCACCGCCGCCGCCGGCGGCGCCAAGCCCAAGCGGCGCGCCGCCAAGAAGTCCGGCCCCGCCGCCTCCGGCGACACCCTCGCCTCCCCCATGCAGGGCACCATCGTCAAGGTCGCCGTCGAGGAAGGCCAGCAGGTCACCGAGGGCGAGCTGATCGTCGTACTCGAAGCGATGAAGATGGAGCAGCCGCTCAACGCGCACCGCTCCGGCACCATCGTCGGCCTCACCGCCGAAGTCGGCGCTTCCCTCACCTCCGGCGCCGCCATCTGCGAGATCAAGGACTGACGTCCGCGAAACGCAGACGAAGAACCGGCGGGGCCGCCACCACGGCGGCCCCGCCGGTTCTTCGTCTCCCTGCCCGACGCGCTAGCGGCGGCGCATGTCCGCGACCCGGGCCCGCTCCGCCTGCGGATCCAGCATCCCGGCGGGCGCACTGCGCAGCTGGGCCGTGGGCCCGCCGCGCCGCTGCACCGGCAGGGGCGAATCCCGGCGCGGGCGCCGTCCCTGCATGCCGTCCACACCGCCCGGGGCAGCCGCACCGGCCACGGTGATCTGCACGCCCTGGTCGGCCAGCGCCTGCAACTCGGTGGCGGCTCGGTCGTCGTGCGGGGGCGGCTCGTCGGTCACCAGCCGCGTCATCACGTCGGTCGGCACGGTCTGGAACATGGTGTCGGTGCCGAGCTTCGTGTGATCGGCCAGCACCACCACCTCGGCGGCCGCCTGCACCAGTGCCCGGTCCACGCTCGCGGAGAGCATGTTGGACGTGGAGAGCCCGCGCTCGGCGGTCAGCCCGCTGCCCGACAGGAAGGCCCGGGAGACCCGCAGGCCCTGGAGGGACTGCTCGGCCCCGCTGCCGACGAGGGCGTAGTTGGATCCGCGCAGCGTCCCGCCGGTCATCACCACCTCGACCCGGTTGGCGTGCGCCAGGGCCTGGGCGACGAGCAGCGAGTTGGTGACGACGGTCAGTCCGGGCACCCGGGCGAGCCGGCGGGCCAGCTCCTGGGTCGTGGTGCCCGCGCCGACGACCACGGCCTCGCCCTCTTCGACGAGGCTCGCGGCGACATCGGCAATGGCGGTCTTCTCCGCCGTCGCGAGATGGGACTTTTGCGGAAAGCCGGACTCCCGCGTGAAACCGCCCGGCAATACCGCACCGCCGTGCCGGCGGTCGAGGAGTCCTTCTGCCTCCAGTGCCCGCACGTCCCGCCGTACGGTCACTTCGGAGGTCTGGACGACGCGGGCGAGCTCCCGGAGCGATACCGCTCCGTTGGCCCGCACCATTTCGAGGATCAATTGGCGACGTTCTGCAGCGAACACGAAACTGACAGTAACCCCAACGACCGTCTGCTTTCAGCTCTTTGCGCCGGAATACCGAAGTTGTCCATAAGGTGGGGCGACCAGTGGTATACGCGGTCCGCCGAGTGCGGGAACACCCGGCGGGACCGCGGCGCCCCGCCCCAAAACCCGTACGGTGTGCGGCGGTTCGTGCCGATCAGGCCTCTCCGTCGGCCTTCCGTGCGTGCAGCTGCCGTGCCACCTCGGCGATCGATCCCGACAGCGAGGGGTACACGGTGAACGCGTTTGCGATCTGCTCGACCGTCAGATTGTTGTCGACCGCGATCGAGATGGGGTGGATGAGCTCGCTCGCGCGGGGGGACACGACCACGCCGCCGACGACGATGCCGGTGCCGGGACGGCAGAACAGCTTCACGAAGCCGTCCCGGATGCCCTGCATCTTGGCGCGCGCGTTGCGCAGCAGCGGGAGCTTCACCACACGGGCGTCGATCTTGCCGGAGTCCACGTCGGCCTGGGTGTAGCCGACGGTGGCGATCTCCGGGTCGGTGAAGACGTTCGACGACACCGTCTTGAGGTTCAGCGGCGCCACCGCGTCGCCGAGGAAGTGGTACATCGCGATGCGGCCCTGCATCGCCGCGACCGACGCGAGGGCGAAGACGCCCGTGACGTCACCGGCCGCGTACACACCGGGCGAGGAGGTGCGGGAGACCTTGTCGGTCCAGATGTGGCCGGACTCCTTCAGCCGGACCCCGGACTCCTCCAGGTTCATGTTCGCCGTGTTGGGGATCGCGCCGACCGCCATCAGGCAGTGCGTGCCGGAGATGACCCGGCCGTCGGCGAGGGTCACCTCCACCCGGTCGCCGACCCGCTTCGCGGACTCGGCGCGGGCCCGCGAGATCACGTTCATGCCGCGGCGGCGGAACACGTCCTCCAGGACGGCGGCCGCGTCGGGGTCCTCACCCGGCAGCACCCGGTCGCGGGAGGACACCAGGGTCACCCGGGAGCCGAGGGCCTGGTACGCGCCGGCGAACTCGGCGCCGGTCACACCGGAGCCGACCACGATGAGCTCCTCCGGGAGCTCCTCCAGGTCGTAGACCTGCGTCCAGTTCAGGATGCGCTCGCCGTCGGGCATCGCGTCGGGGATCTCGCGCGGGTGTCCGCCGGTCGCGATCAGCACCGCATCGGCCGTCAGGATCTGCTCGGAGCCGTCGGCAGCCGTGACGATCACGTCCCGGGTGCCGTCGATCCCCTGCGGGCCGCCCAGCTTGCCGCGGCCGCGCACCACACGGGCGCCGGCCCGGGTGACGGAGGCGGTGATGTCGTGCGACTGGGCGAGCGCGAGGCGCTTGACGCGCCGGTTCACCTTGCCGAGGTCCACGCCGACGACGCGCGCGGCCTGCTCGATGTGCGGGGTGTCGTCCGCGACGACGATGCCGAGCTCTTCGTAGGACGAGTCGAAGGTGGTCATCACCTCGGCGGTCGCGATAAGAGTCTTGGAGGGTACGCAGTCGGTCAGGACCGAGGCCCCGCCCAGACCGTCGCAGTCCACGACGGTCACCTCCGCGCCGAGCTGGGCCCCTACCAGGGCCGCCTCGTACCCGCCGGGTCCGCCGCCGATGATCACGATCCGGGTCACGAAAAGTCCGCCTCACGTCTACCCGGCCGGCTGCCGCCCCGGCCGGGGGTCCGGGGGGTCTCCCCGGGGGATGCATTCCGTGCCCCATTGTCCCGCACGCTCCAAGGTGCTTCGCGCCTGGTCCCTCCATCCGGGCACGCGGCCACGGCCACCCCTCCCGTACCCTCGACCTCATGTCGCTCTACGCCGCGTACGCCGGCAACCTCGACCCGCGGCTGATGACGCGCCGCGCACCCCATTCGCCGCTGCGCGGCACGGGCTGGATCAACGACTGGCGGCTGACCTTCGGCGGCGAGCAGATGGGCTGGGAGGGCGCGCTCGCCACGATCGTCGAAGCCCCCCGCCACCAGGTCTTCGTCGCCCTCTACGACATCGCGCCGCTGGACGAGGACTCGATGGACCGCTGGGAGGGCGTCGGGCTCGACATCTACCGCCGCATGCGGGTGCGCGTCCACACCCTGGACGGCGAGGAGGCGGCCTGGGTGTACGTCCTGAACGGATACGAGGGCGGGCTGCCCTCGGCGCGCTACCTGGGCGAGATCGCCGACGCCGCGGAATCCGCCGGCGCCCCGCACGACTACGTGATGGAACTGCGCAAGCGCCCCTGCTGACCCCGCCGGGCCTCCGCCGGGCCGGGCCGCCGCCGTGCCGGGCCGTGCGGGCCCCGCCCCCGGCAGCTCCGCCGCAGGCCCCGTAACGCCCGTCGGGGACGATTCGGCGGAAACGACAAGGCAACGATCCGAACACCGTGAGCTGTGCCATCTACGCGCGTAGGGATCCAGCGGTTACGCTCGTCCGCGTGAACGCATCTGTTACCGATCCCCACGCTGCCGCAGACGCCGCCGCCGCGCGTCTGCGTGAGCTCACCGGCGCCGAGACCCACGACGTGGCCCTCGTCATGGGCTCCGGCTGGGCCCCCGCCGCCGAGGCGCTGGGCGCCCCCGAGGCCGAGTTCCCCGTCACCGAGCTGCCCGGCTTCCCGCCCCCCGCCGTCGAGGGCCACGGCGGCAAGGTCCGCTCGTACAAGATCGGCGACAAGCGCGCGCTGCTCTTCCTCGGCCGGACCCACTACTACGAGGGCCGCGGCGTCGCCGCCGTCGCCCACGGCGTGCGCACCGCCGTCGCGGCCGGCTGCAAGACCGTCGTGCTGACCAACGGCTGCGGCGGTCTGCGCGAGGGCATGCAGCCCGGCCAGCCCGTCCTGATCAGCGACCACATCAACCTCACGGCCACCTCGCCGATCATCGGCGCGAACTTCGTGGACCTCACCGACCTGTACTCGCCGCGCCTGCGCGCGATGTGCAAGGAGATCGACGAGACCCTCGAAGAGGGCGTCTACGTGCAGTTCCCCGGCCCGCACTACGAGACCCCGGCCGAGATCAACATGATCCGCGTGATGGGCGCCGACCTGGTCGGCATGTCCACCGTGCTGGAGGCCATCGCCGCCCGCGAGGCCGGCGCCGAGGTGCTGGGCATCTCCCTGGTCACCAACCTGGCGGCGGGCATCTCCGGCGAGCCGCTCAACCACGAAGAGGTGCTCCAGGCCGGCCGTGACTCGGCCGCGCGCATGGGCAAGCTGCTGACCCAGGTCCTCGCCCGCATCTGAGGCACGGGGCCCGTACGAGAGGTAAGGCGGAAGTAGTGCAGGAACAGGACGACCTGATCACCCGGGCGCAGGCCTGGCTGGCGGAGGACCCGGACCCGGAGACCGCGGCGGAACTCGCGAAGCTCATCGAGGCGGGCGACACCGCCGAGCTCGCGGACCGCTTCTCGGGCACGCTCCAGTTCGGCACCGCCGGGCTGCGCGGCGAGATCGGCGCGGGCCCGATGCGGATGAACCGCTCCGTGGTCATCCGTGCCGCGGCGGGCCTCGCGGCCTACCTGAAGGCCCAGGGCCACGCCGGCGGCCTGGTCGTCGTCGGCTACGACGCGCGCTACAAGTCGGCCGACTTCGCCCGCGACACCGCGGCCGTGATGACCGGTGCCGGGCTGCGTGCGGCCGTCCTGCCCCGTCCGCTGCCGACGCCCGTCCTCGCGTACGCCATAAGGCACCTCGGTGCCGTCGCCGGCGTCGAGGTGACCGCGAGCCACAACCCTCCCCGGGACAACGGCTACAAGGTCTACCTCGGCGACGGCTCGCAGATCGTCTCCCCCGCGGACACCGGGATCGCGGCGGAGATCGCCCGTGTGGAGACCCTCGCCTCGGTCCCGCGTCCGGAGTCCGGCTGGGAAGACCTCGGCGACGAGGTCCTGGAGGCCTACCTGGCCCGTACGGACGCCGTCCTGACCCCCGGGTCCCCCCGGGGCGTACGGACCGTCTACACGGCCATGCACGGCGTCGGCAAGGACGTCGTCATGGCGGCCTTCGCCCGGCACGGCTTCCCGGAGCCGGTGCTGGTCGCCGAGCAGGCCGAGCCGGACCCGGCCTTCCCCACGGTGGCCTTCCCCAACCCGGAGGAGCCGGGTGCGATGGACCTGTCCTTCGCGAAGGCCGTCGAGGTGAACCCGGACATCGTGATCGCCAACGACCCGGACGCGGACCGCTGCGCGGTGGCCGTCCCGGACGGCACCGCCGCGACCGGCTGGCGGATGCTGCGCGGCGACGAGGTCGGCGCGCTGCTGGCGGCCCACCTGGTGCGCAAGGGGGCGCAGGGCGTCTTCGCCGAGTCCATCGTCTCCTCCAGCCTCCTGGGCCGGATCGCGGAGGCGGCGGGCGTGGGCTACGAGGAGACCCTGACGGGCTTCAAGTGGATCGCCCGCGTGGAGGGCCTGCGCTACGGCTACGAGGAGGCGCTCGGCTACTGCGTGGACCCCGAGGGCGTCCGCGACAAGGACGGCGTCACCGCCGCCCTGCTGGTGGCGGAGCTGGCCTCGGAGCTGAAGGAGCAGGGCCGCACCCTGACCGACCTGCTGGACGACCTGGCGACGGCCCACGGCCTGCACGCCACCGACCAGCTGTCGGTCCGCGTCTCGGACCTGTCGGTCATCGCCTCGGCGATGGCGGCGCTGCGCGCGCAGCCCCCGGTCTCGCTGGCCGGCCTGCGGGTGGTCTCGGCCGAGGACCTGAACCGGGGCACGCGGACCCTGCCGCCCACGGACGGCCTGCGCTACTACCTGGACGGCGCCTACAAGGCCCGGGTGATCGTCCGCCCGTCCGGCACGGAGCCGAAGCTGAAGTGCTACCTGGAGGTCGTGGTCCCGGTGGCCGGGGCCGGCGACCTCGCCCCGGCCCGCACCCGCGGCCAGGAGATCCTGGACGCGATCAAGAAGGACCTGGCCGCCGCGGCGGGCATCTAGCCCGCCCCACCAGTCCGACGGCCCCCCGAGCCCCGTCCGGCCCGGGGGGCCGTCGCCGTCCGCAGCCGCTGCGCACCGAGGGCCCCGCCCTCTGGACGTTCGCCCCCACGTCACGACGATGCCCCGCCGTACCGGAGTCTGTGGTGAGCGTCTGCCCGGTCCTGTCCCGCAGGAGCCACCTGGCGGTTGCCCACCTCTGCACCCGCGACGGCCGCAGTACCCAGACCACGAGCCCAGCGGGGCCGATGGCCGGTCAGGAGTTGATGAGCCGGCTGTCGAATCCGGAGTGCAGAAGCCGCTCGTAGGCGTCGTGGACATCCTCGGGTACGTCTTGCTCGATGGCGAAGCCGAGCTTCGGGTACTCGATGCCTCGCCGCGTGGGAGGCGGGCCGCGGTGGTCGGGCTGTTGCCCCCGCTGAGCACGACCACGGGGAAGGGGCCGGAGCGGTAGAGGTCCGCCGAGGCGGTGGCGACTCCCAGGTCGTGGCTGCCGAGGCCGATGGCCGCAGAGCAGGGGCGTACCTCGTGGCCCATCTGGTGACAGCGCCAGATCAGGACGGCGTCGTTCCACTGCTCATCACCCACCTCCGCCCACCTGACGGAGGAATCGAGTGGACCACCGCGGCCTCCAACATCTCCCGCGCGGGCGGTGCCCGGTGAGCACCGCCCAGATCGGGGAGCTGGTCGAGGACGGCCCCGGCGGCGGCCGGTGGATCTACACCGACCGTCGCGTCCGGCTGGGCCGCTGGTACTGGGTCGTCCATCGCTGATGGCCCGCTCCTCGGTCCGTCACCCGGCCCGCGGACGGGGGCGGGTGGGCAGCCGCCGACCAGTCCCCGACCCGTCGAGGAGGAGATGGCGGGCCCGCGCCACGCGACGGCATACGGCCTCACGCCCTCGGCGACGGGCTGGGGCTCGGCCTGACGATCTCGCCCAGCGTCGGGACCGACTCCGGCCGGGAGCGCACGGCGGCCGTGCACTCCCAGGCCCGCGGCGGATCCGCGTCCGGCCCGCCCAGGACCACCGGGCCGGGCCCCGCCGACACCGCTTCGCTGCCCGCCAGGGTGCACACGATCTGCGAGAGCGCCACCGGCGGCAGGTCCTCCGGCTTGCGGCTCAGCCGCACCGTGCCCGCCGGGTCGCCCGGCCTCGGCTCGCCCGCCGTCAGCCCCGAGGGCACCCCGGTGGTGAAACCGGCGTCCCGCTCCTCCGCCGAGGGCGTCCGCTCCAGCGCCTCCAGCAGTGCCTGCGCGACGAGCGCCACGGGATCCCGTACGACCCGCTTCTCGGGTACCGGGACCACCCGGTCCACGCCGACCAGCTGCGATCCGCAGATCAGTTCCAGCGTGGCCCGGAAGCCCTGCACCGGAGTCTGCCCGCCCGACTGCGCCGGGGTGTCGCAGGACACCCGGGACGGCGCCGGGCCCACGTCCACGGGGACCGTCGTCGCCCGGATGCCGCAGCCCGGCAGGACGCCCAAGGCGACCAGCACGACCAGGGCCGGCGCCACCGTCCGGACCTTACGCGTCCTCGTCACCCGCGATCACCTTCCCCACGTCCATCGGGAGCCGCAGCGTGAACAGGGCCCCGCCCTCCGCGCCGTTGGCGGCGGTGATGTCACCGCCGTGGATGTGCGCGTTCTCCATGGCGATCGACAGGCCCAGCCCGCTGCCGTCCGACTTCGGCCGGGAGGCGCTCGCCTTGTAGAACCGGTCGAAGACGTGCGGCAGGACCTCCTGCGGGATGCCCGGACCGTTGTCCTGGACCGCGATGACCAGCCACTCCTCCTCCACGACCACGGAGACCCGCACCGGCGAACCGCCGTGCTTGAGGGCGTTGCCGATCAGGTTGGCCAGGATGACGTCGAGACGGCGCGGGTCGAGGCGCGCCACGATGCCGCGGTCGGCGTCGAGTTCGACCGCGTCCAGCCAGGCCCGCGCGTCGATGCAGGCCGTGACCTGGTCGGCGACGTCCACGTCGTCGAGCACCAGCCGGGCGGTGCCCGCGTCGAAGCGGGTGACCTCCATCAGGTTCTCCACGAGGTCGTTGAGCCGCCGGGTCTCGCTGACCACCAGCGCCACCGCCGGTGCGATCATCGGGTCGACGTCGTCGACCTCTTCCTCCAGCACCTCGGCGACGGCCGTCAACGCGGTCAGCGGGGTGCGCAGTTCGTGGGACATGTCCGCGACGAAACGCCGGCTCGACTCCTCCCGCGCGCTCATGTCGGCGACCTTCTTCTCCAGCGCCTCGGCCGTCTTGTTGAAGGTGTGCGACAGGTCGGCGAGTTCGTCGGTCCCCGACACGTCCAGCCGGTGGTCCAGCTCCCCCTCGCCGAGCCGCCGCGCCGCGTCACCCAGCCGCTGCACGGGCTTGAGGACGGTACGGGCCGCGGCCTGCGCCAGCAGGGCCGAACCGAGCAGCGCCAGGCCCGTCGCGATGGTCAGCGACCAGCCGAGCGCGTTCAGGTCGTCCCGCTCCTGCGCGAGGGACTTGTACATGTAGCCGGTCGGCCCTCCGCCCACGATCCGCGTTCCGCCGACCAGGTACGGATTGCCGCGCGGCTTCGTCCGCTGCCAGTACATGTGGTACTCGGCGTCGTTGGCCGTGGTCGACTTCTGCTCGTCGTCGACCGCGTTCTGGAGGGACTTCGGTACGTCGGCCAGCCGGAAGGAATCGGGGCCCGCCGCGCCGAACACCTGCTGGCCCTTGTCCTCGTGCACCAGCAGCACGCTGTACCCGGGGCTGCTGCCCGCCATCAGCTCGGCGGTGCGCTGCAGCTCCTCCGGGGTCGGGTCGACGGGCAGCGCGGCCGCCCGGTTCTGCATCTCCTGCCGGAAGTCGCCGAGGGCCGCCTCCTGGACCCGGGTGAGGACCGCCTCCCGGTTGAGCCAGTACGCGATCCCGGAGGCCGAGACCGCGGCCGTCAGCGCGACCAGCGCGAACACGATGAGGAGCCGCAGCCGCAGGCTGGTCCAGCGCCGGCCGGCGAGCAGCGCGGGGATCACTGCGGGGAGTCCAGGCGGTAGCCGACACCGCGGACGGTACGGATCAGGGTGGGTGAGGACGGCACGTCCTCGACCTTGGCACGCAGTCGCTGCACGCAGGCGTCGACGAGCCGGGAGTCGCCGAGGTAGTCGTGCTCCCAGACGAGCCGCAGCAACTGCTGCCGGGAGAGCGCCTGGCCGGGCCGCCGGCTCAGTTCCAGCAGCAGCCGCAGTTCCGTCGGGGTGAGCTGGAGGTCCTCGCCGTTCTTCGTCACCGTCATCGCGGCCCGGTCGATGACGAGGGACCCGAAGCTCGCGGAGTCGCTGGACTCGCGCTCGCCGCGGCGCAGCACGGCCCGGATCCGGGCGTCGAGCACCCGGCCCTGGACGGGCTTGACCACGTAGTCGTCGGCACCGGACTCCAGTCCGACCACCACGTCGATGTCGTCGCTGCGCGCGGTGAGCAGGATGATCGGCAGCTGGTCGGTGCGGCGGATCCGCCGGCACACCTCGAAACCGTCGATCCCCGGCAGCATCACGTCCAGCACGATGAGATCCGGCCGCTGCTCGCGCAGCAGTTTCAGGCCGTCCTCGCCCGTCGCCGCGGTGGCCACTCGGTGGCCCTGGCGAGACAGGGAGAGTTCGAGGGCCGTGCGGATGGCGTCGTCGTCCTCGATCAGCAACAGGAAGGGCACGGGCTCATTCTGTCCCATCCCCGCTCGGGACTTCGACCTTCGCGCGGCGGAGATCCGGACACGGCCGCTGTGACAGGCCTGTGACAGTCGGCGGACACCCCGGTTATGTCAGGTGGGCAGGCTTCTACCAACGCACGACGGACCGAAGCAGACTCCACGACGGGGGGCGCGAGATGAACACGCTGCACAGCACCACGACCGGCGCGGTTGTCACGCGGCTGCACGATGTGAACCGCCGGGCGGGTGTCCGTACGGTGACGGTCGCCCGTCCGCGGCCGGTGCACGTCGTAGCCATTGACGCGAACCAGTACCAGGCGGTTCCCGCACAGCCCGCCCCGTCCTCCACGTCCGAGGCGGAGTTCACGGCGTACGTGCAGGAGCGCCGGGCCGCGCTCTACGCGACGGCCTTCCACCTCACCGGGGACCGGCACGAGGCCGAGGACCTGCTGCAGAGCGCGCTGTTCTCGACGTACCGGGCGTGGGACCGCATCACCGACAAGGCGGCCGTCGGCGGCTACCTGCGGCGCACCATGACGAACCTGCACATCAGCGCGTGGCGCCGGCGCAAGCTCAACGAGTACCCGACGGAGGAGCTGCCGGAGACGGCCTCCGACACCGACGCGATGCGCGGCACGGAGCTCCGGGCGGTGCTGTGGCAGGCACTGGCCCGCATCCCGGAGCCGCAGCGCACGATGCTGGTGCTCCGGTACTACGAGGGCCGCACGGACCCGGAGATCGCGGAGATCCTGGGCATCAGCGTCGGCACGGTGAAGTCGAGCATCTGG
This sequence comes from Streptomyces sp. NPDC058646, assembly GCF_042716875.1. Classification (NCBI taxonomy): domain Bacteria; kingdom Bacillati; phylum Actinomycetota; class Actinomycetes; order Kitasatosporales; family Streptomycetaceae; genus Streptomyces; species Streptomyces sp. NPDC058646. The sequence goes on along the minus strand of NZ_JBHXRK010000034.1, from coordinate 14,675 downwards.
CGCTCGCTGCGCCGCCTGCGCGACGACGAGGCGCTGAGCTTCGGCAACGACGAGGCGGAGTCCTTCGAGGAGCTCGTCGCGTAGCCGCGCGAGGCGGCACACCGAGAACCATCGGGCCGGGGGGCCCGTCCTACGGGGGTGGGACGGGGGCCGCGGGGGGAAGAGGCGGGATCAAGCGGTCGGGGGTCCGCGTGATCCCGCCTTTTCGCGTCCGCGGGCACATCCGGGCCGACCCGAACCCAGCGCCACCGCCCCGCGGGGCACGGGGACCCGGGCCGCACCCGGCCCCGCCGGCGTTTGAGGCGCGGGGTCCGGGGCGGAGCCCCGGCGGCGCCCGGCCCGGGCAGGCGGAGCCCCGTCCGCGTCCAGCCCCGGCGGCAGCCGTCAGGCGCGGGCGGCGGTGCGGTGACGGCCCGCCGCGGCGGCGGCCAGCCGCCCGAGGGCTTCGTCGCGGGCGCAGGCGTACGCGCCCAGCCCGACGTGCCGGGCCACGATGCCCCGCTCGGCCCGCATCAGGCGCCAGCCCCTGCGCAGCAGGAACGGAACGGACTTGCGCCCCTCGCGCAGATCACGGGCCAGCCGCCGGCGGAAGGTCGTGGCGGGCCGCCCCCGCAGGCAGATCGCGTCGGCCAGCAGCCCCAGCTCCTGACACCGCGCCGCGATGTCGGCGGCGAAGATGCCCTCGGCGATGAACAGCGGGGTCCGCGGCGACCGCGCGATGTCCAGGGTCTCGGTCCCGGCCCGCGACGACGTGGCGATGTCGTACACCGGCACCTCCGTCCGGCCCGTCGCGCACAGTTGTGCGATCGCGGCGACCGCCGCGTCCGCGTCCCAGGACCGCGGGGAGTCCCAGTCGATGTCGCGGCTGCCCGCCACCAGCGGGAGGGTGGGGTCGTCGCCCTCCTTGTAGAAGTCGTCGAGGCGCAGCACGGGCAGCCCCGAACGGGCGGCCAGGGAGGACTTGCCGGAGCCCGACGGACCGGTCAGCAGGACGACGCGGGTCGGTGAAGGAGAGGAGGAGCTCACGGGACACCAGTCTGAACCATTCCCCCGGGTAGGGGATCCTCCAGGTGGCCGGTTGGTATCCAGGATCACACCTCAACTACGCTGCGTGCGCACGCGACTACGACCACAGGCGAGGATCCTCATGGCACGTCACGCAGCTCCTTCCGGACCGAACCGGCTCCGCGCCGCAGGACTGAGCGTCTCGATGGCCGGCGCGGCCCTGGCGATGGCCGCGGGCGGGGCGCAGGCGAGTGAACTCGACGTCCCGGCGGCGCTGGCCGGCGTCGCGAACCCGATCGCGAACCTGAAGGTGAACCCGCTCGCGAACACGGGCGTGGACCCGCTGGACAACGGGGTGGCCACCCAGATCGCGGACCTCCCCGCCGTCGGTACGGGCATGGTCACCGGCAGCCTGACGCGCGGCTCCTCGGTGGGCGAGCTGCCCACCGCCGCCGTGTCCTCGCTGCTCGGTCCGGTGCTCCCGCAGAAGTAGGTACGGGAAGGCCCCGGCAGCACGGGGGACGCTGCCGGGGCCGGTTCGTGGGAGGGGTCGGCTCAGTACGAGGACCCGCCCGCGCCCAGCGAGCCCGTGGGGTGCCAGACGGTCTTGGTCTCCAGGAACGCCGTCATGCGGTGCGTGCCCGGGTCGGCGCTCCAGTCGTCCACAGGCTGTGGACGCAGGACGCGCTTGAGGTTGTCGGCCGCCGCGATCTCCAGCTCCTTGGCCAGCGCCGCATCGGCCCCGGCCAGGTCGATCGCGTTGACGTCCTGGTGGGACGCGAGGTGCGGGCCCATCTCGCCGGCCTTGCCGGACAGGATGTTGACGACGCCGCCGGGCAGGTCGGAGGTGGCGAGCACCTCACCCAGGGAGAGCGCCGGGAGCGGGGACTTCTCCGAGGCGATCACGACGACGGTGTTGCCCGTCGCGATCACCGGGGCGACCACGGACACCAGCCCCAGGAACGACGAGTCCTGCGGGGCCACCACGGTGACCACACCGGTCGGCTCCGGGGTGGAGAGGTTGAAGAACGGGCCGGCGACCGGGTTGGCGCCGCCCACGATCTGGCCGATCTTGTCGGTCCAGCCCGCGTACCAGACCCAGCGGTCGATCGCCGCGTCGACGACGGCGGCGGCCTTGGACTTGGACAGTCCCTCGGCCTCGCCGACCTCGCGGACGAACTGGTCGCGGCGGCCCTCCAGCATCTCGGCGATGCGGTAGAGGATCTGGCCGCGGTTGTACGCGGTCGCGCCCGACCAGCCACCGAAGGCCTTGCGTGCCGCGACGACCGCGTCACGGGCGTCCTTGCGGGAGGACAGCGGGGCGTTGGCCAGCCACTTGCCCTTGGAGTCGCTCACCTCGTACACCCGGCCGCTCTCGGAACGCGGGAACTTCCCGCCCACGTACAGCTTGTAGGTCTTGAAGACGCTCAGCCGCGTCACAGAAGACTCAGACATCGAGGTAGCCCTCCAGGCCGTGGCGGCCGCCCTCGCGGCCGAAGCCCGACTCCTTGTAGCCGCCGAAGGGCGAGGTCGGGTCGAACTTGTTGAACGTGTTGGCCCAGACGACACCCGCGCGGAGCTTGTTCGCGACCGCGAGGATGCGCGAGCCCTTCTCCGTCCAGATGCCCGCGGACAGGCCGTACTGGCTGTTGTTGGCCTTCGCGACGGCCTCGTCGGGCGTGCGGAAGGTCAGCACGGAGAGCACCGGGCCGAAGATCTCGTCGCGGGCGACGGTGTGCGCCTGGGTGACGTTGGTGAACAGCGTCGGGGCGAACCAGTAGCCGGCGGACGGCAGCTCGCACGCCGGGGACCAGCGCTCGGCGCCCTCGGCCTCGCCGGTCTCCGCGAGCGCGGTGATCCGGGCGAGCTGCTCGGCGGAGTTGATCGCACCGATGTCGGTGTTCTTGTCGAGCGGGTCGCCGAGGCGCAGCGTCGACAGGCGGCGCTTGAGGCTGTCCAGCAGCTCGTCGTGGATCGACTCCTGGACCAGCAGGCGCGAGCCCGCGCAGCAGACCTGGCCCTGGTTGAAGAAGATGCCGGTGACGATGCCCTCGACGGCCTGGTCGATGGGGGCGTCGTCGAAGACGATGTTGGCGCCCTTGCCGCCCAGTTCCAGGGTGACCTTCTTGTCGGTGCCGGCGACGTGGCGGGCGATCTTCTTGCCCACGGCCGTGGAGCCGGTGAAGGCGACCTTGTTCACGTCCGGGTGCTCGACGAGGGCCGCGCCCGCGTCCCCGTAGCCGGGGAGGATGTTGACGACGCCCTTGGGGAGACCCGCCTGACGGCAGATGTCGGCGAAGAAGAGCGCGGTCAGCGGGGTGGTCTCGGCGGGCTTCAGGACGACCGTGTTGCCGGTGGCGAGCGCCGGGGCGATCTTCCACGCCAGCATGAGGAGGGGGAAGTTCCAGGGGATGACCTGGCCCGCCACGCCGAGCGGGCGCGGGTTCGCGCCGTAGCCCGCGTGGTCGAGCTTGTCGGCCCAGCCCGCGTAGTAGAAGAAGTGCGCGGCGACCAGCGGGAGGTCCGCGTCGCGGGTCTCCTTGATCGGCTTGCCGTTGTCCAGGGTCTCCAGGACGGCCAGCTCGCGGCTGCGCTCCTGGATGATCCGGGCGATGCGGAAGAGGTACTTGGCGCGCTCGGACCCGGGCAGCGCGGACCACTTCTCGAAGGCCTTGCGGGCGGCCTTGACGGCGCGGTCCACGTCGGCGGCGCCCGCCTGGGCGACCTCCGACAGGACCTCCTCGCTGCTGGGCGAGACGGTCTTGAAGACCTTGCCGTCGGCGGCGTCGGTGAACTCGCCGTCGATGAAGAGCCCGTAGGAGGGGGCGATGTCGACGACCGAGCGGGACTCGGGAGCCGGTGCGTACTCGAAGAGGGATGCCATGGTGATCAGTCCACCGTCACGTAGTCGGGACCGGAGTAACGGCCGGTGCTCAGCTTCTGGCGCTGCATCAGCAGGTCGTTGAGCAGGCTGGAGGCGCCGAAGCGGAACCAGTGGTTGCTCAGCCAGTCCTCGCCCACGGTCTCGTTGACCAGGACCAGGAACTTGATCGCGTCCTTGGTGGTCCGGATGCCGCCGGCCGGCTTCACGCCGATCTGGACACCAGTCTGCTCCTTGAAGTCGCGGACGGCTTCGAGCATGAGCAGGGTGTTGGCGGGGGTGGCGTTGACGCCCACCTTGCCGGTGGAGGTCTTGATGAAGTCGGCGCCCGCGAGCATGCCGATCCAGGAGGCGCGGCGGATGTTGTCGTAGGTCGACAGTTCGCCGGTCTCGAAGATGACCTTGAGGCGGGCCGCGGAGCCGTCGGGACGGACGCAGGCCTCCTTGATGGCCTTGATCAGCTCGTACGTCTCCAGGTAGCGGCCGGCGAGGAAGGCGCCACGGTCGATGACCATGTCGATCTCGTCGGCGCCCGCGGCGACGGCGTCGGCCGTGTCCGCGAGCTTGACGGGCAGCGCCGCCCGGCCGGCCGGGAAGGCCGTGGCGACGGACGCCACCTTCACGTCGGCGCCGTTCAGCGCCGCCTTGGCGGTGGCCACCATGTCGGGGTAGACGCAGACGGCGGCCGTCATCGGCGTCGTCCGGTCGGTCGGATCGGGATGGACGGCCTTAGCGGAGAGCGCCCGGACCTTGCCCGGGGTGTCCGCGCCTTCCAGCGTCGTCAGGTCGATCATGGAGATGGCCAGATCGATGGCGTACGCCTTGGCCGTCGTCTTGATCGAACGGGTGCCGAGAGCGGCCGCGCGGGCCTCCAGGCCGACGGCGTCGACGCCGGGCAGCCCGTGCAGGAAGCGGCGCAGCGCGCTGTCGGACGTCGTCACGTCAGCGAATGCGGTGAGGGTGGTGGGCATGGTCACCAGATGAGCATATCTACGCGCGTAGCGACCTGTCACCCCCTCCCCCGGATCCGCGATGGAATCGACACCTCCACTCCCTGCTACGCGACCATGACAGGAAGCGCATCCTCCGCGCACACAAGATCATTGAATTCGTCCTCAGCAGCCCGCCAGAAACTCACCCGGACGAAAACCCGACAGAGACAACGCGGCATGCGGCTCTCCTTCCCCTTTCCTCACCCGCTCCAAGGAGTCGTTATGCGTACCGCCGCCCGTACCTCCCTCCTCGGCGTCGCCCTGGCCGGAGCGCTCCTCGCGCCCGCCGCGGGCGCCGCGTACGCCGCCGCGCCGCAGGCCGCCGCGGCCGCGTCCGTCTCTGAGAACCACCGCTGGTCCGGCACCCCGGTCTTCATCGACCACGGCGTGGTCGCGGTCCTGCGCCACACGTCCGAGGGCCCCCGGGCGAAGATCCACGCCGTCGGCAGGGACTGGGAGGCGGGCGACCCCTTCGCCGCCGCCCCCCTGGCGGTGCTGGACGACCGCCACCGCTCCGCCTCGGTCGCGGGGCTCCGGCTCGCGCTCGTCGGAGGCGGGGAGAGCCGCGTCGAGACCCTCACCGTGACCAAGGACGGCACGACCCGGTCCTACCCGCTCCCCAAGGGCCAGGGATCCGAGTGCAGGAGCGAGCAGGTCCAGCTGTCCCTCGGCGCGGGCGTCGAGGCCCGGGCGTGGACCTCCCCGAAGGGACCCGAGGTCGAGCTGTTCACGGCCGGCACCGACAAGGCCTGGGGCACGCTGACCCGGACCCGCCCCAGCCTGACCGCGGACGCGGGGATCGTCGTCCGCATCCTGAACCCGAGTTCCGCCGAGCCCGTCCTCGAGTGGAAGGTCCAGGGCGGCGAGATGCCGTTCGGCCACGCCGGTTTCCCGAAGATGCCCAAGTCCTGCACCCCGGACTACCCCTTCCAGAAGCCGACCCAGAAGCCGGTCCAGAAGCCGGTCCAGAAGCCGCAGCCGGAGACCGAGCCCTCCGCGAAGCCCACCGTCGCGCCCAGCCCCACGCCGAGCACCACCCCGGCCGCCACCAAGCCGCAGACCACCGGCCAGACCTCCGTCGTCCCCAAGGGCGGGGTCGCCGCCGGCGCCGAGACCGCCGGCGAGGACACCCGCGACTCCACCACCGCCCTCGCCGGCACCGGCCTCGCCGCGATCCTCGCCGGACTCGGAGCCTTCGCCGTCCTCCGCGGCCGCCGCGCCGCCCAACGCTGACGGACCCCGCCCCACCCCCTCCCTTGGGCGGGCCACCTCCACGGTGGCCCGCCGCACCCGTTCCCGGAGCACCCCATGGCCCCCCGCGTACGCCTCCTCCTCGCCGCCGCCCTCCTCCCGGCCGCCCTCGCCGGGTGCGCCGCCCCCGCCACCCCCGCCACCTCCGCCACCCCCGTCACCTCCGCGGCGCCGGACGGGATGGCGGCCACCGGGGCGGCGGGCGCCGCGCCGCCCGAGATCACTCCCGCCGCCGTCCCCGCCCCGCCCCCGACGGCCGCCCCGCTCCCCGCCTCCGAGCCCGTCCGGGTACGGATCCCCGCGGCCGGTGTGGACGCCTCCCCCGTGCCGGCGCTGGGCCTGGCCGCCGACGGCACCGTCGAGGTGCCCTCCGTCGCCGACGCGGAGAAGATCGGCTGGTACACCAAGGGCGTCACCCCGGGCGAGACCGGTCCCGCCGTGCTGATCGGCCACTTCGACACCGCGCGGGGCCCGGCCGTGCTCAAGGACGTCTCGCGGGTCCGTCCCGGCGACGAGATCACGGTCTCGCGGGCCGACGGCGGCACGGCGGTCTTCCGGATCCGGGAGCTGGAACAGGTCGACAAGAAGCGGTTCCCCACCGACAAGGTGTACGGGGACACCGCCCGCCCGGAGCTGCGCGTCATCACCTGCGGCGGCCGGATCACGGACGGCCACCGGCCCGACAACGTCATCCTGTACGCCGATCTCGTGGGCTGATATGCCCAGGCGGCACCGTGGGGCAGAATCGACCGCATGAGCAGCCAGCAGCAGCAGCCGACCGGCGAGCCGGTCTACGACGACCGCGTCTACCGCTCCTCCATGGGCGTGGTCTCGGGGGTACTGCTGCTCGCGCTGCTCGCCTGGCTGTGCGGGGACGGCGTGCTGCGCGGCTCGGGCGACACCCCGTGGATCTCGCTGGCGGCGGCCCTGTGCCTGGTCCCCCTGATCGTGGCGTACACGATCCGCCCGGCCGTCTTCGCCAATGACGACCGGATGCGCGTCCGCAACCCCTTCCGGATCATCGAGCTGCCGTGGGGCGCCGTGGACGCCGTGCGCTCCGGGTACTCCGTGGAGGCGCTGGCCGAGGGGTCGAAGTACCAGCTCTGGGCGGTCCCCGTGTCCCTGCGGGAGCGCAAGAAGGTCAACCGCCAGCAGTTGAAGGGCCTCGGGCGCGCGGGCGGCCGGGGTGCGGACGCCCCGGAGGCGAAGCCGGCCGGTGCGCCGGCGGAGCCCCAGCGGGCCACCGCGGACCGGATCGCGGAGGAGCTGCAGGCGCTGGCCGAGCGCGGGGCCTCGCGCCCCGGCGCGCAGGGCGGCGTGCGCGTGCGCTGGTCGTTCGAGGTGATCGCGCCCGCCGTGGTCGGCGCCGTGCTGCTGACCGTGCTCCTCGCGACGGGCTGACCCGCCCGGCCCGGCCGTACCGTGCGTGCGGGTGCTCCCCGCCACACCCCCCGTCCGCGCGGAACCAGGGCTACCGCCCGGCGCGTCCTCGCAGGTGTGCAGCGTCTTGAGGCCGGCGGCAGTGCCGCCACCGCCATCCCCCTGAGGCTCCGGCTCCTCGCCGGGGCCCTGCTGGCCGCCCATCTCCTCGTCGTCGGCTGGCTGACCCTGCGGCCCTTGGACGTGCCCTGGGCCGCGGCGGCCAATCTGACCCCGCTGGAGGGGATCAGGGCCGACCTGGCGTACGGGCCGCTGGAGGCGGCCCGGCGGATCGGGGAGGGACTGGCGCTGCTCGCCCCGCTCGGGGTGCTCCTGCCGCTGGTCGGCGGGCGGCTCGCGCCCTCGCCGCTGACGGCCTGGTCCTCGCTGGTGCGCACCGCCGCCGCGGGCCTGCTGATCTCGCTGAGCATCGAGATGCTCCAGAGCGCGGTCCCGGGCCGGGTCGTCGACGTGGACTCGGTCCTGCTGAACACGGCCGGGATGGTGTGCGCGCACGTGGCCGTCGTGCCGGCCCTGCGGGCCCGCCTGCGGCGTTCACAGCCGGTTTATCAGGGGCACACCCCGAGGATTTCCAGGGTCGGGCTCGGCCCGTGGACCGACGTCCTGTCAGCGGTCCAGCGGGAGTATTGAGACATCGCAAGAAAGCGATCCCGACGAAGGAGAAACCATGAGCGCCCTTGCCCGCCCCCGTGACGGACGATGGATCGGCGGAGTCTGCGCCGCCCTGGCGCGCCGCTTCGGAATGTCCGCGAACACGATGCGCGTCATATTCGTCGTCTCGTGCCTGCTGCCCGGCCCGCAGTTCCTGGTCTACCTGGCGCTGTGGCTGCTCCTGCCGAACGAGAAGTCCGCCTCCGCCGCCTGGTAGACCGGGAGGGCACCCGGTGCGCCGGGGCCGCGCGCTCAGCCGGCCCGCTGCACCTTCTCGATCTGCTTGTCGGCCACTTCCTGCGGCACCGGTGCCTTCTGCTGGGCCGCCGCCACGTTGAGGGCCATCAGCCGCACGACGGTGTCGCCCTCCCGTACGACGACCACGTGCACGGGGGCCGAGACACCCGCGCCGGTCGCGGTCGTGGTCCAGCTGACGGTCTCGTCGCCCTTCGTCCCGTAGACGGCGGTCCGCACGTCGCGGTAGGCGGCGGTCTGCTTCCCGACGGTCGCCGAGTAGCCGGTGCCGCACGCGGCGACGGCCTCCTCGAGGCGGGCGATCAGCGCCTTGGCGTCGCTCTCGGCGTAGGAGGCGACGGTGGCGGAGACGGCGAGTCCGACGTGCTTCTGGGAGCCGATGCCGCGGTCGACGGTCGCCTTCGCTGCCGGGTCCGGCTTGTCGCCCATGATGTCGGCCAGGGGCTGGCAGGCCTTCCGGTCCGCCTGCGGCTGGCCGCTGGGGGCGCTGGGGTTCTTGCCCTGTGCGGAGACCTGGTAGCCGGCCAGGTCTCCCTGTTCCAGCGCGGACCGCTCCAGCCTGCTGCCGCCGGCCTTCGGCGCGGCGGCTCCGGGGGGCGCAGGCGGGTTTCCGGGCGCGCCGGGGGAGGCCTCCGCGGAATTCTCGGGGGCCGGGGTCCTGCCCGGCGGGGCGCTGGCGGGGGTGTCCGTACCGCTGCAGCCCGCGGCCGCGAACAGCAGGGCGGGGACCAGCGCGACCCAAGTCGCTCGTGCCTTCATGCGCATGACCGAAACCTCATACCCAGTGCGTCGGCGGGCAGTTGGTGGTGATCGTGGCACACGGCGCGGCGGGACACACACCTCCTCGAAGGGGCGTGCGCCCGCCGCGCGCGCGTTCGGATCGCGGCAGCGTCAGCCGCCGAGGCCGTTCAGACCACCGGTGATCGGGTTCAGCAGGCCGGTGACCTGGGAGGTGGGGTCGCTCGACTGCTGGCCCCCCTCGGCGCCCATGTGCTGCTGGCTGGTGAGGCCCTGGACCGCGCCGGTGGCGGTGCCCAGCGCGTCGGCCAGTCCGACGGCCGGAACGGCGGCCGAGGCGGTACCGGCGGCGGCGACGGCGAAGGCGGCACCGAGAACGGCGGCACCGAGGGTCTTGGCAGCTGACTGCTTCATGAAAACGTGTCCTTGCGACGGGGAATTGAGCGGCTCCGCAAACTAGTCACTTCAAACCCCGGCCCGCAAACATCCTTAAATATGAGAAAGCGCCCGGGAATCGCTCCTCCCGGGCGCTCTCATTCGGTCACGCCATGGCCTAAGCCGAGACGGAACCGCTGGTGGAAGCCGTCTGCTGGAAAAGCCACTCCGACTTCAGCTCCGCATAACCTGGCTTGATCACTTCATTGATCATGGCCAGTCGTTCATCGAAAGGAATGAACGCGGACTTCATCGCATTGACGGTGAACCACTGCATGTCGTCGAGCGAGTAGCCGAAGGTGTCGACCAGGTGCTCGAACTCGCGGCTCATGCTGGTACCGCTCATCAGCCGGTTGTCGGTGTTGACCGTGAGCCTGAAGTGCAGCTTCCGCAGCAGACCGATCGGGTGCTCGGCGTACGAGGCGGCCGCGGCCGTCTGCAGGTTCGAGGTCGGGCACATCTCCAGGGGGATGCGCTTGTCCCGGACGTACGAGGCCAGGCGGCCCAGCTTCACGGAACCGTCGGCGGCGACCTCGATGTCGTCGATGATCTTCACGCCGTGACCCAGGCGGTCGGCGCCGCACCACTGCAGGGCCTGCCAGATCGACGGCAGGCCGAAGGCCTCGCCCGCGTGGATCGTGAAGTGGTTGTTCTCGCGCTTGAGGTACTCGAAGGCGTCGAGGTGGCGGGTGGGGGGGAACCCGGCCTCGGCACCGGCGATGTCGAAGCCGACCACGCCGTTGTCGCGGTACCGGTTGGCCAGCTCCGCGATCTCCAGGGCGCGCGCGGCGTGGCGCATCGCGGTCAGCAGGGCGCCGACGCGGATGCGGTGGCCGTTGGCCTTCGCGCGGCGCTCGCCCTCGCGGAAGCCGTCGTTCACGGCCTCGACGACCTCTTCGAGGGTCAGGCCCGCTTCGAGGTGCTGCTCGGGCGCGTAGCGGATCTCGGCGTACACGACGCCGTCCTCGGCCAGGTCCTCGGCGCACTCGGCGGCGACCCGGAAGAGGGCCGCCTTCGTCTGCATGACCGCGCAGGTGTGCGCGAAGGTTTCCAGGTAGCGCGGCAGGGAGCCGGAGTCGGCGGCTTCCCGGAACCAGATGCCGAGCTTGTCGGCGTCGGTCTCGGGGAGGTTCTCGTAGCCGGCCTCGCGGGCCAGCTCGATGATGGTGCCGGGGCGCAGGCCGCCGTCGAGGTGATCGTGCAGCAGCACCTTCGGGGCGCGGCGGATCTGATCCGGGGTCGGCAGGTTAGGGGTCTCGCTCGTCATCTGCGCACTCTAACTCCTACGCGCGTAGAGCTGGGTGCTCGCAGCGGCCCTGGTTATGTAACAGTGACCGCGCGGACGGATGGCGTACACGTCCGCGTCTGAGACTGTTCCGCCATGGCACAGCATGCGCCGCCGGCGCGCGGGGCCCGCCTGGGGCGGGCGGCCGGCGCGAACGGGTCGGGCTCGACAGTCAGTGGTGTGGTCCTCCTGCTCCCCGGGGCGTCCAGGTTCCCGCCCGGCCCGGTGCGTCCGCTCGCGCGGGCCCTGGCCCGGGCGGGCGGGGCACAGGGGCTCGTCGCGCACGCCGTCGTGCACGGCGGGGACGCCCCCCGGGAGGAGCAGGCGGCCTGGGCGGTGGCCGAGACGGTACGCCGGTACGGCGACGTGCCGGTCTGTCTGGCCGGGTACGGCGCGGGGGGCCGGGCCGCGCTGCGGGCGGCCGGCGCCGACGCCGTCAACTCGGTGGTGGCGCTGGCCCCTTCCTTAGCGGGGGCGGACCGCGACGGGGCGCCTGAACCGGTGAAACAGCTGTCGGGCCGGCGGGTCCTGATCGTGCACGGCACGAACGACTCCCGCAGCGACCCCGAGGAATCCTTCCGGCTGGCGGCCCGGGCCAAGAAGGCGAACCGCTCGACGTGCCGCTTCGAGGTGCATTCGGACGGCCACGGGCTGCGGGAGCACCAGGCGGAAGTGGTGGCCCTGGCGGTGGACTTCGTCCTCGGCTCGGTGCTCTCGGAGCCGTACTCGCGGCCGGTCACCGACGCCCTGGCGGCTCCGCCGCCGCTGGGCCTGCGCATGCCGCTGGCCTCCGGTTTCGGGCGGGCGCTGCGGCGGTGACGGGCCGCGCCCGGGGCCCCGCGCGTAGAGTGAAAGGACCAGGACTCGGGCGCTCCCCCACGGAGGCGATGACCATGGCTGGCCTGTTGTCCAAGAACTTCGACCAGGCGGACGAGACCCGGCCGTTCGGCGGTGGCAAGGGCCGGCTCGACCTGCTGGAGACGGACGGCGGTTCCGTCGGACGCGGCATCTTCGAGCCGGGATGGAAGTGGTCGGAGCACATCAAGCCGATCGCCGGTACGGACAGCTGCGAGTCCGCCCACACGGGATACGTGGTGAGCGGCCGCATGAAGGTCGTCATGGACGACGGGGACAGTTTGGAGATCGGCCCCGGCGACTTCGTCCAGATCGCCCCCGGGCACGACGCCTGGGTACTGGGCGACGAACAGTGCGTCCTGCTCGACTGGACCGGTTACGACACCTACGCGAAGCCGGTCTCCGGCTGACGCGTGCGCCGTCCCGCCGGTCCCTGCCCCAGCAGGCCGGCGGCCCGGTCCAGGGTGCCGGCCAGGGAACCGGGCGTCGGGCCGGTCGCGAGGACGTACGCGTGGTGCAGCCCGCCCGTCGGGGCGGACCGGACCGTGGCGTCCGGCGGCACCGCCAGCTGGACCCGGACCACGCCCGGCACCGCCCGGGCCGCGGCGAGCCGGGGCCGGACCCCGTCGAGGCGGCGGCCGGGCGGGAAGTCCACGTACCGCAGTCCGGCGTGCGCGGCGCGCGGGATCCGCTCCGGGGCGGGCAGGCCGAGACCGGCGGCGAGGGCCAGGGCGAGCACGTCGGTGCCGTGGGCGAGCCGCAGCAGCCGCACGACCTCCTCGCCGCCGGGGCGGGCGTGCGCCCCGACGAGGCGCGGGCCGTGCGCGGTGAGGACGACCCCGGTGTGGGAGGGACCGTCGCGGTGGCCGGCGAGGCCGAGGACACCGCGGACGAGGGCGCGTACGGCCTCGGCGGTCCGGGTGTCCAGCACCACGGGGAGGTCGTGGCCGGTGGTGGTGAGGCCGGGGCCCGTCAGCCGGCGGGCCCAGCCGAGGATGCGGTGGCGGCCGGCCTGGGAGAGGGCCTCCACGGTGAGTTCGGGGCCTTCGAGCAGTTCCTCCACGAGGAGGTCGGTGACCTCCGGGTAACGGCCGACTGCGCGCCGCGCCCCGGCGGCGTCGCGGACCAGGCACACCCCCTCGCCGCCGGCGCCCGCGCGCGGCTTGACGACGCACGGGTAGCCGATGAGGGCGGTGAGGAACGGGATGAGCGAGGCACGGCCGCAGCGGACGAAGGAGACGGGCCGGCCGGGGTGCAGGGTGTTGGAGCGGGCCCGCAGCGCGGCCTTGTCCATGAGGGCGGTGACGGCGGCGGTGGGCGTGCCGGGCAGCCCCAGCTCCTCGTTGGCGCGGGCGGCGGACAGGGCCGCGGCGGCGCTGAAGCCGAAGACGGCGGCGTGGCCGGCGCGGACCTCCGCCAGCCGGCCGAGCGCCTCGACCAGGCGGCGGTGGTCGCGCCAGTCGGCCCGTACCCGCCGCTCCGCCCCCTCACGGTCGGTCGGCACGGGTGGACCCGGCGCGACCACCACGGTGTGCGCACCCGCACGGCGGGCGGCCGCCGGCACGGCGGGGTGCGGGCTCAGCAGAACGGCCGCGGGCCCCCGCCCCGGTCCGGCTGTCCTGCTCCCCATACCGCGCTCCCCCCTCACGCCGTGCTGCCACTGTGCCCTTTCGGCATATGCGGATACCGTCCGGGCAGGCATCGTCTTGCCGCCTTGCGGGAACACGAGGGGTTTATAAACAGACACAGGCCGGGACGAATACGCATATGCCAGCCGATCAAGCCGAGGAACTGAGTCCGGCGGCCCGACGCCTGTACGCGTACGCCGTCGAACGGCACGCCTTCGACACCGCCGAGGCCACGAAGGCCCTGGGCGTGCGCGCGGCCGCAGCCGTCACCGAGCTGGCCGCCGTCCACCTGCTGCAGCGGGCCCCGGGCGGTGGGCCGGACCAGTGGAGCGCGGTGGCGCCCCGGGCGGCCGCCGCCCGGGCGCTCGCCCCGCTGGCCCTGCTGGCACGGGAGACCCACGAGGAGATGGACCGGCTGCGGGGGCGGCTGGAGGCGCTGGTGCCCGCGTACGAGGCGGGGACCGCCCACCGGGACCTGAGCGGCTCGGGACGCCTGGAGCTGGTCACCGACCTGGGGGCGGTACGGGGTCTGATCGCCGAGCTGGTCGCGTCCTGCGGGGACGAGCTGCTGACCTCGCAGCCGGGCGGGGGCCGGCCGCTGGAGACGCTGGAGGAGTCGATCGGGCGGGACGAGACGCTGCTGGCACGCGGGGTCCGGATGCGGACGATCTACCAGCACACGGCCCGGTACTCGCGGCCCACGGCGGCGTACGTGGAGCGGGTGACGGCGCTGGGGGCGCAGGTGCGGACGCTGGGCGACGGGCTGATGCGGATGCTGATCTTCGACCAGCACACGGGGCTCATGGAGGTGCCGGACCGCAGCGGGGCGGCGCTGGTGGTGCGGGAGCCGAACGTCGTGCACTTCATGACGTCGGCCTTCGAGCGGTCCTGGCTGGGGGCGGAGCCCTTTCCGACGACGGTGAGTCCGGAGGCGGCCCGGTCGATCTCGGACGAACTGCGGCAGACGATCGTCCTGCTGCTCTCCGAGGGGCTGGAGGACAAGGTGATCGCACGGCGGCTCGGCATGTCGGAGCGGACCTGCCAGCGCCACATCGCGGAGATCATGCGGGCGGTGGGCGCGAAGTCCCGCTTCCAGGCGGGGTACTTGCTGTCCACCCAGCCCGCACCCCCGGCAACGGGTCCTGCGGACGCACCCTAGGCCCTGTCGTGGGTATGGGGCGGACGGGGCGGCGCCGCGACGGCGGAGACCACCCCGGGGACCCCCACTGAGAGGTGGAGGCGGCCCCGCGGCGCGGGCA
>NZ_JBHXRK010000033.1:0-74110 GCF_042716875.1 Streptomyces sp. NPDC058646 | reverse complement strand
GCCGGGGGGCGGGGGGGGGGGGGCCCGGGGGGGGGGGGGCCTTTTCTTCGTCGGGGCGGCCCCGCGGGGGCCCCCCCCGCTCAGTCATGTCCGGGGTGGTCAGGCCTTGGCTTCCGCCAGGAGCTTCTGGACGCGGGACACGCCCTCCACCAGGTCCTCGTCGCCCAGGGCGTAGGAGAGGCGCAGGTAGCCGGGGGTGCCGAAGGCCTCGCCCGGGACGACCGCGACCTCGGCCTCGTCCAGGATCAGCGCGGCGAGCTCGATCGAGCTCTGCGGGCGCTTGCCGCGGATCTCCTTGCCGAGGAGGCCCTTGACCGAGGGGTAGGCGTAGAACGCGCCCTCGGGGACCGGGCAGACGACGCCGTCGATCTCGTTGAGCATCTTGACCATGGTCTGGCGGCGGCGGTCGAAGGCCTTGCGCATCTCGGCGACGGCGTCCAGGTTCCCGGAGACCGCGGCCAGCGCGGCGACCTGCGCCACGTTGGAGACGTTGGAGGTGGCGTGCGACTGCAGGTTGGTCGCGGCCTTGACGACGTCCTGCGGGGCGATGACCCAGCCCACGCGCCAGCCCGTCATCGCGTACGTCTTGGCGACGCCGTTGACGACGATGCACTTGTCGCGCAGGGCGGGGACCAGCACCGGCAGCGAGGTGAAGGTCGCGTCGCCGTAGACCAGGTGCTCGTAGATCTCGTCCGTCATGACCCACAGGCCGTGCTCGGCGGCCCACTCGCCGATCGCCCGGGAGTCGGCCTCGCTGTAGACGGCGCCGGTCGGGTTGGACGGGGAGACGAAGAGGACGACCTTCGTGCGCTCGGTGCGGGCGGCCTCCAGCTGCTCGACGGAGACCCGGTAGCCGGTGGTCTCGTCGGCGACGACCTCGACCGGGACACCGCCGGCGAGACGGATCGACTCCGGGTACGTGGTCCAGTACGGGGCGGGGACGATGACCTCGTCACCCGGGTCCAGGACGGCCGCGAAAGCCTCGTAGATCGCCTGCTTGCCGCCGTTGGTGACCAGGACCTGCGAAGCCTCGACCTCGTAGCCGGAGTCGCGCAGCGTCTTCGCCGCGATCGCGGCCTTCAGCTCCGGGAGGCCGCCGGCCGGGGTGTAGCGGTGGAACTTCGGGTTGCGGCAGGCCTCGACCGCGGCCTCGACGATGTAGTCCGGGGTCGGGAAGTCGGGTTCGCCGGCCGCGAAGCCGATCACCGGGCGCCCGGCGGCCTTGAGGGCCTTGGCCTTGGCGTCGATGGCGAGGGTGGCGGACTCGGAGATGGCGCCGATACGGGCGGAGACGCGGCGCTCGGAGGAAGGCGTTTCAGGGGTCATGCGGCCAATCGTCCCAGACCGCAAAGACGAGCCGCACGCCGTTTCAGGTACCGGACCGATGCCGGGCGCAAGCACGTCAGCTCGGGTTCTGTTCGACGTCAGGGCCCGGTTCACGTACACTCACCTGTCGTTGGACCTCAGCAGCCGCTCCGAAGCGTGAGCACTCCGTGCACTCGCCCGGATGCGGTAGGTTGGGGGACGCAAAGGGTCGTAGCTCAATTGGTAGAGCACTGGTCTCCAAAACCAGCGGTTGGGGGTTCGAGTCCCTCCGGCCCTGCTCCACACTCCTTCTCGGATGTGTGTGCGCAGGTACGTACTTCGATGCAACGCCGTGCGGCGCAACCGGGCGCGGTACGGCCACGACCCGGATTCAGGTGAGAGACGTGACGGACGCCCTGGGCTCCATCGACATGCCTGACGCCGAGGACGAAACTCGCGAGAAGAAGGCCCGCAAGGGCGGCAAGCGCGGCAAGAAGGGCCCTGTGGGCCGGCTCGCGCTGTTCTACCGCCAGATCGTCGCGGAACTCCGCAAGGTTGTATGGCCCACTCGCAACCAGCTCACGACGTACACCACCGTGGTGATTGTCTTCGTGGTCATCATGATCGGTCTGGTGACCGTGATTGACTATGGGTTCCAGGAAGCCATCAAGTTCGTCTTCGGCTGATCCCCGCGGAGGGCGGCGCCTTGATGGGTGCCGCCCGTTTTCGCATGTTCCACCACCTTTTGTATCCAGGAAGAAGCAGCCACCGTGTCTGACCCGAACCTGAACGTGAGCCACGACTCCGTCGAGTCCGTCGAGGACGAGCTCGACATCGTCGAGGCGGCAGACGCTGTGGACCCCGACGAGGCCGAGCACGCCGACGCCGAGGCGGGTGTCGCCGCCGAGGAGGCCGCGCTGCACGTCGAGGGCGAGGTCGACGCCGAGGCTGAGGACGACGCGGAGGCCGAAGAGGCCGCCGACGCCGTCGAGGACGAGGAAGAGGCCGACGTGGTGGCCGAGGCCGACGCCGACGCGGAGGCCGAAGAGGCCGCCCCGGCAGAGCCCGCCGAGCCCGTCGACCCCATCCAGGCCCTGCGCGACGAACTGCGCCTCCTGCCCGGCGAGTGGTACGTGATCCACACCTACGCCGGCTACGAGAAGCGCGTGAAGGCCAACCTGGAGCAGCGTGCCGTCTCGCTGAACGTCGAGGAGTTCATCTACCAGGCCGAGGTGCCCGAGGAAGAGATCGTCCAGATCAAGAACGGCGAGCGCAAGAACGTCCGGCAGAACAAGCTGCCCGGTTACGTTCTCGTCCGCATGGATCTGACGAACGAGTCCTGGGGCGTCGTCCGCAACACGCCTGGCGTCACCGGCTTCGTCGGCAACGCGTACGACCCGTACCCGCTGACGCTGGACGAGATCGTCAAGATGCTCGCCCCGGAGGCCAAGGAGAAGGCCGAGAAGGCCGCTGCCGAGGCCGCCGGCCTGCCGGCGCCCGCCGTCAAGCGCACGATCGAGGTCCTGGACTTCGAGGTCGGCGACTCGGTCACCGTCACCGACGGCCCGTTCGCGACGCTCCAGGCGACGATCAACGAGATCAACCCGGACTCGAAGAAGGTCAAGGGCCTCGTCGAGATCTTCGGCCGCGAGACCCCGGTCGAGCTCAGCTTCGACCAGATCCAGAAGAACTGACCGCGCTGATCGGCTGCGCGTGCGTCACGGCTTCTGAGCCACAGCTTCCGGACAGGTCAGATCGCCCCTCGCGGGCGGTCTGACCTGCTCGGTTTTTAGCCCCGTACCGATACCCGTTATCGTGGTGCGGTATGCCTCCATCCGGATGACCGGATCGGTGGCTGAAAACTCTCACTAGGACCCGGAGAGAGCAATGCCTCCCAAGAAGAAGAAGATCACGGGGCTCATCAAGCTCCAGATCAAGGCCGGTGCGGCCAACCCGGCTCCGCCGGTCGGCCCCGCGCTCGGTCAGCACGGCGTCAACATCATGGAGTTCTGCAAGGCCTACAACGCCGCGACCGAGTCGCAGCGTGGCATGGTCGTGCCGGTGGAGATCACGGTCTACGAGGACCGTTCCTTCACCTTCATCACCAAGACTCCGCCGGCCGCGCGCCTCATCCTGAAGCACGCGGGCGTGGAGAAGGGCTCCGGCGAGCCGCACAAGACCAAGGTTGCCAAGCTCACCGGCGCCCAGGTCCGCGAGATCGCCGAGCTGAAGATGCCCGACCTGAACGCCAACGACATCGACGCCGCCGTGAAGATCATTTCCGGCACCGCGCGTTCGATGGGCATCACGGTCGAAGGCTGATCCAGCCACACCCGCCCAGCACCACCAGTGGTAGGACCAAGCGCTGGTCCGCACCACGACTCCACGCCTGAAGAATCAACACAGGAGCAGAAGTGAAGCGCAGCAAGACTCTCCGCGCTGCGGACGCCAAGGTCGACCGGGAGAAGCTGTACGCCCCGCTCGAGGCCGTCCGTCTCGCCAAGGAGACCTCCACGACCAAGTTCGACGGCACCGTCGAGGTCGCCTTCCGCCTGGGTGTCGACCCGCGCAAGGCCGACCAGATGGTCCGTGGCACCGTGAACCTCCCGCACGGCACCGGCAAGACCGCCCGGGTCCTGGTCTTCGCGACCGGTGACCGTGCTGCGGCCGCGGAAGCCGCCGGCGCCGACATTGTCGGCGACGACGAGCTGATCAACGAGATCGCCAAGGGCAACCGCCTGAACGAGTTCGACGCCGTTGTGGCCACCCCGGACCTCATGGGCAAGGTCGGCCGCCTCGGCCGCGTGCTCGGTCCCCGTGGCCTCATGCCGAACCCGAAGACCGGCACCGTCACGATGGACGTCGCGAAGGCTGTCACCGAGATCAAGGGTGGCAAGATCGAGTTCCGCGTCGACAAGCACTCGAACCTGCACTTCATCATCGGCAAGGTCTCCTTCTCCGATGAGCAGCTGGTCGAGAACTACGGCGCGGCCCTGGACGAGATCCTCCGTCTGAAGCCGTCCGCCGCGAAGGGCCGCTACATCAAGAAGGCCGCCCTGAGCACCACGATGGGCCCCGGCATCCAGCTGGACTCCAACCGCACCCGGAACCTCCTCGTCGAGGAAGACCCGGCTGCTGTCTGAGCCTGATGGCTCCGGGCCGCCCGCGGCCCGCTCGTGACACCTGAAACGGGCTCTCCGCCCCCCCTCACCGGGGGCGGAGAGCCCGTTTTTCGCGTGCTGTGGGAAATCTGTGCGATTACTGTCCGTGGTTCGACGTAGGGTCACTGTCGGCAACATCGCCGGCACGGTTTGACCGACCGTTACACCTGGGTGGGGAACGCATGAACACGTACCGCAAGAAGTCCGTCGGCGCCGTCCTGACCGCCGTCCTGCTCGTCGGGGGCGCCACGGCGTGCGAGGACGGCAAGGACGCCAAGAAGGACAGCGGCGCCGCCGCACCCGCGCCCTCCAAGGCCGCGGAGAAGCCGGCCGAGGTCACGCCCGCCGCCTTCCTGGAGAAGACGAAGAAGAAGTCGCAGGAGATCACCTCCCTCCGCTACACCATGTCGGGCTCGAACGCCGGGCAGAACATCGCCGCCGAGGCCGCCATGCGGATCAAGCCCTCCGTGGCCATGTCGATGACGATGGCCTCGCCCGAGACGCCCGACGAGAAGGTGGAGATCCGGCTCCTCGACGGTGCCCTCTTCCTGGGCTCCGGGGTCAAGTGGATGAAGTTCGACATGAAGGCCCTGGACCCGAAGGCGGCCGCGCAGCTGGACGCGCTCGGCGGCCAGAAGGGCGAGAACCCGGGGGACAAGGCCACCGACCTCAGCGCCGCCAAGGACCTGAAGACCGTCGGCGAGGAGACCATCGACGGCCAGAAGACCACGCACCTGGCCGGCACCGTCACGCTGGACGAGCTGCGGGCCCACTCGGCCGCGGCCACCCCCGAGACGAAGGAGCGTCAGGAGAAGAACCTGAAGACGCTGGAGGCCCAGGGCATCAAGGACCTGACGATGGACATCTGGATCGACGAGAACGACCAGACCAAGCAGTTCCGTACCCGCGGCAACGGCACCTCGGGCCCGCTGGACGTCACGCTCAAGTTCCTGGAGATCAACAAGCCGGTCGAGGTCACCGCCCCGCCGGCCGACCAGGTCGTGGACCTGGCCGAGATGATGGCGGGCGGCGAGGGCTCCGCCTGAACACCGCCGCGCACCCGGCGACGCCGGGAAGGCCGCCTACCCGAAGACCGCGCCGGTGAAGTCCGCAGCGACGGACATGAGGGTGACCGGCGGCAGCGGCAGGACGGAACAGCTGCGGGCAAGCGCCAGCAGACCGAGGACACCCTGAAGGAGCCCGGCCGGACCCTCAGGGGCGCCGGACCGGGCGGTCTCGACGGAGCCGAGGGCGTCTGTCGCAGGGGCGCGTCCCCGGGGGACCGGTCCGGTGCCCCGGGGGCGGTTCCCGAGGCGATTTGCCTTGGCTCGACCGCTTCGCGTACGCTTCTCCAGAAGCCAAAGACCGCTGGTCGTTGCCGTGCTCGAAAGAGTGCGGTGGCCGAAGGATCCGCTGAGTGCGGACGTCCTGCGCAGGTGTTCGTGGACAAGCTCCCGGAGTGATTCGGTCGAGCTTACGCCCCGTGCGCTTGCGCCGGGGCGTTTCGTTTTGTTCAGCCCCTTCTGAGCGGTCCTCATCACCCGGAAGGAGGCCGACGCTCTATGGCAAGGCCCGACAAGGCTGCCGCGGTAGCCGAGCTCACGGACCAGTTCCAGAGCTCGAACGCCGCCGTGCTGACCGAGTACCGGGGTCTCACCGTCGCGCAGCTCAAGACGCTGCGTCGTTCGCTCGGTGAGAACGCCCAGTACGCCGTGGTGAAGAACACGCTGACCAAGATTGCGGCCAACCAGGCCGGGATCACCGCGCTGGACGAGCACTTCGCTGGTCCGACCGCGGTCGCCTTCATCACCGGTGACCCGGTGGAGTCGGCGAAGAGCCTGCGTGACTTCGCCAAGGACAACCCCAACCTCATCATCAAGGCGGGTGTCCTTGATGGTAAGGCGCTCACCGCCGATGAGATCAAGAAGCTTGCGGACCTCGAGTCCCGCGAGGTTCTGCTCAGCAAGCTGGCCGGCGCGTTCAAGGGCAAGCAGTCTCAGGCTGCCTCGCTCTTCCAGGCGCTGCCGTCGAAGTTCGTCCGCACCGCGGAAGCGCTTCGCGTCAAGCTCGCCGAGCAGGGCGGTGCCGAGTAATTCGGCTCGCGCACTGATCCACGCCGCCTAGTGCGTGGGTCGTAGCGGGCCGTTACGCCCGCCTCTACATACATCCGGCACCTGCCGAATTAGTGGAAGGATCGCCCATCATGGCGAAGCTCTCTCAGGACGACCTCCTCGCCCAGTTCGAGGAGATGACCCTCATCGAGCTCTCCGAGTTCGTGAAGGCCTTCGAGGAGAAGTTCGACGTCACCGCCGCCGCGGCCGTCGCCGTTGCCGGCCCCGCCGGCCCGGGTGCCGTTGCCGAGGCCGAGGAGGAGAAGGACGAGTTCGACGTCATCCTCACCGGTGCGGGCGACAAGAAGATCCAGGTCATCAAGGTCGTGCGTGAGCTGACCTCCCTGGGCCTCAAGGAGGCCAAGGACCTCGTCGACGGTGCGCCGAAGCCCGTCCTCGAGAAGGTTGCCAAGGACGCCGCCGAGAAGGCCGCCGAGGCCCTCAAGGGCGCCGGTGCGGCCGTCGAGGTCAAGTAACACCTCCGGGGCCTCTCTGAGGCCCCAGTCAAGGGCGATCACCCGTAAGGGTGGTCGCCCTTTGGCGTATCCGTAGTGCCTGACTTGCCCTGGTCTCGTTGGGGAGTAGGGTGATCATCGTTGCCCCGCAGCAGGGTCCGGAGATGATCCGCACGGAGCAGGGGGCCTTGACGAACGGGACGCGGCGCGCAATTCTCAAACCCGTCACCGGCTCGATCAGCTCGGCCAGCTCGATCCGGGATACGAGGCATGGATCGGCTACGAAGCGGGCAGTACTCATACGCGCTCTGTATGCGAGAGCCGAAGCGTTGGATGCAGGGTTGATTTTTTGAAGAGACGTGGGGAAGGCCTGTTGCCGGTTTCCGGAAACCTGGTCTGGACATCAGTGAGCCAATTGGCTACACTGACCCTTTGCGCTGCCTGTTAGCTGCCCCCTGCCCGTCGCCAGGGGCATGCCCACGCTCGAGCACACCTGATTGATCGCCCTGACCTGGCATTTTCGGCCAGATCGGGAGGGCCTCTCTTCTGTGTCAGCTGGGACCGGTACGCGCGTAGTGAGTCCGAGCCCTCGGAAGGACCCCCTCTTGGCCGCCTCGCGCAACGCCTCGACCAATACGAACAACGGTGCCAGCACCGCCCCGCTGCGCATCTCCTTTGCAAAGATCAAGGAGCCCCTCGAGGTTCCGAACCTCCTGGCGCTGCAGACCGAGAGCTTTGACTGGCTGCTCGGCAACGCCGCCTGGAAGTCTCGCGTCGAGTCGGCGCTCGAGAGTGGACAGGACGTCCCCACCAAGTCCGGTCTGGAAGAGATCTTCGAGGAGATCTCGCCGATCGAGGACTTCTCCGGGTCGATGTCGCTGACCTTCCGCGACCACCGTTTCGAGCCGGCGAAGAACTCCGTCGACGAGTGCAAGGAGCGCGACTTCACGTACGCGGCTCCGCTGTTCGTCACTGCCGAGTTCACGAACAACGAGACCGGAGAGATCAAGTCTCAGACGGTCTTCATGGGCGACTTCCCGCTCATGACCAACAAGGGCACCTTCGTCATCAACGGCACCGAGCGTGTCGTGGTGTCGCAGCTCGTCCGTTCCCCCGGTGTCTACTTCGACTCCTCCATCGACAAGACGTCCGACAAGGACATCTTCTCCGCCAAGATCATCCCTTCCCGGGGTGCCTGGCTGGAGATGGAGGTCGACAAGCGCGACATGGTCGGTGTCCGCATCGACCGCAAGCGCAAGCAGTCCGTCACCGTCCTCCTGAAGGCTCTCGGTTGGACCACCGAGCAGATCCTCGAGGAGTTCGGCGAGTACGAGTCCATGCGCGCCACCCTGGAGAAGGACCACACCCAGGGTCAGGACGACGCGCTGCTCGACATCTACCGCAAGCTGCGTCCGGGCGAACCGCCGACCCGCGAGGCTGCCCAGACGCTGCTCGAGAACCTCTACTTCAACCCGAAGCGCTACGACCTCGCGAAGGTCGGCCGCTACAAGGTGAACAAGAAGCTCGGCGCCGACGAGCCGCTCGACGCCGGTGTGCTCACCACCGACGACGTCATCGCGACGATCAAGTACCTGGTCAAGCTGCACGCCGGCGAGACCGAGACGACCGGCGAGTCCGGCCGTTCGATCGTGGTCGAGACCGATGACATCGACCACTTCGGCAACCGTCGTCTGCGCAACGTCGGCGAGCTCATCCAGAACCAGGTCCGCACGGGTCTGGCTCGTATGGAGCGCGTCGTCCGCGAGCGGATGACGACCCAGGACGTCGAGGCCATCACGCCGCAGACCCTGATCAACATCCGGCCGGTCGTCGCCTCCATCAAGGAGTTCTTCGGCACCAGCCAGCTGTCGCAGTTCATGGACCAGAACAACCCGCTGTCGGGTCTGACGCACAAGCGTCGTCTCTCGGCTCTGGGTCCCGGTGGTCTGTCCCGTGAGCGGGCCGGCTTCGAGGTCCGTGACGTGCACCCCTCGCACTACGGCCGCATGTGCCCGATCGAGACCCCTGAAGGCCCGAACATCGGTCTGATCGGCTCGCTCGCCTCCTACGGCCGCGTCAACGCGTTCGGCTTCGTGGAGACCCCGTACCGCAAGGTCGTCGACGGCGTCGTCACCGACGAGGTCGACTACCTGACGGCCGACGAGGAAGACCGCTTCGTGATCGCCCAGGCCAACGCCGGCCTGAACGACGAGATGCGCTTCACCGAGAACCGCGTACTGGTCCGCCGTCGTGGCGGCGAGATCGACTACATCGCCGGTGACGACGTCGACTACATGGACGTCTCCCCGCGCCAGATGGTGTCCGTCGCGACCGCGATGATCCCCTTCCTCGAGCACGACGACGCCAACCGTGCCCTCATGGGCGCGAACATGATGCGCCAGGCCGTTCCGCTCATCAAGGCGGAGGCGCCGCTCGTCGGCACCGGCATGGAGTACCGCTGCGCGGTCGACGCCGGTGACTCGATCAAGGCGGAGAAGGACGGTGTCGTCCAGGAGGTCTCGGCCGACTACATCACCGTCGCCAACGACGACGGCACGTACACCACGTACCGCGTCGCCAAGTTCTCCCGCTCGAACCAGGGCACCTCGGTCAACCAGAAGGTCATCGTCAACGAGGGTGACCGGATCATCGAGGCGCAGGTCCTCGCCGACGGTCCTGCGACCGAAGAGGGCGAAATGGCCCTCGGCAAGAACCTGCTCGTCGCGTTCATGCCGTGGGAGGGTCACAACTACGAGGACGCGATCATCCTGTCGCAGCGCCTCGTGCAGGACGACGTCCTCTCCTCGATCCACATCGAGGAGCACGAGGTCGACGCCCGTGACACCAAGCTCGGCCCCGAGGAGATCACCCGGGACATCCCGAACGTCTCCGAGGAGGTCCTCGCGGACCTCGACGAGCGCGGCATCATCCGCATCGGTGCGGACGTCGTCGCCGGCGACATCCTGGTCGGCAAGGTCACGCCCAAGGGTGAGACCGAGCTGACCCCGGAGGAGCGCCTGCTCCGCGCGATCTTCGGTGAGAAGGCCCGCGAGGTGCGTGACACCTCGCTCAAGGTGCCTCACGGTGAGATCGGCAAGGTCATCGGTGTCCGCGTCTTCGACCGCGAGGAGGGCGACGAGCTTCCTCCGGGCGTGAACCAGCTGGTCCGCGTCTACGTCGCCCAGAAGCGCAAGATCACCGACGGTGACAAGCTCGCCGGCCGCCACGGCAACAAGGGTGTCATCTCCAAGATCCTTCCGATCGAGGACATGCCCTTCCTCGAGGACGGCACGCCGGTCGACATCATCCTGAACCCGCTGGGTGTCCCGTCCCGAATGAACCCGGGACAGGTCCTGGAGATCCACCTCGGCTGGCTCGCCAGCCGCGGCTGGGACGTCTCCGGCCTGGCGGACGAGTGGGCGCAGCGCCTCCAGGCGATCGGCGCCGACCAGGTCGCTCCCGGTACCAACGTCGCCACCCCGGTGTTCGACGGTGCGCGCGAGGACGAGCTGGCCGGTCTGCTGCAGCACACCATCCCGAACCGCGACGGCGAGCGCATGGTGCTCCCGACCGGTAAGGCGCGCCTGTTCGACGGCCGCTCCGGCGAGCCGTTCCCGGACCCGATCTCGGTCGGGTACATGTACATCCTCAAGCTGCACCACCTGGTCGACGACAAGCTCCACGCCCGTTCGACCGGTCCGTACTCGATGATCACGCAGCAGCCGCTGGGTGGTAAGGCGCAGTTCGGTGGTCAGCGCTTCGGTGAGATGGAGGTGTGGGCGCTTGAGGCATACGGTGCCGCGTACGCACTCCAGGAACTCCTGACGATCAAGTCCGATGACGTGACCGGCCGCGTGAAGGTCTACGAGGCCATCGTCAAGGGCGAGAACATCCCCGAGCCGGGCATTCCCGAGTCCTTCAAGGTGCTCATCAAGGAAATGCAGTCGCTCTGCCTCAACGTGGAGGTGCTGTCCTCGGACGGCATGTCCATCGAGATGCGCGACACCGACGAGGACGTCTTCCGCGCGGCGGAGGAGCTCGGTATCGACCTGTCCCGGCGCGAGCCGAGCAGCGTCGAAGAGGTCTGACGGGCCTGACGGGGGCTCCTCACGGAGCCCCCGTCGCCCCCGGGACCGTTCAGACCATGATTGAGACTCGACCCCGAAAGAGGGATTGACGCACAGTGCTCGACGTCAACTTCTTCGACGAGCTGCGGATCGGCCTTGCCACCGCGGACGACATCCGAACCTGGTCCCACGGCGAGGTCAAGAAGCCGGAGACCATCAACTACCGCACCCTCAAGCCCGAGAAGGACGGACTCTTCTGCGAGAAGATCTTCGGCCCCACCCGGGACTGGGAGTGCTACTGCGGTAAGTACAAGCGTGTCCGCTTCAAGGGCATCATCTGTGAGCGCTGTGGCGTCGAAGTCACGCGTGCCAAGGTGCGCCGTGAGCGGATGGGCCACATCGAGCTTGCCGCTCCCGTCACCCACATCTGGTACTTCAAGGGCGTCCCGTCGCGCCTGGGCTACCTGCTGGACCTCGCGCCGAAGGACCTCGAAAAGGTCATCTACTTCGCCGCGTACATGATCACGTTCGTGGACGACGAGCGCCGCACCCGCGACCTCCCGTCGCTGGAGGCCCACGTCTCCGTCGAGCGCCAGCAGATCGAGAACCGCCGTGACGCGGACCTCGAAGGCCGTGCCAAGAAGCTCGAGACCGACCTGGCCGAGCTCGAGGCCGAGGGCGCGAAGGCCGACGTGCGCCGCAAGGTGCGCGAAGGCGCCGAGCGCGAGATGAAGCAGCTCCGTGACCGCGCCCAGCGCGAGATCGACCGCCTCGACGAGGTGTGGGCCCGCTTCAAGAACCTCAAGGTCCAGGACCTGGAGGGCGACGAGCTCCTCTACCGCGAGCTGCGTGACCGCTTCGGCACGTACTTCGACGGCTGCATGGGCGCCGCCGCGCTGCAGAAGCGCCTGGAGTCCTTCGACCTCGAGGAGGAGGCCGAGCGCCTCCGCGAGATCATCCGTACCGGCAAGGGCCAGAAGAAGACCCGTGCGCTCAAGCGCCTCAAGGTCGTCTCCGCGTTCCTGCAGACCAGCAACAAGCCCAAGGGCATGGTTCTGGACTGCGTCCCGGTGATCCCGCCGGACCTGCGTCCGATGGTGCAGCTGGACGGTGGCCGCTTCGCGACCTCCGACCTGAACGACCTGTACCGCCGTGTGATCAACCGCAACAACCGTCTGAAGCGTCTCCTCGACCTCGGTGCCCCCGAGATCATCGTGAACAACGAGAAGCGCATGCTTCAGGAGGCCGTGGACGCCCTCTTCGACAACGGTCGTCGTGGTCGTCCGGTGACCGGTCCCGGTAACCGTCCCCTGAAGTCCCTCAGCGACATGCTGAAGGGCAAGCAGGGTCGATTCCGTCAGAACCTTCTCGGTAAGCGTGTGGACTACTCCGCGCGTTCCGTGATCGTCGTCGGTCCGCAGCTGAAGCTGCACCAGTGCGGCCTGCCCAAGGCCATGGCGCTGGAGCTCTTCAAGCCGTTCGTGATGAAGCGCCTGGTCGACCTGAACCACGCGCAGAACATCAAGAGCGCCAAGCGGATGGTCGAGCGCGGCCGCACGGTCGTCTACGACGTCCTCGAAGAGGTCATCGCCGAGCACCCGGTCCTGCTGAACCGTGCGCCCACCCTGCACCGCCTCGGCATCCAGGCCTTCGAGCCCCAGCTGGTCGAAGGCAAGGCCATCCAGATCCACCCGCTCGTCTGCACCGCGTTCAACGCGGACTTCGACGGTGACCAGATGGCCGTGCACCTGCCGCTCTCCGCGGAGGCGCAGGCCGAGGCCCGCATCCTGATGCTGTCCTCGAACAACATCCTCAAGCCGGCCGACGGCCGTCCGGTCACGATGCCGACCCAGGACATGGTCCTCGGTCTGTTCTTCCTGACCACCGACGGTGAGCTCCGTGACACCAAGGGCGAGGGCCGCGCGTTCGGCTCCACGGCCGAGGCGACCATGGCGTTCGACAACGGCGAGCTCGCGCTCCAGTCGTCCGTCGACATCCGCTTCCCGGTGGGCACCATCCCGCCGCGTGGCTGGGTGCCGCCGGTCGCCGAGGAGGGCGAGCAGGAGTTCCAGCCGGGCGACAGCTTCCGTCTGCGCACCTCCCTGGGCCGCGCGCTCTTCAACGAGCTGCTGCCCGAGGACTACCCGTTCGTCGACTACTCGGTGGGCAAGAAGCAGCTCTCCGAGATCGTCAACGACCTGGCGGAGCGCTACCCCAAGGTCATCGTGGCGGCGACGCTCGACAACCTGAAGGCGGCCGGCTTCCACTGGGCGACCCGTTCGGGCGTCACCGTGGCCATCTCCGACGTCGTCGTGCCCGAGGCCAAGAAGGCCATCGTCAAGGGCTACGAGGAGCTGGACGAGAAGGTCCAGAAGCAGTACGAGCGCGGTCTGATCACCAAGGACGAGCGCACGCAGGAGCTCATCGCGATCTGGACCAAGGCGACCAACGAGGTTGCCGAGGCGATGAACGCGAACTTCCCCAAGACGAACCCCATCTTCATGATGGTTGACTCGGGTGCCCGAGGAAACATGATGCAGATGCGACAGATCGCCGGTATGCGTGGTCTGGTGTCGAACGCGAAGAACGAGACCATCCCGCGTCCGATCAAGGCGTCCTTCCGTGAGGGCCTCACCGTTCTGGAGTACTTCATCTCCACGCACGGTGCCCGTAAGGGTCTGGCGGACACCGCCCTGCGTACCGCCGACTCGGGTTACCTGACCCGTCGTCTGGTGGACGTCTCGCAGGACGTGATCATCCGCGAGGAGGACTGCGGTACCGAGCGCGGCCTGAAGCTGAAGATCGCCGTTCGCGGCGAGGACGGCGTGCTGCGCAAGGCCGACGACGTCGAGACCTCGATCTACGCCCGCATGCTGGCCGAGGACGTCGTCATCGACGGCAAGGTCATCGCGCCGGCCAACGTCGACCTCGGTGACGTCCTGATCGACGCCCTGGTCGCCAACGGCGTCGAGGAGGTCAAGACCCGCTCGGTCCTGACCTGTGAGTCCGCGGTCGGCACCTGTGCCTTCTGCTACGGACGCTCGCTCGCCACCGGCAAGCTGGTCGACATCGGTGAGGCGGTCGGCATCATCGCCGCCCAGTCCATCGGTGAGCCCGGTACCCAGCTGACGATGCGTACCTTCCACACCGGTGGTGTGGCAGGTGACGACATCACGCAGGGTCTGCCGCGTGTCGTCGAGCTCTTCGAGGCCCGTACCCCGAAGGGTGTCGCCCCGATCTCCGAGGCCGCCGGCCGCGTGCGGATCGAGGAGACCGAGAAGACGAAGAAGATCGTCATCACGCCCGACGACGGCAGCGACGAGACGGCGTTCCCGATCTCGAAGCGCGCCAAGGTCATCGTGCACGAGGGCGACCACGTCGAGGTGGGCCAGAAGCTCACCATGGGTGCCACCAACCCGCACGACGTGCTGCGCATCCTCGGCCAGCGTGCCGTCCAGGTCCACCTGGTCGGCGAAGTCCAGAAGGTCTACAACTCGCAGGGCGTGTCGATCCACGACAAGCACATCGAGATCATCATCCGGCAGATGCTGCGCCGCGTGACGATCATCGAATCCGGCGACGCGGAGCTGCTGCCGGGCGAGCTCGTCGAGCGGTCGAAGTTCGAGACCGAGAACCGTCGTGTGGTCACCGAGGGCGGTCACCCCGCCTCCGGTCGTCCGCAGCTGATGGGTATCACCAAGGCCTCGCTCGCGACCGAGTCGTGGCTGTCGGCGGCGTCCTTCCAGGAGACGACCAGGGTTCTGACGGACGCGGCGATCAACGCCAAGTCCGACTCCCTGATCGGCCTCAAGGAGAACGTCATCATCGGTAAGCTCATCCCGGCCGGTACGGGCCTCGCCCGCTACCGCAACATCCGGGTCGAGCCCACCGAGGAAGCCAAGGCCGCGATGTACTCGGCCGTCGGCTACGACGACATCGACTACTCGCCCTTCGGCACCGGCTCCGGCCAGGCTGTCCCGCTGGAGGACTACGACTACGGCCCGTACAACGGCTGAGTCGCAGCAGAGAATCAACCGCAGGGCGGTCACCCGAAAGGGTGGCCGCCCTGCGGCGTTTCAGCGGCCGCTCTGCAGGAACGGCTGGAGGTGGTGCAGCCGTGTGCGGTGGTCGGGGTGGGTGGAGAGCAGCCGGGATTGCAGCCCGGCCATGCCGGGGGGCGCGGGTGTGCCGGTCTCGTGGGTGCTCCAGTCGTGGAGTGTCTGGGCGAGAGCCGGTCCGAACCCCAGGACCGCGGCGTGTGCGTCGGCCCGGAGTTCGGCCCGGCGGCCCACCGCCGCTGTCAGGTAGGGCAGTACGAGCAGCAGCAGAGGCAACCCGTAGGCGGCGGTGAGGGCAGTGAAGGTCAGCCAGACGCCGATCGCCAGCAGGATGCTCACGGTGGTGTGGGTGTACCTGGCGCCGCGCGCGGTGCGCAGGACCCGGGGCGTTGCTCGGGCGAGTCCTCGCCAGGCGAGTCGGCAGGGCATGCCGTACCACCAGCCGAGCAACCCGGACCAGGCGTGACCGCCCACGTGGTGGCCCAGTTCGTGGGCGAGTACGGCGGCCAGCTGGGTGGTGGGCAGCTGCTC
This sequence comes from Streptomyces sp. NPDC058646, assembly GCF_042716875.1. Taxonomy (NCBI): domain Bacteria; kingdom Bacillati; phylum Actinomycetota; class Actinomycetes; order Kitasatosporales; family Streptomycetaceae; genus Streptomyces; species Streptomyces sp. NPDC058646. The sequence goes on along the minus strand of NZ_JBHXRK010000033.1, from coordinate 58,422 downwards.
CAGTGCCCGCCTGGTGACCGCGACTATATGGCCGGCGGCGGCGAGCGCGTTCAGGTCGCCGCTCTCCTCTATCCACAGCTCGTACTGGCGGCCGTCCACCCCGGCGCGGGCCGTGACCTCGTGCCACACGGGTGTCAGGGTGGCCAGGTCCGCCGGGAGCGGACGGTGCAGGCGCAGGAGGTGACGTGCGAGGAACTGCTCACTGGGGCGGTGGAAGGTGAGGGCGCCGGAAGCCGTCCACAGGGCTGTGGGCAACCACGCAGGCACGCCGAGCCAGGCTTCGAGGACCAGGGACGCCACCAAGACCAGGGCGAGACTGAGGAGGAAGGCGGGCAGGTGAAGTGCGAGGTGGAGCCAGGTGGTGCGGTCGGTCGCCCGCTGGCGGGCCTGGTACGTGACACGGGTGCCGGGAGGGTTGCGGTAGTCGAGGTCATCGGGTGGGGCGGTCTTGTCGTCCATACGGGGCCTCCACGGGCCGGCGGTGGTCAGCCTGAGAGCAGGGCAGCGGTCAGCAGTGCCACACCGGTGCCGTAGGACACGAGCCCGGCCTTGATCCACTGGTGCTTGCGGACCGCGATCCGGCTGTTGGCGGCCAGGGCGTCGCGAAGTGCGGTGCCCTGGTCGCGGCCGGTGTGGGCAAGGGCTTCGGCGAGGCGGCCCTGCTGGTCGGCGGAGCGGATGTTGCCGAAGTAGGAGAGTGGGGTGCCCGCCTGCCATACGGAGCTCAGGGACCGGGGGAGTACGGCGAGAAGGAGAGCCAACAGGCTCAGTGCGAGAGCCGCGGCGCCGATGCACCAGAGCATCAGGCCGAACCCGGAAAGGGAACCGGGGTGCCAGCGGCGCCCGGCCAACTGGGTGCTGAGCAGCCCAGCGGTCATGCCGAGGGCTCCGATGAGCAGGGAAGCCTTGCTGTCGGCGCGGGCGATCTCGACCCGCAGGTCGGCGAGGAGCTGTGAGGCGATCCGGTCGGTGGCAACGGGGTCGGGGTCCCCTGTGGCGGTCATCGGGAGGTGTCCGTGTGTCCCGTTTTCGCAGCCGCAGGGTCCGGACCTTCCGGCACGTGCTGACCGAACACGGCGGTGAAGGCTTCGATCGCAAGTCGCCTCGGCCCCTCCAGCTCGAAGGGCTCCGTTCCTGCTTTGGTCAGCATTTCCTTGATCAGCTCCATCTGCGCCCTGAGCTGTTCCCGTTGCTCCTCCCGCAGGCTGCTCAGCGCCTTCGCGGAGTCCTCCGGGTGCTGGGCCAGGTGCATGGCCCAGGCGTCGATCCCGCCATGCGTCAGGTATTCGCGGTAGAAGGCGATCCGCCGGGCCTCGTACTCCTGGAGCTCCAGTTGCCGTTCGTGCTGTGCGCGGCTCCGGTCGGCCTTTTCCCGGTCGGCCCGGGATCCGCACTGCTGGGTCCGGATCTCCTCGGCCGCCTCGTGCTCGATGGCCTGCAGGCGTCGGGCGTGCGCGATGTTTTCCTCGTCACGGCGGAGCCGCACGGTCCACAGGACGCGTAGGCCCGCCTCTTCGCCCAAGGGCTTGCCCTGGCCCACGGCGGTCAGCAGTTCGTTCTCCGCGGCAGCACTGTCGGCGATGGTGAAGCGCCGGGTGACCGGCCGGGCGGCCTGTTCCAGCTCGCCGAGGAGGAGACGGGGCACGTCGCGGTGGCCGCTGCGGACGTATCGGGCCGGGTCGGTGACCTGCCAGTCGAACTCCACGCCCACCTCGAACTCGTGGGCGTCGTCGGCGCTGGGCAGTGGAATCCGGTTCCGTACGGGGTGGACCCCCATGTCCACCTCGTAGACCGCCGTGTACCGGCGGCGGAGTCGGCGGGGCCGGTGCGGGGGGAGGAAGACCTCGAAGTCGCCCCGCCGGGTGGTGTAGACGAGGGCGTGATCGATCCGGGTGGGCGCCCTGCCGGGTAGACCGAGGCGGCCTATCTGGCGGACGGTGACGACCGGGTCCGCGAGCTGTGTGTGCCGGTCGGCGTGCTGGTCCCAGTCGGCGTAACGGTGTAGAGGGCTGTCCATGAGCGGCCTCCTTTCAGGCACGTGCGAGCGGGGGAGCGAGTGCGGCGCGCAGCTGGCCGGCAACACGGGGTCGGGGCTGTCCGTCGAGACCCGGCACCGTGTCGAGCAGGTGGTCCAGTCGCGCGGCGTCGCGCGGGCCGGTGGCGAGCGCAGGGAGCAGGTGCGTGAGGGCACGCGCGGCGGTGGGGTCGGTGTCGGCGGACCGGACCCAGGAGCGCAGCACGTTCTCGGCCCGTTCGTTGGTGGTGCGGTCGTTGATGGCGGTGCTCAGCAGCAACGAGACTGCGCTGTAGGCGGCAGGGGACGCTGCGTAGCCTGCGAGGAGGGGCGGGCAGGACGAGGGGTCCGATCGTTCGCAGGCGGTGAGGAAGCCGTCCAGGGCGAGCACACGAGCGGAGGGATGGCCGCTGAGAGCGGGCACTAGCGCCATGAGGGCCGGTACGGCTGCAGGGGAGAGCAGCAGCAGGGCGACGGACTGGGGGAGTTCCTCGGTGACCTGCTGGTCGCCGGCCCCCGTGCGCGACTGGGCAAGCTTCTTGTCGTACTGGTGGCGGGCCTGAGCGCGGAGTGCGGCTAGCGTCTCCGCCGGACGTTCGGGTCCTATGAGGCCCAGGGCGCGGACGGCGACCCAGCAGCGCTTGGGGTCCTGGCCGTCGGCGCTCCAGCCATCGATGATCCGAGGGATGTTCGGGGCGCCGATCCGGTGGGCGAGAGTGAGGGCGCTCACTGCTGTCAGCTGCCGCCGGGACTCCTTCGCGCCCGCCCAGGGCTCGACGATCAGCGCCATGGCCGATGGCAGGTCGGTGAAGGCGAGGACGGCCACGGTGGCTGCCGCCCTGGTCCGTACGAAGGGGCGGCCGTCGGAGGCGAGGCCGTTGAGCCATTTGATCAGTGCTGGTCTCGCCGCCGGGTGGCCGGTCCAGACCTCGCGCAGCAGTACCGGTGCCACGCGCTCGTCCTTGAATGCGGCCTTGACCTGCATGACCGGGCCCCACTCGGTCATCTCGTCCTCGGGGTAGCGCCGGGCCCGTGCGGTCTGGAGCCGTTTGGCGATGTGGGTGCCGAAGACCGGGATGGGCTCCTGGTACTTCTCGTCGCCGGTGCTGCGAAGCGCTGCGTACAGGATGTCGCTCAGCTCCGCGGTCAGCGCGTAGGGGCCCTTGTCGAAGGCGGCCAGCGCGATCAGGAAGGCCTTCTCGCGTAAATGGATCCTGTTCTCGGCTTCTTCGAACCACTCCTGGACCTGACGCTCCAGTGCGAGCAGGGAATACTCCCGGATCTTGGCTTGATCGGCCTGGACCAGGACGGTGACGTACCGCACCACCTCGCGGATCTGGTGTTCGTGGGACAGGAAGTCGGCCACCGCGGGCAGGGCCAGCAACTCGTCGGCGTCGGTCGGGTCGAGCCGTGAGTGCAGCAGGGTGCGGAGAGTGGTCCTCGGCGCCGGAGGCTCCCACGGGGCAAGACGGATCGTGTCTTCGATGTACGGGCTGAGACCTGTGGTGATCACGAGGTACGCGTCCTGGTCCCGGAGCTGGCCGCGCAGCGCGAGCAGGTGGGCTTCGCGCAGCGGCTGATCCTGCGAGGGCTCCAGATCGCACAGCACATGACCGCGCGCCTTGCCCGGGGAGACGAACCTCCGGCTCAAGTCGCTCGGGGTCACTCCCCGGTCCATGGCGTGGACCGGGGTGGCGTCGAGGTGGTGCAACAGCATCAGGGCTGCCGTGCGGCGACCGGTGAAGGGCGGGCCGGTCAGGACCAGGACGCGTTCGTGGCGCAGCCGCTCCAGCAGAGAGGCGAAGGCGGTCCCTTCCGAGACGAAATCGGCGGCCAAGCGCTTCAGGGTCTCGGCCGGAAACTCTCCGGAGACCTGGCCACCACCGAAGCCGAAGTCGTAGTGGTTCTCGATCTTGGCGCCGGTGATGATGTCGCCGATGACCTGCTGGGCGGTGACTCCGTGGTTGGTTCCCCGGAAGGCCATCGAGTGCGGGGCGTGTGCATCCAGGTCCCGGCGGGCGGCCCAGGGCTCCTGGGCCTGTTCCTCGGGTTCGGTGGCGGGCTGGGCCTCCGACCGGGCGACAGGTGGCGGCGCCACCTCGTCAGCGGGTGCCTGCTCGCTCACTTGCGCTCACCCGGGCCGCCGAAGGTGATGTCACCCGTGATCTGGTTGGCGACCGCGCCGTGGTTCGTGCCGCGGAAGTCGATCCCACCGGACGATACGGGCCGGGGAGCGTGAGGAGCGGCGAGCGCCCCTTGACGCGCAGTGTCGGGGGCCGGATCGTCCATGGCGGGGAGCGGACCGTGGAGCCAGGCAGTGAGGGGGCCGTTCTTGCTCAGCACCGTGATGCGGTGGAACTCCTCGGCGGGGATGCCGGTGTGCTGGTGGCGCACGATGCCCGAGTGGACCGATTCCGAGACGCAGAGGGCGTAGTCGTTGCCGCGCTCGCGCAGCGCGGCCCGCAGCGCCTCGGCGTCCAGCAGCCGGCAGGCCTGGTTGAGGTCCGTACCCACCCAGCCGTCGTATTCGTCGACGGCCACGTACCCGGCCGCGAGGACGGCTCGCAGGCGGATCTGAGCGGAGCTGGCCGCCATCCGATTCACCGAGCGCAGCTCGGCGGGGACATCGATGAGGAGTGTGCGGAGCAGAGTCGTGAGGGGGACCGCGGGGTCGATCAGCTCCATGACCGCGTCGCCACGGTCGGCGCGCAACCTCAGGGTCTGGTCGATGCCGGCGGCGAGCAGGACACGGTCGACGATGCCGAAGAGCATGCGGCGCAGGTAAGCCTGCTGCACGTCGTCACGATCGCTGAAACGTTCGGTGTCGATGAGCAGCATGGTCCGAGGCAGGGGCTGTGTCGGGGTCATGGAAGGAGCGTGCACCGGAGCGGGCGGTCGCCGTGAGGGCTGATGACGCACCCGGAGTGTGACGGGATGCACTGAAGACCGGCTCCGGAATCAGTCGGCCGGTGGCTGTGACCTGGCGATCCGGCGCAGCACGTCCGGGCGTACGATCACCAGCTCCCGTCGGCCCGTATTGACGACTCCGCGGTCGCGGAGGTCCTTCAGGTGACGTTGAACCATTTCCCGGGATGCACCCACGGCTCCGGCAAGTTCCTGCTTGGTCAGGGCCACGGAGACCTCCACTCCCTCCGCCGTGCGGCGGCCGTGCAGCTGGGCCAGCTCCAGCAGGAGCACGGCGAGCCGCTCGCGCACGCTCAGCGCGGCGAACTCCAGGCGGCGGCGGTCCCCGGTGCGCTGTCGGTCGGCGGTGAGGGCGAGCAGTTGGAGCGCGACAGAGGGGCAGCGGGTCAGGAAGGTACGGAAGGCCTCGTGCTCGATGACCACCGCACGGACCTGTTCCAGAGCGGTGACGGACGCGGATCGGGGCCGACGGGTGAGGGCGGCGGACTCGCCGATGATGTCGCCCGGGCCCCGTAAGGCCAGCAACGCCTGGTAGCCGTTGGGATAGGCGGCCGTGACCTTGGTCCAGCCGGTGAGGATCAGCAGGACGTGCGCGGTGGGCTCGTCCTGATGGAGCAGCGGGGTGCGGGGCGGGTAGGTCAGCTCGCGTCCGAGGGCTCGTAATGCGGCGCCGTCGACATCCTCCAGACGGGCGAGGAAGGGCACGCGGTCGTCTAGCCCGCCGTCGCCGCCCGCCGACTGGTTCAAGATCATCTGCAGTCGCCCCCACCCCTGGTGATCAAGGCGTTCAAATCTACTGAACGCGGGGGTCGGGTGGCTCGGGAATGCAGGAACTACCTGCCGGGGCGGCCCCGGCGCCGGCCCGCCACCGTGACCGAGGCCAGGGCGAGGAGGGCCAGGGCCGCGCCCGCGAGCCCCGGGGCGAGGCCCTTGGGGGTGAAGGCGCAGGACACCTCCTCTGCGCCCGCGGGCAGGTCCACCGCAACCAGCCCGTGGAAGCTCCTGACCGGGGCCGAGCACTGCCAGCCGGGCACGTCCGTCATGGCCAGGACGGCCGTGCCGCGGGCACCCCGGGGCAGGGTGGCCGCGATGGCGTGGCCGCCCGTCTCGACCGAGGTGGCCCCGGTGACGGTCAGCTTCCGCACGGCCGCGTCGAGCGCGGCGCGGTCCAGGCAGCCGAGCGGGTGGCTGCCGGCGCCGGCGCCCCGGGTACGGGTCTGCACGGTGACGGCCACCGCGCCCGAGGCGGGGACCGGGCCCAGCGGAACCACACCCGTCCGCACGTCCTCCAGCCGCTGCGACGCGGCGCCGTGGCGCAGGGTGCCGTACAGCGCGGGGGAGTACCAGTAGGCCGCGGAGCCGGGGGTGCACCGGGCGGTGTAGGTCTGCGCCGTGGGGCTGCCCCCGCGGGTGATCGGCGGGACCCGGTAGACGGTGGCGCCCAGGACGTTCTCCTGGCGGGCGTAGACGCTGCCGGGTGGATTGGGCGAGGTGTAGGGCGCGGAGCGGACCGTGACCAGCGGGGGCGCGGGGAACCGCGAGGCCGTCCAGGTGCCGGGGCCGGCGCCCGGGCGCACGCGCGCGCCGATCGAGAAGACCGCGTCGAGCACCGGGTTGTCGGCGCCGAAGAAGGTGCGGCCGCCGTTCTTGTAGCCGTAGCCGAGCGGTGCCAGCGCCTCGAACGTGGCCTTCGGGAGGTAGCTGCTGTAGTACTGCGGGCCCTCCGCGCGCAGGGCGAGCGCGTCGTTGTACGAGGACTGCGGCGCGCCCGGGTCGGTCCGGTAGGCGGGCCAGCCGTCCACGTCCTGGACGGTGGCGAAGTGCCGGTCGATCGACGGGCCGGAGGTGACGGCGGGCCTGGCCCAGCGCTCGCGGGAGCGGCGGGCGTCCGCATTGGCCGCGGCGGCGGCGGACTCGGCGAGGACGACGGCTGCCATCAGTGCGGCTGCGAGGGGGACCAGGTGGCGGCGCTTTTCGCCGAGTGCCAGTAGGACCAGCGCCAGCAGCGACAGGGCGCCCCCGCCGAGGACGGCCGGCCAGGTCCAGCCTCCGAAGTCGTCGGTGCGGCGCAGCGCGAAGGCGGCCGTGACCAGCAGGGCGGTGGACAGGACCAGGTGCAGGGGGCGCGGCCGGTGGGCCAGGGCCAGCCAGGCGAGCACCACCAGCATGCCGCTGAGGACGAAGGTCTCGCGGTACGGATTGCCGTTCGGGACCGCGAGGCCGTGCCACACGAGCTGGGTGGGCGGGAACTGGAACGAGGCCGCCACGAGCACGGTCGCGCCGCCCCACACCAGACGGGTCCGCCGCGCGACGGCGGTGTTCAGGAAGAAGCTCCCGGCCAGGATCAGCCCGAGCGAAGCCACGTACAGCCGGGGCCGGCCGCCCCACAGGTGGGTGGCCGGCAGCAGACCGGTGAGGAAGACGTCGATCCGCACGGGGTCGAATGCGGCGGCCCCGGTGGGCTGCGCGGAGCCGCTGGACAGGAACGACGGCAGCAGCAGCGGCAGCGTGAGCAGGACGCCGGTGACGGTGGCCGTCGCGGCACGCCACACCGCGCCCAGCCGCTGACCGGGGGTGGTGCCGCGGGTGGCGAGGCGGACGGCCAGCAGCACGCAGGCGGCCAGCGTGGCCATCATCGCCGTGTAGAAGTTGCCGTACCAGGCGAGCGCGACCAGCAGGGCGGCGCCCGGCCAGCGGCGCTGCTCCAGGCACCATTCGACGGCGATGCCGAGCATCGGTAGGGCGACCAGGCCCCAGAGCCACATGGGGATGTACGAGGCGTCGCTGAGGGCCCAGCCGCACAGGCCGTAGCAGGCGCCGAGGGTGCCGCGCTGCCACCAGGGGCCCGGGTGCAGCTTGCCGAGGTACACCGTCATCAGGGCGGCGGCGGTGCCCATGGTGACCGGGGTGACGGTGAAGACGGCCAGGTCGACGTGGGCGCGCGGGACGAGGACGGCCAGCCAGGAGAAGGGGTTCCCCAGGTAGGTGGCGTAGTCGGACAGGAACTGCTGGCCGAAGCCGCCGCGCCAGGTGAACAGCAGGTCGCCGGCGGCCCGGCCGTGCACCAGGTCCCACAAGCCCTGGTGGAACGGCACGTACTGGTTGGCCTGGTCGTTGACGGCCCGGCCCGTGCTGCCGAAGGGGTAGGTGCCCCGGGCCGCCCAGGCCGCGCAGAAGGCGCCCGAGGTGAGGAGGAAGGCCAGCAGGGGCCCGTACAGGGCGGCCGGGCGCGGGCGCCGGGGGCGCGGCAGGACGCCGCGGCGGCTCGCGCGGGGCGGACTGGCGGTCGTCGTCGGGTCCGAAGTGGCCGTCCCCAATGTCCCGCTCCCTCATGGTCGTACCGTTTGGGCTGAAGCGCTCGGCAGTGTAGGGCCCCGGGACCGCCCGGATGACCCGCGAGACGGAGCGCGCGGGGGTGTTCGACCGGCCCGTACGGGACCCCGCACGGGGGCATCGCCGCAGCTCCATAGCACGTCCGTGCAGCTTGCGCGCGTCGGAGGGGCCGCACCCCGGTGTCGCCCGTGCGGCGCACGGGCCGGAGGGATCTTCACGCCCCCGCGGCCGGGCTTTTGTTTTGACCGGAGTGGATGCGATAGGTACGCTCAGACCTTGTGCCTGGGGTGTGCCTGGGCTCCCGTGCGTGTCCATCAACCGCATGCGAGCCGAAGCAGCCACCGCGATCCATGCGTCTCCGTGCTTGCGCGGAGGTCCGCCGGATCCGACACACCCGACCGCGTGGGTCGGCAAATGTTCCAGGTTAGCTTCACTACACGGCACACAGAAACCGGAGAAGTAGTGCCTACGATCCAGCAGCTGGTCCGGAAGGGCCGGCAGGACAAGGTCGAGAAGACAAAGACCCCCGCGCTCGAGGCTTCGCCCCAGCGTCGTGGCGTCTGCACGCGAGTGTTCACGACCACCCCGAAGAAGCCGAACTCGGCGCTCCGTAAGGTCGCGCGTGTGCGTCTGACCTCCGGCATCGAGGTCACCGCTTACATTCCGGGTGAGGGACACAACCTGCAGGAGCACTCGATCGTGCTCGTGCGTGGTGGCCGTGTGAAGGACCTGCCGGGTGTTCGTTACAAGATCATCCGCGGTGCGCTTGACACCCAGGCTGTCAAGAACCGCAAGCAGGCCCGCAGCCGCTACGGCGCCAAGAAGGAGAAGTAAGAATGCCTCGTAAGGGCCCCGCCCCGAAGCGCCCGGTCATCATCGACCCGGTCTACGCATCTCCTCTGGTGACGTCGCTCATCAACAAGATCCTCCTGAACGGCAAGCGCTCCACCGCCGAGCGCATCGTTTACGGCGCCATGGAAGGCCTCCGCGAGAAGACCGGCAACGACCCGGTCATCACGCTGAAGCGCGCGCTCGAGAACGTCAAGCCGTCCCTCGAGGTCAAGTCCCGCCGTGTCGGTGGCGCGACCTACCAGGTTCCCGTCGAGGTCAAGCCGGGTCGCCAGTCGACCCTGGCCCTCCGCTGGCTCGTGGGTTACTCCCGCGCCCGTCGTGAGAAGACCATGACCGAGCGCCTGATGAACGAGCTGCTCGACGCCTCCAACGGTCTTGGCGCTGCCGTCAAGAAGCGCGAGGACACCCACAAGATGGCCGAGTCCAACAAGGCCTTCGCGCACTACCGCTGGTAGTTCAAACCCACATCGAGACCGAGAGAAGACTGAGCCGGTATGGCTACCACTTCGCTTGACCTGGCCAAGGTCCGCAACATCGGGATCATGGCCCACATCGACGCGGGCAAGACGACCACCACCGAGCGCATCCTGTTCTACACCGGTGTGTCTTACAAGATCGGTGAAGTCCACGACGGCGCTGCCACGATGGACTGGATGGAGCAGGAGCAGGAGCGCGGCATCACGATCACGTCCGCCGCGACGACCTGCCACTGGCCGCTCGAGGACGTCGACCACACCATCAACATCATCGACACCCCGGGTCACGTGGACTTCACCGTCGAGGTGGAGCGTTCGCTCCGCGTCCTCGACGGTGCCGTCACCGTGTTCGACGGTGTCGCCGGTGTGGAGCCGCAGTCCGAGACCGTTTGGCGTCAGGCGGACCGCTACGGCGTCCCGCGCATCTGCTTCGTCAACAAGCTGGACCGCACCGGCGCCGAGTTCCACCGCTGTGTCGACATGATCAAGGACCGCCTCGGTGCGGTTCCGATCGTCATGCAGCTCCCCATCGGTGCCGAGATGGACTTCCAGGGCGTTGTCGACCTGGTCACCATGAAGGCGTTCGTCTGGTCCGCCGAGGCGACCAAGGGCGAGATGTACGACATCGTCGACATCCCGGCCACGCACACCGAGGCTGCTGAAGAGTGGCGCGGCAAGCTGGTCGAGACCGTCGCCGAGAACGACGACGAGATCATGGAGCTCTTCCTGAACGGCGACGAGCCGTCCGTGGAGCAGCTGCACGCCGCCGTGCGTCGCATCATCCTGAACTCCGGCAAGGGCAAGGGCGAGCCCACGATCACCGCGGTGTTCTGTGGCACGGCGTTCAAGAACAAGGGCGTTCAGCCCCTGCTCGACGCCGTCGTCCGCTACCTGCCGTCGCCGCTGGACATCGAGGCCATCGAGGGCCACGACGTCCGCGACGCCGAGGTCGTCGTGAAGCGCAAGCCTTCCGACGAGGAGCCGCTCGCGGCTCTGGCGTTCAAGATCATGAGCGACCCGCACCTGGGCAAGCTCACCTTCGTCCGGGTTTACTCGGGCCGCCTGGAGGCCGGCACTGCGGTGCTGAACTCCGTCAAGGGCAAGAAGGAGCGCATCGGCAAGATCTACCGCATGCACGCGAACAAGCGTGAGGAGATCGCGTCGGTGGGCGCCGGTGACATCGTCGCCGTCATGGGCCTGAAGCAGACCACCACCGGTGAGACGCTGTGTGACGACAAGGCACCCGTGATCCTGGAGTCCATGGACTTCCCGGCTCCGGTCATCCAGGTCGCCATCGAGCCCAAGTCCAAGGGTGACCAGGAGAAGCTGGGTGTCGCCATCCAGCGTCTCGCGGAGGAGGACCCCTCCTTCCACGTTCACTCGGACGAGGAGACGGGCCAGACCATCCTCGGCGGTATGGGCGAGCTGCACCTCGAGGTGCTGGTCGACCGTATGAAGCGCGAGTTCAAGGTCGAGGCCAACGTCGGCAAGCCGCAGGTCGCGTACCGCGAGACGATCCGCAAGGCCGTCGAGCGTCACGACTACACCCACAAGAAGCAGACCGGTGGTACCGGTCAGTTCGCCAAGGTGCAGATCGCGATCGAGCCCATCACCGAGACCGACGGTCCGGCGTACGAGTTCGTGAACAAGGTCACCGGCGGCCGCGTCCCGAAGGAGTACATCCCTTCGGTCGACGCCGGTGCGCAGGAGGCCATGCAGTTCGGCATCCTGGCGGGCTACGAGATGACGGGCGTCCGCGTCACGCTTCTCGACGGTGGCTACCACGAGGTCGACTCCTCCGAGCTCGCGTTCAAGATCGCCGGCTCGCAGGCCTTCAAGGAGGCCGCGCGCAAGGCGTCCCCCGTGCTCCTCGAGCCGATGATGGCCGTAGAGGTCACCACGCCCGAGGACTACATGGGTGACGTCATCGGTGACATCAACTCCCGCCGTGGCCAGATCCAGGCCATGGAGGAGCGTCACGGTGCTCGCGTCGTGAAGGGCCTCGTGCCCCTTTCGGAGATGTTCGGCTACGTCGGAGACCTCCGCAGCAAGACCTCGGGTCGCGCCAGCTACTCGATGCAGTTCGACTCCTACGCCGAGGTTCCCCGGAACGTCGCTGAGGAGATCATCGCGAAGGCCAAGGGCGAGTAACTCTTCCGAGTACACGCTTTAGGCTTGTCACCGGAGCCTCTGGGGCAGCAGGAGCAACACTTCTGTTGCCCCGGGGAAACCGGCTTTCCAGCAAAGATCACCTGGCGCCGATGAGCAAGGCGTACAGAACCACTCTCCAGGAGGACCCCGTGGCGAAGGCGAAGTTCGAGCGGACTAAGCCGCACGTCAACATCGGCACCATCGGTCACATTGACCACGGTAAGACGACCCTCACGGCCGCCATTACCAAGGTGCTGCACGACGCGTACCCGGACCTGAACGAGGCCTCGGCCTTCGACCAGATCGACAAGGCTCCTGAGGAGCGCCAGCGCGGTATCACCATCTCGATCGCGCACGTCGAGTACCAGACCGAGGCGCGTCACTACGCCCACGTCGACTGCCCGGGTCACGCCGACTACATCAAGAACATGATCACCGGTGCCGCGCAGATGGACGGCGCCATCCTCGTGGTCGCCGCCACCGACGGCCCGATGCCGCAGACCAAGGAGCACGTGCTCCTGGCCCGCCAGGTCGGCGTCCCCTACATCGTCGTCGCCCTGAACAAGGCCGACATGGTGGACGACGAGGAGATCCTGGAGCTCGTCGAGCTCGAGGTCCGTGAGCTGCTCTCCGAGTACGAGTTCCCGGGCGACGACCTGCCGGTCGTCCGCGTCTCCGCGCTGAAGGCGCTCGAGGGCGACAAGGAGTGGGGCGAGAAGCTTCTCGGCCTCATGTCCGCCGTCGACGAGGCCATCCCGACCCCGCCGCGTGACACCGAGAAGCCGTTCCTCATGCCCGTCGAGGACGTCTTCACGATCACCGGTCGCGGTACGGTCGTCACCGGCCGTATCGAGCGTGGTGTCCTGAAGGTCAACGAGACCGTCGACATCATCGGTATCAAGGAAGAGAAGACCACCACCACGGTCACCGGTATCGAGATGTTCCGCAAGCTGCTCGACGAGGGCCAGGCGGGCGAGAACGTCGGTCTGCTCCTCCGTGGCATCAAGCGCGAGGACGTCGAGCGCGGCCAGGTCATCATCAAGCCCGGTTCGGTCACGCCGCACACCGAGTTCGAGGCCCAGGCCTACATCCTGTCGAAGGACGAGGGTGGCCGTCACACCCCGTTCTTCAACAACTACCGCCCGCAGTTCTACTTCCGTACCACGGACGTCACGGGTGTCGTCACCCTGCCGGCCGGCACGGAGATGGTCATGCCGGGCGACAACACCGAGATGACGGTCGCGCTGATCCAGCCGGTCGCCATGGAGGAGGGCCTGAAGTTCGCCATCCGTGAGGGTGGTCGTACCGTGGGCGCCGGCCAGGTCACCAAGATCTCGAAGTAGTTCGAGTTCTGACCTGGTAGCTCGTCAGCGAGCACCAAGTTGCACTGGAGGGCCCCGTCCCACCGCTCCGGCGGAGGGACGGGGCCCTTCGGCGTGCCGTGGCCTTGGTCACCACCACCGCCGGACGGCCCGGCCGGCGCCGCGGTCCGGGGGCGGATCCGAGTCGGCGGGACGGCCAACGGCCGGACTCCGCCGACCTGCTGGGATGCGTCCCCGGCGCCCGGGCCGGGCCGGGCCGGACGCCGGGGACGGCCACGTCACCGGGCGGTGCTCGGAGCCGTCCTCCACCGGCCTGACGCTGTCATCCGGTGCCATATGCTTGTCCCACAAAGACTTTGGCCCCTTCGCGCGAAAGGCGCCGCCCGCTGTGCGACTCTCCGTCCTGACCTCCATCTCCGGTCTTCTGGTGCTGGGGTACATCCTCGAACTGCTGCGCCGTCAGCAATTGCGGGAGAAGTACGCCGCGATATGGCTCGGCATCGGACTGCTGGTCGCGCCGATCGGGTTCGTGCCCGACCTCCTGGACCCGCTCGCCAAAACCCTCGGCGTCGCCTCCGGTGCGAGCCTGGTCCTGTTCAGCGGCTTCGTGCTGGTCCTGCTGGTCAGCCTGCACCTGAGCTGGGAGACCAGCCGCCTGGAGGCGGAGACCCGCACGCTCGCGGAGGACGTCGCGCTGATCCGCGCGCATCTCGTCCAGCAGGGCGGTTACCCCAGCACGTCGCCGCGCACGGAGGACTCCGGCGCCACCGAGGCACAGGTGAACTCGTGAACGACGGTCGTCGCGTTCTGATCATTCTTCCCGCCTGGAACGAGGAGGAGGGCCTGCCCTCCGTCCTGCGTGAGATCCAGGAGCAACTGCCCTACGTCGACACCCTCGTGGTCGACGACGGCTCGGCCGACAACACCGCCGAGGTCGCGCGCGCGGCCGGTTCGGCCGTCGCCCAGCTGCCGTTCAACCTCGGTGTCGGCGGCGCGATGCGGCTCGGCTACCGCTACGCACAGCAGCACGACTACGACGTCGCGATCCAGGTGGACGCCGACGGCCAGCACGACCCGGCGTACGTCCCGGCCCTCCTCGAGCGGCTCGCCGTCGGCGACGCCGACCTCGTCATAGGCGCCCGGTTCGCCGGAGACGGCGACTACCAGGTCGGCGGGCCCCGCAAGTGGGCCATGAAGCTGCTGTCCGTGGTGCTCTCGCGTATCACCCGCACCAAGCTCACCGACACCACCTCGGGCTTCCGGGCCTGCAACCGCCCGCTCATAGAGTTCTTCGCGCGCTGGTACCCCGTGGAGTACCTCGGCGACACCATCGAGTCCATGGTGGGCGCGGCCCGATCCGGCTACACCGTGCGCCAGATCCCCGTCGCGATGCGGGAACGGACCACCGGCCGCCCGTCCGCCTCGCCGTTCCGGGCGATGGTCTACCTCACCCGCGCCGGTCTGGTGCTGCTGCTCGCGATGATCCGCCGCATGCCCAAGGAGCTCAAGGCGTTCACGCCCGGCTCGCCGGCGTACGTCGCCCACCAGCGGCGCACCGCCGAGCTGCTCGGCCACGAGCTGACCAAGGCGTAGTCCCGGGCGGATGTCCCGCACCGGCGCTCCGCCGGGCGGGCCGCCGACCGCAGGCGTCCCCGCCGCGGGCACCCGTACCGCCGCCCGGTGCCCGACGGACATCTCACGGAAGTGTGATCTGCAGTGACGAGGACGCCCCCCACGTCCCCCGCGTTCCCCGCGTCCCCCGAGGACCCGGGGCCCGCCCGTACCGCCGGGGATCCCCCGGCGGCGGGGTGGTGGCACGCCAGGTGGGTCGTGCCGTCGGCGCTGGCCGTGGGCTACGTGCTCAACGTGCTGTTCCGGATCTCGCTGGTCACGAAGCAGGACCATCCGGCGGTCAGCCCGGACGAGCAGATGTACCTGGTGATGGCCCGGGTCATGGCCGGTCTGCCGACCACCGAGATACCCCGCAACCAGGTCATCCCCGGCGGCTACTCGCTGCTGGTCTCGCCCGCCCTGCGCATCACGCAGGACCCGGTGCACGCCTACCACCTGATCCTGGGCATCAACGCCCTGATCAGCTGCCTGGTGCTGCTGGTGGCGTACTGGGGGATGCGCCGGCTGGACGTCTCCCGGCCGGTCTCGTACGTCGTCGCCTGCGCCGTGGTGCTGGTGCCGCCGGTGGTCTTCTACTCCCAGTTCGCGATGGCGGACACCCCGCTGCCGGTCCTGGTGCTGTCCTGGCTGATCGGCCTGCACGGCCTGCTCTCCGAGGGCACCCGCAGGAGCCGCCTCCGGTTCGGCCTGCTGGCGGCCTTCGCCGCCGGGTACTGCCTGCTCACGCACGACCGCGGCGGTGTGATCGTCATGCTGACCGGGCTGGTGCTGCTCGCGGCCCTGGCCCTGCGGTGGGCGCCCCGGAGCGCCGCCCTGGCGGCGCTGGGCCTGCTCGCCGCGATGTTCGCCGTCAAGCAGCTGATGGCCGCCTGGCTGATCTCCCGGATCGACGGCGCCGAGCCGAGCGCGGTAGGCAACATCGTCCTGAAGACCCTCGTGGACACCGGCCTGATGCGCCGCACCCTGATGCGGACCGTCGGTCACCTCTGGTACTTCATGACCAGCACCTGGGGCCTGGGCGCCCTCGCCCTGGTGGTCTGCGTGTACGCGGTTCTGCGCCCGCGCTTCGCCCGGGCCGACCGCGTGGTGGCCTTCGTGATGGTCGCGCTGCTCGGCGGCATCGCCCTCGCGGCCGCCGCAGGCCTGCCCGCCGACCGGCGGATCGACACCCTCGTCTACGCCCGCTACCTGTCCCTGCTGGTCCCCGCGTACCTCCTGGTCGCCGCGGCGACCCTGTACCGCCTCCGCAGCCGGAAGAAGCTCCTCGCCCTCGGCGCTGCCGCCGCCGGCGTGACGCTGGCGCTCACGGCGGTACTGCTCCACATGGCCGGCAAGGAGTTCGGCAGGTCCTGGTTCATCCTGTGGGGCCTGCCCGACGCGACCTTCCTCTCCAGCCTCTGGGCGCAGGACTGGGGCAGCTTCCACCCGGCGCGCACCACGGCCGTGGCCCTGATCGTGCTCACCGCCCTGCTCCTGGTGCGGCTGCTCGGCGGTGTCCGCCGGACCGCGCTCGCCACGGGGGCCGCCGGGGTGGCGACGGCGCTGTTCGCGGTCTGGGGGACCGTGGCCATCACCGACAACGTCACGAAGCCCTTCACGCAGGAGCGCCGCGGCGATGCCACCGGCTTCATCGAGGAGGCGGGCATCCGCCCGGGCGACCGCCTGGTCATGGACGCGGACGTGAACTGGCAGAACCGGGCGGCGATGGCCTACCAGGTGCTCGACGGCCGGGTGTGGACCCGCTCCCTGACCGAGGACCAGAGCCCTCCGGCGGAGGCAGACGTCGCCCTCCTGGTCCTGTCCGACCCCGGGGCCGCCCCCACCGAGAGCTGGCGCAACGCTCCGGCCGGCTGGCACGTCGACCGGACCGTGCGGGAGCGGCAGTACGTGATCTGGCGCCGGGGCTGACCGGCCGGCCCGGTGGCGGGGTCCTGGAGGGCCCGTCTGCCGAGCGCGCGGGGTTTGACGTGATCGCTGCGACGGGTATTGTCTTGGGCCCGATTGGCGCAGTACGCGTCTTGTATGGCAGACTACTCAAGTTGCTCGGTTGAGTGCCGATGCTGCGCGCCTCCCGCCGGGAGGACCGGAAGCGAGTCCCACAGTACTCGTCGCCTTTATCTGCCCCTCGGGGCAGCAATGGGGCGGACGTACGGGAATCTTCCGGGAAGCGTCAGCGAGGTGCCGGCCAGGCGCTCGGTGGGTGTTTCTCCCCCGAACCGCGGTCCTGGGACCGCACCCCCTTGGCAGGGAATTTCCTTATGGAGATTTCTTTGGAGGGAGTGCGACACGCCCGACCGCGGGGGTCGGAGGAGGAGCCGCGGGTCACCCCGCAGCCGACCGAGAGTCAGAGCGTTTTCACACGAGACAAAGGACTACGAAGTAGCCATGGCGGGACAGAAGATCCGCATCCGGCTCAAGGCCTACGACCACGAGGTCATCGACTCCTCGGCGAAGAAGATCGTCGAGACGGTGACCCGCACTGGTGCGTCGGTCGCAGGCCCGGTGCCGCTGCCCACTGAGAAGAACGTGTACTGCGTCATCAAGTCGCCGCACAAGTACAAGGACTCGCGCGAGCACTTCGAGATGCGCACGCACAAGCGCCTGATCGACATCCTCGACCCGACGCCCAAGACCGTTGACTCGCTGATGCGCCTGGACCTTCCGGCCGGCGTTGACATCGAGATCAAGCTCTGAGAGGCGTCGAGAAGATGGCAAAGCAGATCAAGGGCGTCCTGGGCGAGAAGCTCGGCATGACCCAGGTCTGGGACGAGAACAACCGTGTCGTCCCGGTGACCGTCGTCAAGGCCGGGCCCTGTGTCGTTACCCAGGTCCGTACGAACGACATCGACGGCTACGAGTCGGTCCAGATCGCCTTCGGCGAGATCGACCCGCGCAAGGTGAACAAGCCCCTCAAGGGCCACTTCGCCAAGGCCGACGTGACCCCCCGCCGCCACCTGGTGGAGCTCCGCACCTCCGACGCCAGCGAGTACACGCTCGGCCAGGAGATCACTGCTGAGGTGTTCGAGTCCGGCGTCAAGGTTGACGTCACGGGCAACAGCAAGGGCAAGGGCTTCGCCGGTGTCATGAAGCGGCACAACTTCCGGGGCCTCGGCGCCGGTCACGGTGTGCAGCGCAAGCACCGCTCCCCCGGTTCGATCGGTGGCTGCGCCACCCCTGGGCGTGTCTTCAAGGGCATGCGCATGGCTGGTCGCATGGGCAACGAGCGCGTCACCACCCAGAACCTGACCATCCACGCGGTTGACGCGGAGAAGGGTCTGCTCCTCATCAAGGGCGCAGTCCCCGGTCCGAACGGCGGCCTCGTCCTGGTCCGTACCGCGGCCAAGGGGGCTTGAGGTAATGAGCACCATTGACATCCTTTCGCCGGCAGGCGACAAGGCCGGTACCGTCGATCTCCCCGCGGAGATCTTCGACGCGAAGACCAGCGTTCCGCTGATCCACCAGGTCGTTGTCGCCCAGCTGGCAGCTGCCCGTCAGGGCACGCACAAGACCAAGACCCGTGGCGAAGTCCGTGGTGGTGGCCGCAAGCCGTACCGCCAGAAGGGCACCGGCCGCGCCCGTCAGGGTTCGACCCGCGCTCCGCAGTTCGCAGGCGGTGGCGTCGTCCACGGCCCGCAGCCGCGTGACTACTCGCAGCGGACCCCCAAGAAGATGAAGGTCGCCGCCCTCCGCGGTGCCCTCTCGGACCGCGCGCGTCACTCCCGCATCCACGTCGTCACCGGCGTGGTCGAGGGTGCCGCCTCCACGAAGGCCGCCAAGACGCTGTTCGGCAAGATCTCGGAGCGCAAGAACCTGCTCCTGGTCGTCGAGCGTGCCGACGAGGCCGCGTGGCTGTCCGCCCGCAACCTGCCCCAGGTTCACATCCTGGAGCCGGGCCAGCTGAACACGTACGACGTGATCGTCTCTGACGACGTGGTCTTCACCCAGGCCGCGCTCGAGTCCTTCGTGTCTGGCCCCAAGGCCGACGAGACCGAAGGGAGCGACGCCTGATGTCTGAGGCGACCGTTACCAGCAAGACCTTCACTGACCCGCGCGACCTGCTGATCAAGCCGGTTGTCTCGGAGAAGAGCTACGCGCTGCTGGACGAGAACAAGTACACGTTCATCGTCGCGCCCGGCGCCAACAAGACCCAGATCAAGCAGGCCGTGGAAGCGGTCTTCTCGGTCAAGGTCACCGGGGTCAACACGATCAACCGTCAGGGTAAGCGCAAGCGCACCAAGACCGGTTTCGGCAAGCGCGCCAACACCAAGCGCGCCATCGTGACCCTTGCCGAGGGCAACCGTATCGACATCTTCGGCGGCCAGGCCTCCTAACGGAGGTCTAGTCGTCCGGAATCGGACGAGGACTGAGAAATGGGTATCCGCAAGTACAAGCCGACGACCCCGGGCCGTCGTGGCTCCAGCGTCGCCGACTTTGTCGAGATCACGCGGTCCACGCCGGAGAAGTCGCTGGTCCGCCCGCTGCACAGCAAGGGCGGCCGTAACAACACCGGTCGTGTGACCGTTCGCCACCAGGGTGGTGGCCACAAGCGCGCCTACCGCGTGATCGACTTCCGTCGTCACGACAAGGACGGCGTGCCGGCCAAGGTCGCGCACATCGAGTACGACCCCAACCGCACCGCGCGCATCGCGCTGCTGCACTACGCCGACGGCGAGAAGCGCTACATCATCGCGCCGCGCGGTCTGCAGCAGGGTGACCGGATTGAGAACGGCCCGACGGCCGACATCAAGCCCGGCAACAACCTCGCGCTCCGCAACATCCCGGTCGGTACCACGATCCACGCGATCGAGCTCCGTCCCGGTGGCGGCGCCAAGTTCGCGCGTTCGGCTGGTGCCTCCGTACAGCTGCTGGCGAAGGAGGGCGTCATGGCCCACCTGCGCATGCCGTCCGGTGAGATCCGTCTCGTCGACGCGCGCTGCCGCGCCACGGTCGGCGAGGTCGGCAACGCCGAGCAGTCGAACATCAACTGGGGCAAGGCCGGCCGCATGCGCTGGAAGGGCGTTCGCCCGTCCGTCCGCGGTGTCGCGATGAACCCGGTTGACCACCCGCACGGTGGTGGTGAGGGCAAGACCAGTGGTGGTCGCCACCCGGTCTCCCCGTGGGGTCAGAAGGAGGGTCGTACTCGCTCGCCGAAGAAGGCTTCGAGCAAGTACATCGTCCGCCGCCGCAAGACGAACAAGAAGCGCTAGGAGCGGGTTTAGATGCCGCGCAGTCTCAAGAAGGGGCCCTTCGTCGACGACCACCTCGTAAAGAAGGTGGACGTCCAGAACGAAGCCGGCACCAAGAACGTCATCAAGACCTGGTCCCGTCGCTCGATGATCATCCCCAGCATGCTGGGTCACACCATCGCGGTGCACAACGGCAAGACCCACGTCCCGGTGTTCGTCACCGAGTCGATGGTCGGCCACAAGCTCGGCGAGTTCTCGCCGACTCGCACCTTCCGCGGCCACGTCAAGGACGACCGGAAGTCGAAGCGCCGCTAAAGGCGGGGTGGTTACGACTATGACTTACACCGAAGGGACAACCATGGAAGCCAGGGCCCAGGCGCGGTACATCCGCGTCACGCCCATGAAGGCCCGCCGAGTGGTGGACCTTATCCGTGGCATGGATGCCACGGAGGCTCAGGCGGTCCTGCGTTTCGCCCCGCAGGCCGCGAGCGTGCCGGTCGGCAAGGTGCTGGACAGCGCCATTGCCAACGCCGCACACAACTACAACCACCCGGACGCTTCTTCGCTGTTCATCAGCGAGGCGTTCGTGGACGAGGGCCCGACCCTGAAGCGGTTCCGTCCGCGTGCGCAGGGCCGTGCCTACCGGATCCGCAAGCGGACCAGCCACATCACCGTGGTCGTCAGCAGCAAGGAAGGTTCCCGGTAATGGGCCAGAAGGTAAACCCGCACGGGTTCCGGCTCGGCATCACCACCGACTTCAAGTCGCGTTGGTACGCCGACAAGCTGTACAAGGACTACGTCAAGGAAGACGTCGCCATCCGTCGGATGATGACGTCCGGCATGGAGCGCGCCGGCATCTCGAAGGTTGAGATCGAGCGCACCCGTGACCGCGTGCGTGTGGACATCCACACCGCTCGTCCGGGCATCGTCATCGGCCGCCGTGGCGCCGAGGCCGACCGCATCCGCGGTGACCTCGAGAAGCTCACGGGCAAGCAGGTCCAGCTGAACATCCTCGAGGTCAAGAACCCCGAGCTCGACGCTCAGCTGGTTGCCCAGGCCGTTGCCGAGCAGCTCTCCTCCCGCGTCTCCTTCCGTCGCGCCATGCGTAAGAGCATGCAGGGCACGATGAAGGCCGGCGCCAAGGGCATCAAGATCCAGTGCGGCGGCCGCCTCGGCGGCGCCGAGATGTCCCGCTCCGAGTTCTACCGCGAGGGTCGTGTGCCGCTGCACACGCTGCGCGCGAACGTGGACTACGGCTTCTTCGAGGCCAAGACCACCTTCGGCCGTATCGGTGTGAAGGTCTGGATCTACAAGGGCGACGTCAAGAACATCGCCGAGGTTCGCGCCGAGAACGCTGCGGCCCGTGCGGGTAACCGCCCGGCCCGTGGCGCCGGCGCTGGCGACCGTCCCGCCGGCCGTGGTGGCCGTGGTGGCGAGCGCGGCGGCCGTGGTGGCCGCAAGCCGCAGCAGGCTGCTGGTGCCGAGGCCCCCAAGGCCGACGCTCCCGCCGCCGCTCCGGCTGAGAGCACCGGAACGGAGGCCTGACCGACATGCTGATCCCTCGTAGGGTCAAGCACCGCAAGCAGCACCACCCGAAGCGCCGCGGTATGGCCAAGGGCGGTACTGAGGTCTCGTTCGGCGAGTACGGCATCCAGGCGCTGACCCCGGCGTACGTGACGAACCGCCAGATCGAGGCGGCTCGTATCGCGATGACCCGCCACATCAAGCGTGGCGGCAAGGTCTGGATCAACATCTACCCGGACCGTCCGCTGACGAAGAAGCCCGCCGAGACCCGCATGGGTTCCGGTAAGGGTTCTCCCGAGTGGTGGATCGCGAACGTGCACCCGGGCCGGGTCATGTTCGAGCTGTCCTACCCGAACGAGAAGATTGCTCGTGAGGCGCTCACCCGCGCTGCTCACAAGCTTCCGATGAAGTGCCGGATTGTTCGGCGCGAGGCAGGTGAGTCGTGATGGCGACGGGAACCAAGGCGTCCGAGCTGCGTGAGCTCGGCAACGAGGAGCTCGTTGGCAAGCTGCGCGAGGCCAAGGAAGAGCTGTTCAAGCTGCGCTTCCAGGCGGCCACGGGTCAGCTGGAGAACAACGGCCGGCTCAAGTCCGTCCGTAAGGACATCGCTCGCATCTACACCCTGATGCACGAGCGTGAGCTCGGTATCGAGACGGTGGAGAGCGCCTGATGAGCGAGAACAACGTGACTGAGAAGACCGAGCGCGGTTTCCGCAAGACCCGTGAGGGTCTGGTCGTCAGCGACAAGATGGACAAGACCGTCGTCGTCGCCGTCGAGGACCGCGTGAAGCACGCCCTGTACGGCAAGGTCATCCGCCGTACGAACAAGCTCAAGGCGCACGACGAGCAGAACGCTGCCGGCGTCGGCGACCGCGTCCTCATCATGGAGACGCGTCCGCTGTCGGCGAGCAAGCGCTGGCGCATCGTCGAGATCCTCGAGAAGGCCAAGTAATTATCTGAGGGGTTTCCCTCAGATTCGTTCCGCCAGGCTCGGTGGGGGCGAAGCTCTCCGGAGTGGAGCCCCCGCCGGGAACCGGCAGACAAACAGGAGATAGACGTGATCCAGCAGGAGTCGCGACTGCGTGTCGCCGACAACACTGGTGCCAAGGAGATCCTTTGCATCCGTGTTCTCGGTGGCTCCGGTCGCCGCTACGCGGGCATCGGTGACGTCATCGTCGCCACCGTCAAGGACGCGATCCCCGGTGGCAACGTGAAGAAGGGTGACGTCGTCAAGGCGGTCATCGTTCGCACCGTCAAGGAGCGCCGCCGCCAGGACGGCTCGTACATCCGCTTCGACGAGAACGCCGCCGTCATTCTGAAGAACGACGGCGACCCTCGCGGCACCCGTATCTTCGGCCCCGTCGGCCGTGAGCTGCGCGAGAAGAAGTTCATGAAGATCATCTCGCTCGCGCCGGAGGTGCTGTAAGCATGAAGATCAAGAAGGGCGACCTGGTCCAGGTCATCACCGGTAAGGACAAGGGCAAGCAGGGCAAGGTCATCGTTGCCTTCCCCGCTGAGAACCGTGTCCTCGTCGAGGGTGTCAACCGGGTCAAGAAGCACACCAAGGCCGGCCAGACCGCTGGTGGCTCGCAGACCGGTGGCATCGTGATCACCGAGGCGCCGATCCACGTCAGCAACGTTCAGCTGGTTGTGGAGAAGGACGGCCAGAAGGTCGTTACCCGCGTCGGTTTCCGCTTCGACGACGAGGGCAACAAGATCCGCGTTGCCAAGCGGACGGGTGAGGACATCTGATGGCTACCACTCCGCGTCTCAAGACGAAGTACCGCGAGGACATCGCGGGCAAGCTGCGTGAGGAGTTCTCCTACGAGAACGTCATGCAGGTCCCCGGTCTCGTGAAGATCGTGGTCAACATGGGTGTGGGCGACGCCGCCCGCGACTCCAAGCTGATCGACGGCGCCATCAAGGACCTGACGACGATCACCGGTCAGAAGCCGGCCGTCACGAAGGCCCGCAAGTCCATCGCGCAGTTCAAGCTGCGCGAGGGTCAGCCGATCGGCTGCCACGTCACCCTCCGTGGTGACCGCATGTGGGAGTTCCTGGACCGTACGCTGTCGCTCGCGCTTCCGCGTATCCGTGACTTCCGTGGTCTGTCGCCGAAGCAGTTCGACGGCCGTGGCAACTACACCTTCGGTCTCACGGAGCAGGTCATGTTCCACGAGATCGACCAGGACAAGATCGACCGTACCCGGGGTATGGACATCACCGTGGTCACCACGGCGACCAACGACGCTGAGGGCCGCGCGCTCCTTCGTCACCTCGGCTTCCCCTTCAAGGAGGCGTAAGCGAGATGGCGAAGAAGGCTCTCATCGCGAAGGCTGCCCGCAAGCCCAAGTTCGGTGTGCGTGCGTACACCCGCTGCCAGCGCTGCGGTCGCCCCCACTCCGTGTACCGCAAGTTCGGCCTGTGCCGCGTCTGCCTTCGTGAGATGGCTCACCGTGGCGAGCTGCCGGGCGTGACCAAGAGCTCCTGGTAAATCACCCTCGTCCGCAAGGACTTGGGCGTTACCAGGCACTCTCGGTAAGCATCTGGACGGTGGGTGCCCGGCCGCGCATGCCTTAGGCTTGTGTGGTTGGGCGTCCGCCGCCCATAACGACTTACTACGCCGTAGGTCCCCGCACCGCACCCGTCCCGCCACTGAGTGGGGAGAGGGATGGCGCATACAGGAAACCCCGGCGAGAGAGGCCGAAGGCCACTTCATGACCATGACTGACCCGATCGCAGACATGCTCACGCGTCTGCGTAACGCTAACTCGGCGTACCACGACACCGTCGTGATGCCGCATAGCAAGATCAAGTCGCACATCGCAGAGATCCTCAAGCAGGAGGGTTTCATCACCGGCTGGAAGGTCGAGGACGCCGAGGTCGGCAAGAACCTCGTCCTCGAGCTGAAGTTCGGGCCGAACCGCGAGCGCTCCATTGCGGGCATCAAGCGGATCTCGAAGCCCGGTCTGCGCGTGTACGCGAAGTCCACCAACCTGCCGAAGGTGCTCGGCGGCCTGGGCGTGGCGATCATCTCCACGTCCCACGGTCTCCTCACCGGCCAGCAGGCAGGCAAGAAGGGCGTAGGTGGGGAAGTCCTCGCCTACGTCTGGTAGTCGGGAACGGAGGAAAAGCAATGTCGCGAATCGGCAAGCTCCCCATCCAGGTTCCCGCCGGTGTGGACGTCACCATCGATGGCCAGACGGTTGCTGTGAAGGGCCCCAAGGGTTCCCTCGCGCACACCGTTAAGGCGCCCATCGCAGTCGTCAAGGACGAGGACGGCGTTCTGAACGTCACCCGCCCGAACGACGAGCGTCAGAACAAGGCCCTGCACGGCCTGTCCCGCACGCTGGTGGCGAACATGATCACCGGTGTGACCACGGGGTACGTCAAGGCTCTCGAGATCAGCGGTGTCGGTTACCGCGTGGCCGCGAAGGGCTCCAACCTGGAGTTCCAGCTCGGCTACAGCCACCCGATCCTGGTGGAGGCGCCCGAGGGCATCTCCTTCAAGGTCGAGTCGCCGACCAAGTTCTCGGTCGAGGGCATCGACAAGCAGAAGGTCGGCGAGGTCGCCGCCAACATCCGCAAGCTGCGGAAGCCCGACCCGTACAAGGCCAAGGGTGTCAAGTACGCCGGCGAAGTCATCCGCCGCAAGGTCGGAAAGGCTGGTAAGTAGCCATGGCATACGGTGTGAAGATCGCCAAGGGCGACGCGTACAAGCGCGCTGCCAAGGCTCGCCGCCACATCCGCATCCGCAAGAACGTCTCGGGTACGGCGGAGCGTCCGCGCCTCGTCGTGACGCGTTCCAACCGCAACATCGTTGCTCAGGTCATCGACGACCTCCAGGGTCACACCCTGGCGTCGGCGTCGACCCTGGACGCTTCGATCCGCGGTGGCGAAGGCGACAAGAGCTCGCAGGCCCAGGCTGTCGGCGCGCTCGTCGCCGAGCGTGCCAAGGCCGCGGGTGTCGAGACCGTCGTGTTCGACCGCGGTGGCAACCGATACGCCGGGCGCATTGCCGCTCTGGCTGACGCCGCCCGCGAAGCCGGGCTGAAGTTCTAAGCCCCGGTTCCGGGACTCACGGACGTAACAGAGAGAGGTAATCCAATGGCTGGACCCCAGCGCCGCGGAAGCGGTGCCGGTGGCGGCGAGCGGCGGGACCGGAAGGGTCGCGACGGTGGCCCTGCCGCCGAGAAGACCGCTTACGTTGAGCGCGTTGTCGCGATCAACCGCGTCGCCAAGGTTGTCAAGGGTGGTCGCCGCTTCAGCTTCACCGCGCTGGTCGTGGTGGGCGACGGTGACGGCACGGTAGGTGTCGGTTACGGCAAGGCCAAGGAAGTTCCCGCGGCCATCGCCAAGGGTGTCGAGGAAGCCAAGAAGAACTTCTTCAAGGTTCCGCGCATCCAGGGCACCATCCCTCACCCGATCACGGGCGAGCGTGCCGCGGGCGTCGTGCTCCTGAAGCCGGCTTCCCCCGGTACCGGTGTTATCGCCGGTGGCCCGGTGCGCGCCGTTCTGGAGTGCGCCGGCGTTCACGACATCCTGTCGAAGTCGCTCGGCTCGTCGAACGCGATCAACATCGTGCACGCGACCGTTGCTGCGCTCAAGGGCCTGCAGCGTCCCGAGGAGATCGCGGCTCGCCGTGGTCTGCCCCTCGAGGACGTCGCTCCCGCGGCTCTGCTGCGTGCGCGTGCCGGGGCGGGGGCTGCGTAATGGCTCGCCTCAAGATCACGCAGACCAAGTCGTACATCGGCAGCAAGCAGAACCACCGCGACACTCTGCGTTCGCTCGGGCTCAAGCGCCTGAACGACGTGGTCGTCAAGGAGGACCGCCCCGAGTTCCGCGGAATGGTGCAGACCGTCCGCCACCTCGTGACGGTTGAGGAGGTTGACTAACATGGCTGAGAACAGCCCGCTGAAGGCCCACAACCTCCGTCCCGCCCCCGGTGCCAAGACCGCGAAGACCCGTGTCGGTCGTGGTGAGGCGTCGAAGGGTAAGACGGCCGGTCGTGGTACGAAGGGCCAGAAGGCCCGTTACCAGATCCCGCAGCGCTTCGAGGGTGGGCAGATGCCCCTCCACATGCGCCTGCCGAAGCTCAAGGGCTTCAAGAACCCGTTCCGCACCGAGTTCCAGGTGGTCAACCTGGACAAGCTCGGCGCTCTCTACCCCGAGGGTGGAGAGGTCACGGTGGCCGACCTGGTCGCCAAGGGCGCGGTGCGCAAGAACAGCCTCGTCAAGGTCCTGGGCCAGGGCGAGATCTCCGTGGCGCTGCAGGTTTCGGTTGACGCCGTCTCCGCCTCCGCCAAGGAGAAGATTGCCGCTGCCGGCGGCACTGTCACCGAGCTCGTCTAAGACGAATCCAGTGGCTAAATAGTTCGAAACCCGACCGGGGATGCCTCACATATGGGGCATCCCCGGTTGGTCGTTCCACGGGAGGCACACTCGCCGGTAAGGTGGCGTGCACCTTTGCTTTGTCGTATACGTCGATCCCTCAGACCGTCACCTCTGACGCAGTAGCGCGGGGGTCGCAGGAGGCACCGTGCTCACCGCGTTCGCCCGGGCGTTCAAGACGCCCGACCTGCGCAAGAAGCTGCTCTTCACGCTCGGCATCATCGTGCTGTTCCGGCTCGGGTCCCACATCCCGGTACCCGGCGTGAGCTACAAGAACGTTCAGATCTGTGTGGACCAGATGGGGAGTGGCAACAACAGCCTCTTCGGTCTCGTCAACATGTTCAGCGGCGGTGCGCTGCTGCAGATCACGATCTTCGCGCTCGGCATCATGCCGTACATCACGGCGAGCATCATCCTGCAGCTGCTGACCGTGGTCATCCCGAAGCTGGAGACCCTCAAGAAAGAGGGCCAGTCCGGCACGGCGAAGATCACCCAGTACACGCGCTATCTGACGGTCGCACTCGCGATCCTGCAGGGCACCGGCCTCGTCGCCACTGCCCGCACTGGTGCCCTGTTCCAGGGCTGCCAGGTCGCCAGCCAGATCGTCCCGAACCGGTCGATCTTCACCACCGTCGTCATGGTCGTGACCATGACCGCCGGTACCTGTGTCGTCATGTGGCTCGGTGAGCTCATCACCGACCGCGGCATCGGCAACGGCATGTCGATCCTGATGTTCATCTCGATCGCCGCCGGCTTCATCAGCGCTCTGTGGGCGATCAAGGTCCAGGGCAAGATCGCCGACGGCTGGGTCGAGTTCGGTGTCGTGATGCTCGTCGGCCTCGCGATGGTGGGCCTGGTGGTCTTCGTCGAGCAGGCGCAGCGCCGGATCCCCGTCCAGTACGCGAAGCGCATGATCGGACGCCGTGCCTACGGCGGTACCTCGACCTACATCCCGCTCAAGGTGAACCAGGCGGGCATCATCCCCGTCATCTTCGCCTCGTCGCTGCTCTACATCCCGGCGCTGGTCGTACAGTTCAGCGGTTCCACCGCGGGCTGGGCCACCTGGATCAACAAGCACTTCGTCAAGGGCGACCACCCGTACTACATCGCGGTCTACTTCCTCCTGATCGTCTTCTTCGCGTTCTTCTACGTGGCGATTTCCTTCAACCCCGAGGAAGTTGCAGACAACATGAAGAAGTATGGTGGGTTCATCCCGGGTATCCGCGCCGGTCGACCTACCGCCGAGTACCTGAGCTACGTACTCAACCGGATCACCTGGCCGGGGTCGCTGTACCTGGGTCTCATCGCTCTTGTGCCGACGATGGCGTTGGCGGGCTTCGGAGCGAACCAGAACTTCCCGTTCGGCGGGACGAGCATCCTCATCATCGTGGGTGTCGGTCTGGAAACCGTGAAGCAGATCGAGAGCCAGCTCCAGCAGCGTAATTACGAAGGGTTCCTCCGCTGATGCGTATCGTCCTCGTCGGACCGCCCGGTGCGGGCAAGGGAACGCAGGCCGCGTTCCTTGCAAAGAACCTGTCGATCCCGCACATCTCCACGGGCGACCTGTTCCGGGCCAACATCAGCCAGGGCACCGAGCTCGGCAAGAGCGCGAAGTCGTACATGGACGCCGGTGAGCTGGTGCCGGACTCGGTCACCATCGGCATGGCCAAGGACCGGATGGAGCAGCCCGACGCCGCGAACGGCTTCCTGCTCGACGGCTTCCCCCGGAACCTCTCGCAGGCCGAGGCGCTCGACGAGATCCTCAAGGCGGCCGCCCTGAGCCTGGACGCCGTCCTCGACCTGGAGGTCGAGGAGGACGAGGTCGTCAAGCGCATCGCGGGCCGCCGGACCTGCCGCAAGGACTCCGCGCACGTCTTCCACGTGACGTACGCGCCGCCGAAGGCGGAGGGCGTCTGCGACCACTGCGGCGGCGAGCTGTACCAGCGCGGTGACGACTCCGAGGACACGGTCCGCAACCGGCTGTCGGTCTACCACGCGGAGACCGAGCCGATCATCGACTACTACAAGGCCCAGGGCCTCGTGTCCACGATCCCCGCCCTCGGTGAGGTCGCGGAGATCACGAGGCGCGCCATGGACGCCCTCAAGAAGTAGTCACCCCCTTGCTGTGCACGTACGGCCGCGGTGTCCCCAGGACATCGCGGCCGTACTGTTGAGAAGACCCGTTCCGAAGCTGGAAGGCCCTTTCCCATGGTCCAGATCAAGACCCCCGAGCAGATCGCGAAGATGCGTGAGGCAGGGCTGGTCGTCGCCGCGATCCACGCGGCGACCCGGGAGGCGGCCGTCCCGGGTGCCACGACACGGGATCTGGACATGGTGGCCCGCAAGGTGATCGCGGACGCCGGGGCGAAGTCGAACTTCCTCGGGTACGGCGGCTTCCCCGCGACCATCTGCACCTCGGTGAACGAGGTCGTCGTCCACGGCATCCCGGACGACAAGACGGTCCTCAAGGACGGCGACGTCATCTCGATCGACGCGGGTGCGATCGTGGACGGCTGGCACGGCGACGCCGCCTACACGGCCTTCGTGGGCTCTGGGCACGCCCCTGAGCTCCTGGAGCTCTCCCGGGTGACCGAGGAGTCCATGTGGGCGGGCATCGCCGCCATGAAGCTCGGCAACCGCCTCGTGGACATCTCCAAGGCGATCGAGCAGTACATCCGCCGCCAGCCGCGGCCGGCCACCGGCAAGTACGGGATCATCGAGGACTACGGCGGCCACGGCATCGGGTCCGAGATGCACATGGACCCCCACCTCCTGAACTACGTCTCGCGCAAGCGCGGCAAGGGGATCAAGCTGGTCCCGGGCGTCTGCCTGGCGATCGAGCCGATGGTCTCGCTGGGCACCGCCCAGACGGAGGTCCTCGCGGACGACTGGACGGTCATCACCACGGACGGCACCTGGTCCTCGCACTGGGAGCACTCCATCGCCCTGACGGAGGCCGGCCCCATCGTGCTGACCAGCCCGGACTGCGGCAAGGCGAAGCTGGCGGAGTACGGGGTCACCACGGCCCCGGACCCCCTCGGTTAATGATCTAGACTCTGGGGCAAACTTTCCGGATTCGTCTTTCGGGATGCCCTGACGTAGACTGACTCGTCGGCTCTGTTGCACCCCCATGCCTGCATGGGGCACACGGAGCCGATCAAGGTAGCCGATTCGAAGGGCGAAGCGTGGCCAAGAAGCAAGGTGCCATCGAGATCGAGGGCACCGTGATCGAGTCCCTCCCGAACGCGATGTTCAAGGTGGAACTGCAGAACGGTCACAAGGTCCTCGCGCACATCAGCGGAAAGATGCGCATGCACTACATCCGCATCCTCCCGGATGACCGGGTCGTCGTGGAGCTGTCTCCGTACGACCTGACGCGTGGCCGGATCGTCTACCGATACAAGTAGATCTTGTCCTCACTCCCGCTTGGGCGTCTTGTCCCTGCGCGGGTGGTGGCACTGACCCGGAGAACCTCACCAACATGAAGGTCAAGCCGAGCGTCAAGAAGATCTGCGACAAGTGCAAGGTGATCCGCCGTCACGGCCGGGTCATGGTCATCTGCGACAACCTGCGCCACAAGCAGCGCCAGGGCTGACGCACGCCGACCGACCTGCCTTCCGCAGTTCTTCGCGCGACGTAAGAAAACGTACATACGCAGAACCCGCCCAGCCCTGTGAAGGGCCGGCGGTACCTCCGGCGGGGGCCGGGGACCCGGACGTACCACTCACCCACTTTCGGGTGGTCGGCGGTCGGGGTCGGTTCTGCGGAAGACCCCCGAACACACAGGAGCCATTGAATGGCACGCGTTTCCGGTGTTGACATCCCGCGCGAAAAGCGCGTGGAGATCGCACTCACCTACGTCTTCGGTATCGGGCGCACCCGGTCCAAGGAGATCCTCGCCTCCACCGGCGTGAACCCGAACACCCGCGTTCGTGACCTGGCCGAAGAGGACCTGGTCAAGATCCGCGAGTACGTGGACGCCAACCTCCGTACCGAGGGTGACCTCCGCCGCGAGATCCAGGCCGACATCCGTCGCAAGGTCGAGATCCAGTGCTACCAGGGCATCCGCCACCGTCGTGGCCTGCCGGTGCACGGTCAGCGCACCAGCACGAACGCGCGTACCCGCAAGGGCCCGCGTCGCGCGATCGCCGGTAAGAAGAAGCCGGGCAAGAAGTAGTCCTGTTCAGCGGTCTTGCGCTGTAGGACCGACCACCTCCCGTAGGAGATTTAGATGCCCCCCAAGGGTCGTCAGGGCGCTGCCAAGAAGGTGCGCCGCAAGGAAAAGAAGAACGTCGCTCACGGGCACGCCCACATCAAGAGCACGTTCAACAACACCATCGTCTCGATCACGGACCCCTCGGGCAACGTGATCTCCTGGGCCTCCGCCGGCCACGTCGGCTTCAAGGGCTCGCGCAAGTCCACCCCCTTCGCCGCGCAGATGGCCGCCGAGTCGGCCGCCCGCCGCGCGCAGGAGCACGGCATGCGCAAGGTCGACGTCTTCGTCAAGGGTCCGGGCTCCGGCCGCGAGACCGCGATCCGCTCCCTCCAGGCCACCGGCCTCGAGGTCGGTTCGATCCAGGACGTCACCCCCACCCCGCACAACGGCTGCCGTCCGCCGAAGCGCCGCCGCGTCTGACGCAGCGGACGCACCTGTGCGTCTTTGAGTGTCCGGGCGGTACGAACTCCTTCGGGGGGACGTACCGCCCGTACCCTTGCTGTATGCAGTGACCGTCGGACGTCAAATAGTGGGCGTCCACGAAAGAAGGAACACAGACATGCTTATCGCTCAGCGTCCTTCGCTGACCGAAGAGGTCGTCGACGAGTACCGCTCGCGGTTCGTGATCGAGCCGCTGGAGCCGGGCTTCGGTTACACCCTCGGCAACTCCCTGCGCCGCACCCTGCTGTCCTCGATCCCGGGTGCCGCTGTCACCAGCATCCGCGTGGACGGCGTCCTGCACGAGTTCACCACCGTGCCGGGCGTCAAGGAAGACGTCACCGACATCATCCTCAACATCAAGCAGCTGGTCGTCTCCTCGGAGCACGACGAGCCGGTCGTGATGTACCTGCGCAAGCAGGGTCCCGGCCTGGTCACCGCTGCCGACATCGCGCCCCCGGCCGGTGTCGAGGTGCACAACCCGGACCTCGTCCTCGCCACGCTCAACGGCAAGGGCAAGCTGGAGATGGAGCTGACCGTCGAGCGCGGTCGCGGCTACGTCTCCGCCGTCCAGAACAAGCAGCTGGGCCAGGAGATCGGCCGCATCCCGGTCGACTCCATCTACAGCCCGGTCCTCAAGGTCACCTACAAGGTCGAGGCGACCCGAGTCGAGCAGCGCACCGACTTCGACAAGCTGATCGTCGACGTCGAGACCAAGCAGGCCATGCGCCCGCGCGACGCCATGGCGTCCGCCGGCAAGACCCTGGTCGAGCTGTTCGGTCTGGCCCGCGAGCTCAACATCGACGCCGAGGGCATCGACATGGGCCCGTCCCCGACGGACGCCGCCCTGGCCGCCGACCTGGCGCTGCCGATCGAGGAGCTGGAGCTCACGGTCCGCTCGTACAACTGCCTCAAGCGCGAGGGCATCCACTCCGTGGGTGAGCTCGTCGCCCGCTCCGAGGCCGACCTGCTCGACATCCGCAACTTCGGTGCGAAGTCGATCGACGAGGTCAAGGCGAAGCTGGCCGGCATGGGCCTGGCGCTCAAGGACAGCCCGCCCGGATTCGACCCGACCGCCGCCGCCGACGCCTTCGGTGCCGACGACGACGCGGACGCCGGTTTCGTCGAGACCGAGCAGTACTGAGCCCCGGCTCGCACAGCAAGACTTTCCCGGGGCGTCCGCCACGGGGGAACTGACACCGGTACCTGACACGGCCGGTGCAGATATGAAGGAGTAACACCATGCCGCGTCCCGCAAAGGGTGCCCGTCTGGGCGGCAGCGCCGCGCACGAGAAGCACCTCCTCGCGAACCTCGCGAAGGCGCTCTTCGAGCACGGCCGCATCACCACCACCGAGGCCAAGGCCCGCCGCCTGCGTCCCTACGCCGAGCGTCTGGTCACCAAGGCCAAGAAGGGCGACATCCACAACCGTCGCCTGGTGCTGCAGACGATCACGGACAAGAGCATCGTGCACACGCTGTTCACCGAGATCGCCCCGCGCTACGAGAACCGCCCCGGTGGTTACACGCGCATCACCAAGATCGGCAACCGTCGTGGCGACAACGCCCCGATGGCCGTCATCGAGCTGGTCGAGGCCCTGACGGTCGCCCAGCAGGCCACCGGTGAGGCCGAGGCCGCCACCAAGCGCGCGGTCAAGGAGGCGGAGGCCAAGGCCGAGGCCACCGAGACCGAGGCCGGCGAGGAGACCAAGGAGGCCTGATCCCGCTCCGGGATCGAGCTTGCTTGATCGGCTCTGAACGGGCCCGCCCCTTCCGGGGCGGGCCCGTTCTGCATGTGCGGTGCATTTCGGTGTTCTTGAGAGGATCGCTCACGTGAGTGACGAGGTGGAGCCCGGTCACGTCCGGGTGCGGCTGGACCTGAGCTACGACGGCAAGGACTTCTCCGGCTGGGCGAAGCAGCGCGTGCTGCGGACCGTGCAGGGCGAACTGGAGTCGGCCCTGCAGACCGTGATGCGGCTGTCCGAGCCGGTCGAGCTGACCGTCGCCGGGCGCACCGACGCCGGGGTGCACGCCCGCGGCCAGGTCGCCCAGTTCGACCTGGCCGAGGAGGTGTGGGCCGAACACCACGGCAAGCTGCTGCGCCGCCTCGCCGGGCGGCTGCCGCACGACGTACGGGTCTGGAAGGCCGCCGAGGCCCCCCAGGGCTTCAACGCGCGGTTCTCGGCCGTCTGGCGTCGGTACGCGTACCGGGTGGGGGACCACCAGGGCGGCGTCGACCCGCTGCGCCGCGGGCACGTGCTGTGGCACCAGTGGCCGCTGGACGTGGACGCCATGAACGAGGCCTCCGCCGCACTGCTCGGCGAGCACGACTTCGCCGCGTACTGCAAGAAGCGCGAGGGCGCCACGACCATCCGTACGCTCCAGCAGCTGAGCTGGGAGCGGGCCGAGGACGGGATCGTCACCGCGACCGTCCGGGCCGACGCCTTCTGCCACAACATGGTCCGTTCGCTGGTGGGCGCGCTGCTGCACGTCGGGGACGGGCACCGGCCCACCGACTGGCCGGGCACGGTGCTGGCCGCCGGCGTACGGGACTCCTCCGTGCACGTGGTCAAGCCGCACGGGCTGACCCTGGAGGAGGTCGGCTACCCCGCCGACGAGCTGCTGGCCGCGCGCAGCAAGGAAGCGCGCAACCTGCGGACCCTGCCGGGGGCGGGCTGCTGCTGACCGGTTTGGGCGGACCGGGGCCCGGCCTGGACAATGCGCGGCATGGGACATCTCGAAGCCAGCCACCTGGAGTACTACCTTCCCGACGGGCGGGTCCTGCTCCCCGACGTCTCCTTCCGGGTGGGGGAGGGGGCGGTCGTCGCGCTCGTGGGAGCGAACGGGGCCGGCAAGACCACCCTGCTGAAGCTCATCTCCGGTGAGCTCCAGCCGCACGGCGGCGCGGTCACCCTCAGCGGCGGGCTCGGCGTGATGTCGCAGTTCGTGGGCTCCGTACGGGACGGGACGACCGTGCGGGACCTGCTGGTCTCGGTGGCCCCGCCGCGGCTCCGGGAGGCCGCGAAGGCCGTGGACCGCGCCGAGCAGCTGATCCTCACGGTCGACGACGAGGCCGCGCAGATGGCGTACGCGCAGGCCCTCAGCGACTGGGCGGACGTCCAGGGCTACGAGGCGGAGACCCTGTGGGACGTGTGCACCATGGCCGCCCTGGCCGTCCCGTACGACACCGCGCAGTTCCGCGAGGTGCGGACGCTGTCCGGGGGTGAGCAGAAGCGGCTGGTCCTGGAGGCGCTGCTGCGCGGTCCGGACGAGGTGCTGCTGCTCGACGAGCCGGACAACTACCTCGACGTCCCGGGCAAGCGGTGGCTGGAGGACCAGCTCAAGGCCACCCGCAAGACCGTCCTGTTCGTCTCGCACGACCGCGAGCTGCTGTCCCGCGCCGCCGAGAAGATCATCAGTCTGGAGCCGAGCGCCACGGGGACGGACGTGTGGGTGCACGGCGCCGGCTTCGGGACGTACCACGACGCCCGCAAGGAGCGCTTCGCGCGCTTCGAGGAGCTCAAGCGGCGCTGGGACGAGGAACACGCCCGGCTGAAGGCCCTGGTGCTGCGGCTGCGCAACCAGGCCGCGTCCAGCCCCGACATGGCCTCGCGCTACCGGGCGATGCAGACCCGCTTCCAGAAGTTCGAGGACGCCGGACCGCCGCCCGAGCCGCCGCGCGAGCAGGACATCCGGATGCGGCTCAAGGGCGGCCGTACGGGCGTGCGCGCGCTCACCGTCGAGAACCTCGAACTGACCGGCCTGATGAAGCCCTTCTCCCTGGAGGTCTTCTACGGGGAGCGGGTCGCCGTGCTCGGCTCGAACGGCTCCGGCAAGTCGCACTTCCTGCGGCTGCTGGCGGGCGAGGACGTCAAGCACAGCGGCACCTGGAAGCTGGGTGCCCGGGTGGTTCCCGGCCATTTCGCGCAGACCCACGCGCACCCGGAGCTGTTCGGCCGGACCCTCGTCGACATCCTGTGGACGGAGGCGGCCAAGCCGCTCGGCGCGGCGATGGGCGTGCTGCGCCGGTACGAGCTGGAGCGGCAGGGCGAGCAGCCCTTCGAGAAGCTCTCCGGCGGCCAGCAGGCACGCTTCCAGATCCTGCTGCTGGAACTGGCCGGGACCACGGCCCTGCTGCTGGACGAGCCGACGGACAACCTGGACCTGGAGTCGGCGGAGGCGCTCCAGGACGGCCTGGAGGCGTACGAGGGCACTGTGCTGTGCGTCACGCACGACCGGTGGTTCGCGCGGACATTTGACCGTTACCTGGTCTTCGGTTCCGACGGCGTTGTGCGGGAGACTCAGGAGCCCGTGTGGGACGAACGTAGGGTCGATCGGAAGCGCTAGAGGGGTGTGAGCCCCTCGGCAGAGGCGAGGGAGAGGCGTTGTGGGCCTGCGGCCTAGCATCTGGCTCATGAAGTGGGACGGCCCGGACGCGGGCGCCCGGCCGACCGAGTGGCTGCTGCGGCCCGCCTCACGGTCGTGGCGGGTGCTCTCCCTCGTGGTGCTCCTCGGCATCGCCGTCTCCACCAGCCTGCGGGCGAACTGGGGCTCCGACAACGCCTTCGTGGTGAAGGCGGCCGAGACCCTGCTGGCCGGCGGGTCGCCGTACGAGGACAAGCGCTTCCTCTACCTCCCCAGCGCCGTGCTCATGGCGGTCCCGGAGGCGCTGCTGCCGCAGACCGTGCTGCGCTGGGTGCTGCCGCTCGGGATGACCGCACTGCTGGCGACGGGCTGGTGGGCGGCGCTGAAGCTGTTCTCCGTGCCGCTGCGCTCGCGCCTGGCGGTCGGCGGGTTCGCCCTGTTCGCCCTCGCCTACAAGCCGTACGAAAACCTCGTGCTGATCGGCAACTGGACGGCCATCTCGGCGGCGGCCCTGCCGGTGGCGCTGCTGCTGGCCAGCCGGCGGTCCTGGGTGGCGGCCGGCCTGGTGATCGGGCTGGCGATCGCCTGCAAGCCGATGCTGGTGCCGATCGGGGTGCTCTTCCTGTTCGCCCGGCAGTGGCGGGGGCTGGCGGTGGCGGTGCTGGTCCCGCTGGGCGTGTCGCTGGCCGGGGCACTGATGATGCCCAGCCCGTCGCTGTTCTTCACCAAGACGCTGCCCTTCCTGCTCCAGGGGCAGGACGCGTACGCGCTGCCGTGGGACGCGTCGCCGATCGCGGTCCTGCCGCGGCTGGGGGTGCCCGCGCTGGTGGCGGTGCCGCTGGCGTTCGCCGGGGCCGGGGCCGGGCTGTGGGCGGCCTGGACGCGGTGGCGGCGCACGGAGGATGAGGCGGACGGGGGAGAGCTGCGGCTCGTGGAGACGGCCTGCATGGTGATGCTCGCCGCATTCCTGGTCTCACGGCCGTCCTTCGACCACTACCTGCTGGTGGTGCTGCCGCTGCTGCTGGCCTCGGGGGTGCGGCCGGGCTCGATGCCCCGCTCGCCCTGGTTCTGGCTGGTCCTGACGCCCCAGCTGGCGCTGGTGCCGTGGCCCTCAGAGCTGGCCCAGAAACGGCGTGCCTTCAAGGACTGCGCCACCCTCTGCGGGCTCGCGATCCTGCTGGCGCGTCGTGCGCTGGGCTCGGGTGGGGTTATTCTGAACCCCGTAACAACTGCGGGGTCCCCACCCAGGACCGAACCGGAGTGCGCCGCGAAGCCAGCAGAACCGGCATCGCGGACCGCGTTTTGACCCGTACGGGTCTGCTTGGGTATCCTGCTGGTTTGTTATGCGTATTGGCTTTCTCATTCTCACGTGAAAGGGCCTTGCGCCGGTCCACCGGACCGATGACCAGCGGTTCACACGGGTTGCGTCCCCGATGTGGACGAGGGCTGTCGTGATCGTCCGTGGTGACCCTGTCAGGACCTTCCCACCGGGCTTGCGCCCCATGGGATACCACCACTGAAGAAGCGAAGGCATACGCGTGCGTACGTTCAGCCCCAAGCCCGGCGACATCTCGCGCCAGTGGCTCGTCATCGACGCCCAGGACGTTGTCCTCGGCCGTCTGGCGACCCAGGCCGCTGCCCTCCTGCGGGGCAAGCACAAGCCGACTTACGCCCCCCACATGGACATGGGCGACTTCGTCATCATCGTCAACGCCGACAAGGTGCACCTGTCCGGCAACAAGGCGTCGCAGAAGATGGCCTACCGCCACTCCGGCTACCCGGGCGGTCTCCGCTCGGTGCGCTACGACGACCTCCTGGCGAACAACCCGGAGAAGGCCGTCGAGAAGGCCATCAAGGGCATGCTCCCCAAGAACACCCTGGGCCGTCAGATGCTCTCGAAGCTGAAGGTCTACTCGGGCGACCAGCACCCCCACGCTGCCCAGCAGCCGGTGCCGTTCGAGATCACCCAGGTCGCGCAGTAGTTCCGGCCACCCCCTAAGACGTAGAAAATTCTGAGGAGCATCGTGGCCGAGACCACCGCCGAGACGACCCCCGTCGACGAGTTCGAGGGCAACGTCGAGGAGTACACCAGCGAGTCTGAGGTCGCCGTCGAGGGCGACTACACCTCCGAGTCCCTTGCCGGCCGCTTCGGCGACCCCCAGCCGGCCGCCGGCCTGGGCCGTCGCAAGAACGCCATCGCCCGCGTCCGGATCGTTCCGGGCACCGGCAAGTGGAAGATCAACGGTCGCACCCTCGAGGACTACTTCCCCAACAAGGTGCACCAGCAGGAAGTCAACGAGCCGTTCAAGCTCCTCGAGCTGGACAACCGCTACGACATCATCGCCCGCATCGCGGGTGGCGGCGTCTCCGGTCAGGCCGGCGCCCTGCGCCTCGGCGTGGCCCGTGCGCTGAACGAGGCGGACGTCGAGAACAACCGCCCGGCGCTGAAGAAGGCCGGCTTCCTTTCCCGCGACGACCGTGCGGTCGAGCGCAAGAAGGCCGGTCTCAAGAAGGCCCGTAAGGCTCCGCAGTACAGCAAGCGTTAATCTGCGCCTGCTGTTCTGCAACGAAACCGCCCCGGCAGCACTCTCTGTGCTGCCGGGGCGGTTCGTTTACCGCCACAAGCGGCACATACATGTCACACGCGGTTACAAGCTGTCACAAGCTGTCACAAGCCAAGCGGAAACTCGGGAGGACAACAGTGGGACGACTCTTCGGGACGGACGGTGTACGCGGCGTCGCCAACGCGGATCTGACGGCTGAGCTGGCGCTCGGCCTGTCCGTGGCGGCTGCCCACGTACTGGCCGAGGCGGGCACCTTCGCGGGCCACCGGGCGACGGCCGTGGTGGGCCGCGACCCCCGGGCCTCCGGCGAATTCCTGGAGGCCGCGGTCGTCGCGGGCCTCGCGAGCGCGGGCGTGGACGTCCTGCGCGTCGGTGTGCTGCCCACCCCGGCGGTGGCGTATCTCACCGGTGCGCTGGGCGCCGACCTCGGCGTCATGCTCTCCGCCAGCCACAACGCCATGCCGGACAACGGCATCAAGTTCTTCGCGCGCGGCGGCCACAAGCTCGCCGACGAGCTGGAGGACCGCATCGAGTCGGTCTACGAGGAGCACCGCACCGGCGCTCCCTGGGACCGGCCCACGGGTGCCGGAGTGGGCAGGGTCTCCGACTACATGGAGGGCTTCGAGAAGTACGTCGCCCACCTCATCGGTGTCCTGCCGAACCGCCTCGACGGCCTGAAGATCGTCCTGGACGAGGCCCACGGCGCGGCCGCGTACGTCTCGCCCGAGGCCTTCGCCCGGGCCGGCGCGGAGATCGTCACGATCGGCGCCGAGCCGGACGGCCTCAACATCAACGACGGCTGCGGCTCCACCCACCTGGGCCTGCTGAAGGCGGCCGTCGTCGAGCACGGCGCCGACTTCGGCATCGCGCACGACGGTGACGCCGACCGCTGCCTGGCCGTGGACGGCACGGGCGCCGAGGTCGACGGGGACCAGATCCTCGCCGTGCTGGCGCTCGCCATGCGCGAGGCGGGGCAGCTGCGCGAGAACACCGTGGTCGGCACCGTGATGTCCAACCTGGGCTTCAAGCTGGCCATGGAGGGCGAGGGCATCCAGGTCGTGCAGACCGGGGTCGGCGACCGGTACGTGCTGGAGTCGATGAAGGAGAACGGCTACGCGCTGGGCGGCGAGCAGTCCGGCCACGTGATCATCCTCGACCACGCGACGACCGGCGACGGCACCCTCACCGGCCTGCTGCTCGCCGCGCGCGTGGCGGCCACCGGCCGGTCCCTCGCGGATCTCGCCGGCGTCATGCAGCGGCTGCCGCAGGTGCTGATCAACGTGCCCGACGTGGACAAGTCCCGCGTCACGACCTCCGGCGAGCTGGCGGCGGCCGTCGCCGACGCCGAGCGCGAACTGGGCACCACCGGCCGTGTGCTGCTCCGTCCGTCCGGTACCGAGCCGCTCGTACGGGTGATGGTCGAAGCCGCCGACATCGAGCAGGCCCGCGCGGTCGCCGGACGCCTCGCGGACGTCGTGAAGTCGGCGCTCGGCTAGCAGCGAAGCCCTTCAACGGCCGGGGGCGGAGCTCTTGGCCCGGCGGACCCAGCGATCCTGCTGGGTCCGCCACAGTGCTTTCTGCCCGCACAGGGTCACGATGCCGGCCAGCATGATCCCGCCCAGGTTCAGCAGCAGCTGCTCCGCCGAACCCCACATCTGGGCGAACTCCCCGTAGCTGAGGGCCACGGCGGCGTTCGCGGCGGCCGGGACGGTGGTCACCGAGATCGCCACGCCGACCAGCGCCCCCGACTTCGCGGAGGTCAGGGACAGCACCCCGGCCACACCCGCCAGCAGCGAGACCACGAAGGAGAAGGGGTCCGGCTGCCAGATGAAGCCGGTGTTCGGACGCGGCCTGTCGAGCATGCCGGGCTGGAACTGCCCGATCGCGTCCATGCCGAGGCTGAAGGCGGTGGTGGCGGCCATCGCCGCGGCGAAGCCGGCCAGCAGCGCCCCCAGGGACCGCAGGGCGAGCCGCGGCTCCCGCTGCACGACCCCGACGCAGACCCCCGCGAGCGGGCCGAACTCCGGGCCGACGGCCATCGCACCCACGATCAGGATCGCGTTGTCGAGCACCACGCCGCAGGCCGCGATCATCGTCGCGAGGATCATGAACGCGCAGTAGGTGATGGTGAGCGTGGACTCCTCGTGCGTGGCGTCGGTCAGCTGCTCCCACAGCACGGCGTCGGCGGCCTCGCCCGGAGCCTCCGCCTCGGCCTCCTCGGCCCGCTTCGACAGCGACAGCTCGATGTTCTCGACGGCGATGGAACCGACCTCGTCGAGGCCCAGCCCCTGGAGCTCCTGGATGAGCTCGTCCCCGGCCTCCCGGGCCACGTCGCACAGGACGAGGTCGCCCGCGGGTACGCGCGCCGCGTCCTTCAGTACGACCAGATGGGTGGTACCGACCGTCCTCTCGACGACCGCCACCACCGCCTCCGTCCGGTCGGACGGGGTGATCATCCGCAGATGCAGCATGCCTGCACCCTAGCGGGGCGCGGTCAGAGCTTGCGCAGGCTCAGCTTCTGCACCTTGTGGTCCGGGCCCTTGCGGACGACGAGGGTGGCCCG
Organism: Streptomyces sp. NPDC058646; assembly: GCF_042716875.1. Taxonomy (NCBI): domain Bacteria; kingdom Bacillati; phylum Actinomycetota; class Actinomycetes; order Kitasatosporales; family Streptomycetaceae; genus Streptomyces; species Streptomyces sp. NPDC058646. The sequence continues at coordinate 17,473 of NZ_JBHXRK010000033.1, read as the reverse complement.
GCCGCGCGTGGGCGCCACGTTCTCCAGCAGGTTGGGCCGGTTGATGGTCCGCCACATGGTCTGCGCGTACTCCAGGGCCTCCTCCTCCGACACCTGGGTGTACTTGCGGAAGTAGGAGAAGGGGTTCTGGAAGGCCGTCTCGCGCAGCTTCCGGAAGCGGTTGAGGTACCAGCGCTCGATGTCCTCGGGGCGCGCGTCCACGTACACGCTGAAGTCGAAGTAGTCGGCGAGGCCGACCCGGGTCCGGCCGTCCTTGCCCGGGAGGGCCGGCTGGAGCACGTTGAGGCCCTCGACGATCAGGATGTCCGGGCGGCGTACGACGAGCTCCTCGCCCGGGACGATGTCGTAGATCAGGTGCGAGTAGACCGGGGCCCGCACCTCGTCCTTGCCGGCCTTGATGTCGGCGACGAAACGGGTCAGCGCCCGCCGGTCGTACGACTCCGGGAAGCCCTTGCGGGAGGTGAGCCCGCGCCGCTGGAGCTCCTTCATCGGGTACAGGAAGCCGTCGGTGGTGACCAGCTCCACGCGCGGGTGCTCGGGCCAGCGGGCGAGGAGGGCCTGGAGCAGACGGGCCACGGTGGACTTGCCGACGGCCACGGAACCGGCGACCCCTATGACGAAGGGCGTGCCCTGCTGGGAGCCGTGGCCGTTGCCCGCGTCGCCGAGGAAGGTGTTCAGCGTGCCGCGGAGGTTGCTGGTGGCGCCGACGTACAGGTTGAGGAGGCGGGAGAGCGGGAGGTAGACGTCGCGGACCTCGTCGAGGTCGATGACGTCACCGAGGCCGCGCAGCCGCTCGACCTCGTCGGCCGTCAGGGGGAGGGGGGTGCGCTCGCGCAGGGCGCTCCACTCGGCGCGGGTGAGGTCGAGGTAGGGGGAGGCGTCGGGGGTCCGGCGGTGGGCCGGACGTGCGGAAGGCCCGTCCGGGCCGGTGCGCTCCGTTGCGCTGTCCGGCGTGTTGCTTCGTGGCGGCGAAGTGATCACACCGCCATTGTCGGGGCTCGGCGGCGGTTGTGGGTGGTGTGGTCGGTCACGTGCGCAGGGCCGGGGCCCGCCGGGAGCACGGGGCGGCCGGGTGGTGGGGGCGCCGGTCTCGATTGGGGGCAGTGCGGATCTCGCCCCGGTCACGATCGGCGCCGACGGCGGAAAATGTTGATCGGGTGATCGATCCGAGTCGTACATTGTGGATCACCGCGGCCCGGAACTGCTTCCTTCGGGCTGCTCTGACTGATTCCTGTGCACCGTCTGTGCGCTTTCTGTGTTCCTGGGGGAGATCCTTCGTGCGTTCCGCTCTTGTCCGCCGTTCCGTCCTGACCGCCTCCGCGGTGTCCCTGGCCCTGCTGGCCACCGCCTGCGGCGCCGACAAGGCCGAGGACAAGAACGCGGACGCCAAGCCGTCCGCCGCCCCGGCGACCTCCGCCGCGCCCGCCGCCAAGGCGAAGACGGACGCCGAGCTCGGCGGCCTGATCGTGACCAAGGCCGACCTGGCCGCCTACCAGTTCGCCGCCGTCCCGGAGACCGAGGTGAAGGCCGGCGCCGCCGCCTCCAGCGACAAGGCCGAGTGCCTGCCCGTGGTCAAGACGCAGGGCTACGCCCCGGTCGGCACGGCGGCCGGTGTCGCGCGCACCAAGGCCATCGCCGTCCCCAAGACGGACGAGAACGCCACCCCCGACGAGAAGGCCGCGGCCGGTCTGAAGATGCTGGCGGGCACCCGCACCGCCGTCACCCTGGCCTCGTACGAGGGCAAGGGCGCGGAAGAGGCCTTCGCGGCCGTCAAGACCGCCGCCACGGCCTGCGCGGCCGGCTTCACCCTGACCATGGAGGGCGAGAACACCAAGATCGACAAGGTGGCGTCCGGTACCGCGACGGGTGGCGACGAGGCCCTCAGCGTCGCGCTGACGGCAAACGTCGAGGGCGTCCAGGTGACGACCGAGACCGTCGTCGTGCGCAAGGGCAACACCGTCGCGACGCACACCGCGTCGAGCTTCTCGGGACCCGCGGACAAGCCGCAGGCCATCGTCGACGCGCAGGTGAAGAAGCTCGGCTGAGTCCGTTCGAACTGAACGTCAACCCCGCTCCGGCGCTGTCGCCGGGGCGGGGTTTTCGTCTTGTTCGGGTACGGGGCAAGAGCCCGACTCAGGCGTACCCTGCCGCCTATGTGCGGAATTGTGGGTTACGTGGGAGCGCAGTCGGCGCTCGATGTGGTCATCGCCGGACTCAAGCGGCTGGAGTACCGCGGCTACGACTCGGCGGGCGTCGCCGTCCTCGCCGACGGGGACCTCGTCTCCGTCAAGAAGGCCGGCAAGCTCGTCAACCTGGAGAAGGAACTCGTCGGGCGGCCGCTGCCGGCCGGCTCCACGGGCCTCGGACACACCCGGTGGGCGACCCACGGCGGACCCACCGACGCCAACGCCCACCCCCACCTGGACAACGCGGGCCGGGTGGCCGTCGTCCACAACGGCATCATCGAGAACTTCGCCGCGCTGCGCGCCGAACTCGCCGAGCGCGGCCACCGGCTGGAGTCCGAGACCGACACCGAGGTCGTGGCCCACCTGCTGGCGGAGCGCTTCACCGCCACCGCGGACCTCGCGGAGGCCATGCGGCAGGTGTGCCGGCGGCTGCAGGGCGCCTTCACCCTGGTCGCCGTGCACGCCGGCCAGCCCGACGTGGTGGTCGGCGCCCGCCGGAACTCGCCCCTGGTCGTGGGCGTGGGCGAGGGCGAGAACTTCCTCGCCTCGGACGTCGCCGCCTTCATCGCCCACACCCGGTCCGCGATCGAGCTCGGGCAGGACCAGGTCGTCGAACTGCGCCGCGAAGGCGTCACGGTGACCGACTTCGACGGCGCACCCGCACCCGTGCGGGCGTACCACGTGGACTGGGACGCCTCGGCGGCCGAGAAGGGGGGGTACGACTACTTCATGCTCAAGGAGATCGCCGAGCAGCCGAAGGCCGTCGCCGACACCCTCCTCGGCCGGATCGACGCGAACGGCTCGCTGACCCTGGACGAGGTGCGCATCCCCGACTCGGTCCTCCGGGAGGTCGACAAGGTCGTCATCGTGGCCTGCGGCACCGCCTACCACGCCGCCATGATCGCGAAGCTGGCCATCGAGCACTGGACCCGCATCCCCTGCGAGACGGAGCTGGCGAGCGAGTTCCGCTACCGCGACCCGATCCTGGACCAGCGGACGCTGGTGGTCGCGATCTCGCAGTCCGGCGAGACCATGGACACCCTGATGGCGCTCCGGCACGCCCGCGAGCAGGGAGCCAAGGTGCTGGCCATCTGCAATACCAACGGCTCGACGATTCCCCGCGAATCCGACGCCGTGCTGTACACGCACGCCGGACCCGAGGTGGCCGTCGCCTCGACCAAGGCCTTCCTGACGCAGCTGGTGGCCTGCTACCTGGTCGCCCTCTACCTCGGACAGGTCCGGGGCACCAAATGGGGCGACGAGATCGAGGTGGTCATCCGGGAGCTGTCCGACATCGCCGCCGCCGTCGACACCGTCCTGGAGACCATGGAGCCCGTACGGGCCCTCGCGCGGTCCCTGGCCGACAAGGACACCGTGCTGTTCCTCGGCCGCCACGTCGGCTACCCGGTGGCCCTGGAGGGCGCCCTCAAGCTCAAGGAGCTGGCGTACATGCACGCCGAGGGCTTCGCGGCGGGCGAGCTCAAGCACGGCCCGATCGCACTGATCGAGGAGGACCTGCCGGTCGTCGTCGTCGTGCCCTCGCCGCGGGGGCGGTCGGTGCTCCACGCCAAGATCGTGTCGAACATCCAGGAGATCCGGGCGCGCGGGGCCCGCACCATCGTCATCGCGGAGGAGGGCGACGAGGCCGTCCTCCCGTACGCCGACCACCTGATCCGGATCCCGGCGACACCGACCCTGCTCCAGCCGCTGGTGGCGACGGTGCCGCTGCAGGTGTTCGCCTGCGAGCTGGCGACGGCACGCGGCAACGAGGTCGACCAGCCGCGTAATCTCGCCAAGTCGGTGACGGTGGAGTAGCAGGCGGGGCAGGGATTGTGATTATCGGCGTAGGAATCGATGTCGCGGAGATCGAACGCTTCGGCGCGGCGCTGGAACGCACGCCGCAGCTGGCGCAACGGCTCTTCCTCGATTCCGAGTTGATGCTGCCGAGCGGCGAGCGGCGCGGGACCGCCTCGCTCGCCGCCCGGTTCGCCGCGAAGGAGGCGCTCGCCAAGGCCCTCGGCGCGCCCGCCGGGATGCTGTGGACCGACGCCGAGGTCTACGTCGAACAGTCCGGGCAGCCGCGGCTGCGGGTGTCCGGGACGGTCGAGGCCCGGGCGCTGGCGCTGGGCGTGAAGTCCTGGCACATCTCGCTGAGCCACGACGCCGGCATCGCCTCCGCCGTGGTGATCGCCGAGGGATGACCCCCGCCGTGCGGCAGGCTGGTCCCATGCGTACTGCTTACAGCGTGGAGACCGTACGGGCCGCCGAGCGGGAGCTGATGGCCCGGCTGCCCGAAGGCGCCCTGATGCAGCGGGCTGCGGCCGGACTGGCCGCCGTCTGCGCCGGGCTGCTGACCCGGCGCCGGGGCCGCGTGTACGGGGCACGGGTAGCCCTGCTGGCCGGGCCCGGGGACAACGGCGGCGACGCCCTGTACGCGGGCGCGCGCCTCGCCCGGCGCGGGGCCGGGGTCACGGCGGTACCGATGGATCCGGAGCGCCTGCACCCGGGCGGGCTGGCCGCGCTGCGGGCCGCCGGCGGGCGGCTGGCGGCGGCCGTCCCGGACCGGGCGGACCTGGTGGTGGACGGGCTCCTCGGGATCGGCGGCCGCGGCGGGCTGCGGCCCGCGGCCGCGGCCCTGGCCGGGCAGGTCCCGCCCGGGGTGCCGGTGGTCGCGGTGGACCTGCCGAGCGGGGTCGACGCCGACACCGGCGAAGTGGCCGGGCCCGCCGTGGCCGCCGACGTGACGGTGACCTTCGGCGCGTACAAGCCCGGGCTGCTAGTCGACCCCGGCGCCTCGCGGGCGGGGGCGGTGCACCTGGTGGACATCGGGCTGGAGCTGCCGGACGCGGAGATGGAGGCCCTCCAGCACGCCGACGTGGCGCGGCTGCTGCCGTTGCCCACCGCGTCGAGCGACAAGTACCGGCGCGGGGTCGTCGGCATCCTCGCCGGGTCCCGGCAGTACCCGGGCGCGGCGGTCCTGACCGTCGCCGGAGCCCTGCGGGGCGGTGCGGGCGCGGTGCGCTACGCGGGACCGGCGGCCGAGGCCGTCCTCGCCGGGTACCCCGAGACGCTGATCGGGCGCGGCCGGGTGCAGGCGTGGGTGGCCGGGCCCGGGCTGGGGGAGGGGCGCGCCGGGGAGGTCGCGGAGGTGCTGGCCCAGGACGTTCCGGTGCTGGTCGACGCGGACGGGCTGCGCGGGCTGGACCCCGCGGTGCTGCGGGCCCGGACGGCCCCGACCCTGCTGACCCCGCACGCCGGGGAGGCGGCCGCGCTGCTGGGGGTGGCGCGGGAGGAGGTCGAGGCGGGACGGCTGTCCGCGGCGCGGGCCCTGGCGGAGCGGTACGGGGCGGCCGTGCTGCTGAAGGGCTCGACGACGCTCGTGGCCGGCGGCGGCCGCCCCGTCCGGGTGAACCCGACCGGGACCGCGTGGCTGGCGACCGCCGGGAGCGGGGACGTGCTGTCCGGGCTGGCCGGGTCCCTGCTGGCGGCGGGGCTGTCCGGGGCGGACGCCGGGGCGGTGGGCGCGTACCTGCACGGGCTGGCGGGGCGCCGGGCCGCCGGTGGCGGCGCGCCGGTGCTGGCCCATGAGGTCGCCGAAGCCCTGCCCGGCGCCTGGCGGGACACCCGCCACCCTTGACCGCCGGGCCGGGCCCCGGGGCTCCGCCCCCGACTCCGCGCCTCAAACGCCGGCGGGGCTGGATTTGCCGGGGCCCGGCTACGTCCGCCGCCCCCGCTGCTTCTGCCGGGGCCGGGACTGCCGGGGGGTTGAGCGGGGTCTGAGAGACTGTGGGCGATGAACGAGACACCCATGCGCGTGTACGCCGAGATCGACCTCGAGGCCGTACGGGAGAACGTGCGCGCGCTGCGCGAGCGGGCGCCCCGGTCCGCCCTGATGGCCGTGGTCAAGTCGAACGCCTACGGGCACGGGGCCCTGGCCTGCGCCAGGGCAGCCCAGGAGGCAGGCGCCTCCTGGCTCGGGACGGCCACGCCCGAGGAGGCGCTCGCGCTGCGCGCCGCCGGGATCGAGGGCCGGATCATGTGCTGGCTGTGGACCCCCGGAGGGCCCTGGCGGGAAGCCGTCGAGGCCGATCTGGACGTCTCCGTCAGCGGGATGTGGGCCCTGGACGAGGTCCGGGCCGCCGCGCGCGCCGCGGGCCGCCCCGCGCGCGTCCAGCTCAAGGCCGACACCGGGCTCGGCCGCAACGGCTGCCAGCCCGCCGACTGGGCGGACCTGGTCGGCGCGGCCGTCGCCGCCCAGGCCGAGGGCACCGTCCAGGTCACCGGCGTCTGGTCGCACTTCGCCTGCGCCGACGAGCCCGGGCACCCGTCCATCCAGCTCCAGCTCGCCGCCTTCCGCGACATGCTGGCGTACGCCGAGAAGGAGGGCGTCGAGCCCGAGGTCCGGCACATCGCCAATTCGCCCGCCACGCTCACCCTCCCCGAGTCGCACTTCGACCTGGTCCGCTGCGGAATCGCGGTCTACGGGGTGTCACCCGCCCCGGAACTCGGCACCCCGGCCCAGCTGGGCCTGCGCCCCGCGATGGCCCTCAAGGCCTCCCTCGCCCTGGTCAAGACCGTCCCGGCCGGGCACGGGGTGAGCTACGGGCACCACCACGTCACCGAGGCCGAGACGCACCTCGCGCTGGTCCCGGCCGGGTACGCCGACGGGATTCCGCGGCACGCCTCCGGGCGCGGGCCCGTCCTCGTCGGCGGCAAGGTCCACCACGTCGCCGGGCGGGTCGCCATGGACCAGTTCGTGGTCGACCTGGGTGACGACCTCGCCCGGGCCGGGGACCAGGTCGTGATCTTCGGCGACGCCGAGCGCGGTGAACCCACCGCCGAGGACTGGGCCGGGGCGTCGGGCACGATCGCGTATGAGATCGTCACCCGTATCGGAGGGCGCGTGCCCCGGGTGTACCTGGGCGGCTGAGGTGGAGTGAGGGCGGCGGCGTGAGCGAGAACTGGCGCAAGGCCGGCTGGGCCGGTGCCGCCATCGGCGTGCTGGCCGCGGGTGCCGCGGCCGGGGTCGCGGTCGAGCGGATCACCGTGGGACGCGGCATGCGCAGGGAGGCGCGCCTGGCCCTGGACGTCGCCGGGGACTACGGCTCCCTGCGCGGGACCGAGGGGATCTGCCGCGCCGAGGACGCCACCGAGCTCTATTACGAGATCGACGAACTGCCCGGAGACGCCGCGGCCAAGCGGCGCCTGAGGCGCAAGGCCGAGCCCCCGGCCACCGTCGTCTTCTGCCACGGCTACTGCCTCGGCCAGGACTCCTGGCACTTCCAGCGCGCCGCCCTGCGCGGAGTGGTCCGCGCCGTGTACTGGGACCAGCGCAGCCACGGCCGCAGCGCGCGCGGCATGGCCCAGGCGGACGGCGAGCCCGTCACCATCGAGCAGCTCGGCCGGGACCTGAAGGCCGTCATCGACGCGGCCGCCCCCGAGGGCCCGCTGATCCTCGTGGGTCACTCGATGGGCGGTATGACCATCATGGGATGTGCCGAGCAGTTCCCGGACCTCGTGCGCGAACGCGTCGTCGGCGTGGCCCTGGTCGGCACGTCCAGCGGAGACCTCGGCGGGGTGACGTACGGGCTGCCGTCCGTCGGCGTGGGCGCCGTACGCCGGCTGCTGCCGGGCGTCCTCAAGGCGCTGGGCTCGCAGGTGGAACTGGTGGAGAAGGGGCGCCGGGCCACCGCCGACCTCTTCGCCGGCATGATCAAGATGTACTCGTTCGGCTCCCGCGACGTGGACCCGGCCATCGCGCGCTTCGCGGAGCGGCTCATCGAGGCCACCCCGATCGACGTGGTCGCCGAGTTCTACCCGGCCTTCCAGACCCACGACAAGACGGCCGCGCTCCAGCGGTTCGCGGACATCCCCGTCACCGTCATCGCCGGGGCCCGGGACATGATCACCCCGCTCGCGCACAGCGAGGCCATCAAGGAGGTGCTGCCCGGCGCCGAACTGGCCGTCCTGGAGAGCGCCGGGCACCTGATGATGCTGGAGCAGCCGGAGACCGTGACCGGGCTGCTGACCGAGCTGCTGGCGCGCACCGGAGCGGTTCCCGCAGCGACTAACGTTGGCGGGCATGGAAGAAGTACCGCTGGAAGCGCGGCGCGGCCCGGCACCGGAGCCTGAGACCGGGGTCGCGACCGAGACCGTCATCACCATCGACTCCCCCGACGCGATGCGGGAGCTGGGCCGCAGGATCGCCGGCCTGCTGCGTCCGGGCGACCTCGTGCTGCTGACCGGGGAGCTGGGAGCCGGCAAGACCACCCTGACCCGCGGCCTCGGCGAGGGCCTGGGCGTGCGGGGGGCCGTGACCTCGCCGACCTTCGTCATCGCCCGCGTCCACCCCTCGCTGGGGGAGGGGCCGCCCCTGGTGCACGTGGACGCGTACCGCCTGGGCGGCGGGCTCGACGAGATGGAGGACCTGGACCTCGACGTCTCGCTGCCCGAGTCCGTGGTCGTCGTGGAGTGGGGCGACGGCAAGGTGGAGGAACTCTCCGACGACCGGCTGCACGTGGTGATCGCGCGGGCGGTCGGCCACGAGGAGGTGCTGGACGACGTACGGCAGGTCTCGCTGCGCGGGGTCGGCGCGCGCTGGGGTGCCGGAGCGGGGCTGGAAGCCCTGGCCGGGGTCCTCTCGGAATAAACATGCCGACAACAGGTCGGCAAGATATTGCGCTGGTGGCAGCGCACGTGGTGACATGGTACCGAGAGTTTCTTAGGTATGCCTAAGTTCGGCGTCCCCGGGTTCAGGAGGCACCATGTCGGCACCAGCAGGAGCACACCGCGAGCCCCGGCCGTCTGCCGTGTCCATGCGGACGCTGCTCGCCGCGGGCCTGGCCGCCACCGCCGTCTCCACGCCTCCCGCGCGCCACGAGGCGCCGCCCGGAAACGGGACCGGCGGGACCGGCGGGGTGGCCGCGGCGGTCAGGGCCGGCGCAGCTGCGGAGCAGGGTGTTCCGGAGTCCGAAGCGGCCTGAGCCGGGCCGGGGCGCTGCGCGGCCCGCAGGCGGACCGGCGGGGCAGGGCGCGTACGGCAGAGCATGCGCCGGAGCCGCGTACGGCCGCGCCCGGCGAGTGAAGGCGAGGCCGGGGACGGCGTGACGGCGTGTACCGCGTTCGGGTGAACGGGGAGACGTCAGGGAACGACGGGGAGACGTCAGGGAACGACGGGGAGACGTCAGGGAACGACGGGGAGACGTCAGGGAACGACGACGACCTTCGCGTTGATCGTCGCGAACGCCCAGATCGCGTCACCGTCCGCGCGCGACATGCGGATGCCGCCCGTCTTCTTGTTCGGGTCCGGCTCCGGCGTCGCACCGTCCACGCGCGCGCTGAACCCCACCACCACGCCGTCGGCGTTGGCGAACCGCACGACGTGCTCGACCGGCACCCCGTCCGAACCGGTCACCGTGTTCGAGCGCGAGCTGACCGCGTAGCTCCCCGGCTTCGGGTGCACCGTGCTCGGCACCACCGGGAAGGACTTCGGCTCCTGTCCCGCCTCTCCCACCAGCCACACCCGCTTCTGACCCACGGAGTACACGACGCGCACCCCGCTGCCCGAGTCGGCCGGCAGGGGCACCGGCTTGGCCGGGTCGAGCTTGGCAGGGACCTGGTTCTCGACGGGAGCCGGAACCGGCTGGGCCGCCTTCGGAGGAGCGGCGGGAGCCGTCGCCGACGCCTGGTAGCCGAGGAAGCCCACGACGGCGATTGCCGCGGCGGTGAGCCCGGCCACGATTCCCGAGCTGCTGCGTGCCACCTTGCTCCACCCTCCGCGCCGACCGGCTGACTAGTCCACCTCGATCGAAAGGTAGCAGCCGGGCCGCCCGGTGCCCGGCCGCAAGGCCCCCGCTGCCGGGAGTCGTAGGCTGTTCGCGTGCTCCTGCTCGCTGTAGATACCGCCACGCCCGCCGTCACCGTCGCCCTGCACGACGGCGAGTCCGTCCTCGCCGAGTCGAACCAGGTCGACGCCCGCCGCCACGGGGAGCTGCTGCTGCCCTCCGTCGACAAGGTCCTCGCCGAGGCCGGGCTCACGCTCGACGCCCTCACCGGCATCGTCGTCGGAGTCGGCCCCGGCCCCTACACCGGGCTGCGCGTCGGCCTCGTCACCGCCTCCACCTTCGCCGCCGTCCTCGGCGTGCCCGTGCACGGCCTGTGCACCCTCGACGGCCTCGCCTACGCGGCCGGGACCGCCGGGATCGAGGGCCCCTTCACCGTGGCCACCGACGCCCGGCGCAAGGAGGTGTACTGGGCCCGGTACGAGGACCCGTGCACGCGCGTCGGCGAGCCCGCCGTGGACCGCCCGGCCGACATCGCCGAACGGGTCGCGGGGCTGCCCGCGGCCGGCCAGGGCGCGCTCCTGTACCCCGAGGTCTTCCCCGACGCCCGGGGCCCCGAGCACCAGTCGGCCGCCGCCCTGGCCGCCCTGGCCGCGCAGCGGCTGGCCGCAGGCGAGGACTTCCTGCCCCCCGTCCCGCTCTACCTGCGCCGCCCCGACGCGCAGGTGCCCAAGAACTACAAGGTGGTCACCCCCCAATGACCGCGGCGAGCACGGTGCTCCGCGAGATGCGCTGGTGGGACATCGAGCCGGTGCTGGAACTGGAGCACGAGCTGTTCCCCGAGGACGCCTGGTCCGCGGGGATGTTCTGGTCCGAGCTGGCCCACGCCCGCGGCCCGCACGCCACCCGCCGCTACGTCGTCGCAGAGGACGCCTCCGGACGGCTGGTGGGCTACGCCGGGCTCGCGGCCGCAGGCGACCTGGCCGACGTACAGACCATCGCGGCCGCCCGAGACCAGTGGGGGACCGGGCTCGGCGCCCGGCTCCTGACCGACCTGCTGCGCGCCGCCACCGCCTTCGAGTGCGCGGAGGTGCTGCTGGAGGTACGGGTGGACAACACCCGCGCCCAGAAGCTCTACCAGCGCTTCGGCTTCGAGCCCATCGGCTTCCGCCGCGGCTACTACCAGCCCGGCAACGTCGACGCGCTCGTCATGCGACTGACCGACCCCGCACAAGCACGAACTGAGAGCAGTGAGAGCAATGGCTGACGAACCGCTCGTCCTCGGCATCGAGACGTCCTGCGACGAGACCGGCGTCGGCGTCGTCCGGGGCACCACCCTGCTCGCGGACGCGATCGCCTCCAGCGTCGACGAACACGCCCGCTTCGGCGGTGTCGTGCCCGAGGTCGCCTCGCGCGCCCACCTGGAGGCGATGGTCCCGACCATCGAGCGTGCCCTGAAGGAGGCCGGGGTCAGCGCCCGCGACCTCGATGGCATCGCCGTCACGGCCGGACCCGGACTCGCCGGGGCGCTGCTGGTGGGCGTCTCGGCGGCCAAGGCGTACGCGTACGCACTGGGCAAGCCGCTGTACGGGGTGAACCACCTCGCCTCGCACATCTGCGTGGACCAGCTGGAGCACGGGCCGCTGCCCGAGCCGACCATGGCGCTGCTGGTGTCCGGCGGGCACTCCTCCCTGCTGCTGGCCCCCGACATCACCTCCGACGTACGGCCGCTCGGCGCGACCATCGACGACGCGGCGGGCGAGGCCTTCGACAAGATCGCGCGCGTGCTCCAGCTGGGCTTCCCCGGCGGACCCGTCATCGACCGGCTCGCGCGCGAGGGCGACCCGAAGGCGATCAACTTCCCGCGCGGGCTGACCGGGCCCCGCGACGCGGCGTACGACTTCTCCTTCTCCGGGCTGAAGACGGCCGTGGCCCGCTGGATCGAGGCGAAGCGGAACGCGGGCGAGGACGTGCCCGTACGCGATGTGGCCGCTTCCTTCCAGGAAGCCGTCGTGGACGTGCTGACGCGCAAGGCGATCCGTGCCTGCAAGGACGAGGGCGTCGACCACCTGATGATCGGTGGCGGCGTCGCGGCCAACTCGCGGCTGCGCTCGCTCGCACAGGAGCGGTGCGACGCCGCGGGGATCGTCCTGCGGGTGCCGCGGCCCAAGCTGTGCACCGACAACGGTGCGATGGTCGCGGCCCTGGGCGCGGAGATGGTCAAGCGGAACCGGCCGGCTTCGGACTGGGACCTGTCCGCCGACTCCTCGCTGCCGGTGACGGACCCGCACGTGCCGGGCACCGGCGCCGGCGAGCACGGCCACGCGCACGGGTCCGACCACGCGCACGGCCACAGCCACGGACACGGCCACGATCACGACCACGTGCACGAGCTGAGCAAGGACAACCTGTACTCGTGAGCACCGTCGCGCTGATGTGGGAGGCCCGGGCCGCCGACGGCCGGGGCACCGAACTGCTGGAGTGGGCCCGGGCGCAGGTCCTCGCCCGGGAGCCGGTGCGCCGCGAGGTGTTCCGGGCCCCGCAGGACCGCGTGCTCGTCATCACCTGGTGGGAGACGGCCGAGGGCGTGGCGGCGGACCTCCCCGAACTGCCGGAGCCCGCGCCCGACTTGATCACGCGGGCGGTGCACCGCTGGCGGTTCGAGTCGATGGGGGTCGACGGGGACTGACGGCCGGGCCACCCCGGTGGGGGCCCGGCCGTGCCCGGCCGCGGTCCAGATATGGTCATGAGCATGCCTCGCAGTCAACTGCCGCCCCCACCGCCTCCCGCACACGTGCGCGCCCGGCTGGACGACACGGCCGTGCGGGCCGACCGTGCGCGGTTCCTGGAGGACCTCGGCCGGCGCAGCCTGGGCCTGGGACAGCTGCTGCTGCTCTGGTCCGTCGCGGCGGTCTGCGCGCTCGGCTGGTCCTTCTTCGGCATGGGCCTCATGGCCTTCGAGGGGGGCGATCTCGTCTCCGTCCCCCTCGGCGTCGTCTTCATCCTGCTCGGCGCGGGCGTCCTGGTCCCCGCCGGCTTCTGGTTCGCCAGGGGCGCCCGCCACGACCTCCAGGTGCGCAGGCTGCTGTCCGCGTGGGCCGCGGCGGACCGGGACCCCGTCACCGACCGCCGACTGCGCGCGCCCGCCCGGAGCCTGACCTGGCTGCTGGCCTCCTTCCTGCTGGCCGCGGCCGGGCTGTGGGTGGCCTTCGGCGTCGCCGCGACCGCCCGCCCGGGCGAGGACACGTACGGCGAGGTCGCCTACTGCATGGGCCTCGGCATGATCCTGTGGATCACCGGGCTCCTGGGCATGGGCAAGGCGGGGGTGCACTACCGCTGGGCGGTGCGCGCCTTCCGCGAGGCGCCTACGGCCTGGCCGCGGGAGCAGAACCGGGAGGGGAACCGGGAGCGGTAGTGGGTGCCGCCGCGGGCGGCGCCGGGGCCGGCGCCGGGGCGCCGATGAGCATCGACGGGGCCCCCGCCACCCTGGTCAGGAAGACGGTCGCCGAGTTCGGCCCCTGCGGCTTCACCTTCCGGCGCAGCTCCTCCGGCTCGATCGCGGAGCCCCGCTTCTTCACGGTCAGGATGCCGACCCCGCGCTCGCGCAGCAGCGCCTTCAGCTTCTTCAGGCCGAACGGCAGCACGTCGGTGATCTCGTACGAAGTCGCGTACGGCGTCGCGCGTAGCTCGTCGGCGGTGACGTAGGCGATGGTCGGGTCGATCAGCCGGCCGTCCAGCTGCTCGGCGACCTCCGCGACGAGGTGGGCCCGGATGACCGCACCGTCGGGCTCGTAGAGGTAGCGGCCGACCGGCCCGGCCCCGGGATCGGGCAGGGGCGCGGCGGTGTGCAGGGCCCGCGGCCCGGGCAGCAGCGTGGCGCGCACGGTGCCGGGCGCGGTGCCGAACCAGAGCACGGCCTCCTTGACGTCCCCCTGGTCGGAGATCCACTCGGCCTCCGCCTCCGCGGGCACGGCCTCGTGCGGGATCCCCGGGGCGATCTTGATGGCCGCGTACTTCGCCGCGCGCGCGGTGGCGACCGCCCAGGACAGCGGCGGCGAGTAGGACTCCGGGTCGAAGATCCGCCCGCGGCCCCCGCGCCGGGCCGGGTCGATGAAGACGGCGTCGTACGAGGACACGTCCACGTCCGTCACGTCCGCCTCCCGGACCTCGATCAGCTCCGCGAGCCCCAGTGCCTCGGCATTGGCCCGCGCGACGGCGACCGTCAGCGGGTCGTGGTCCACGGCCAGTACGCGGATGCCGAGCCGGGCCAGGGCCAGGGCGTCCCCGCCGATGCCGCAGCACAGGTCCGCGAGGCTGCGTACGCCGAGGGCCGCGAGCCGATCGGCGCGGTACGCGGCCACGGAGGCACGGGTGGCCATCTCACCGCCGCCGGACGTGAAGTACATCCGGAAGGCGTCCTCCGCACCGAACTTCGCCACCGCCCGCTGCCGCAGCCGGGCCTGCCCGAGCGCGGCGGAGACCAGCCCGGCAGGGTGCTCGCGGCGCAGCCGGGTGGCGACGGCCAGCTCCTGGGCGGGGTCGTAGTCGCGGAGCGAGTCGAGGAGGGAGCGCCCCTCCGGGGTGAGGAGGGCGGCGAAGTCTTCGGGGGTCACGGCTCCATTGTCGGCGACGGGTCGGCGGGGCCGGGCCGGTGTGGGCCAGCCGGAGGAAGGTGGGGCGACCGCTCGCGGTGTCTTCCGGGGAGTCGGCCCGCGCGGTGCCAGGATGCGCTGCTATGCAGCTAGTCCGACAAAAAGAACATAAGAAGCAACTGGGTCACCGGTACGCGGCGCGTCCGCGCGGCCGGTTCGGGGTGGCGCTGGCCGCGGTGCTGGTCGCCGCCCTCGGCACGGCGTGCGGCTCCGCGGATTCCGGAGGACCGGACAAGACCAAGGCGGGCAAGGGCGCCGAAGCCGCGGGCGCGGGCGGGGCGCAGGTCAGCCAGGCCGAGCGGATGAAGGCGGCCCAGCAGGCGCGCATCGCCGCCGCGAAGAAGTGGGGCCTGGCCAAGCTCCCGCTCGCCGCCCCGGCGGCGCCCAAGGAGAAGCCCGAGATCACCACCCGCGACGGGTTCGAGGTGGACGACCACGAAGAGGAAGAACTTCCTCCGGTCTTCACCACCGTCCCGACGGAGGACAAGGTCGTCTTCCTCACGATCGACGACGGGGCCGAGAAGGACCCCGAGTTCGTGAAGATGATGCAG
This sequence comes from Streptomyces sp. NPDC058646, assembly GCF_042716875.1. Classification (NCBI taxonomy): domain Bacteria; kingdom Bacillati; phylum Actinomycetota; class Actinomycetes; order Kitasatosporales; family Streptomycetaceae; genus Streptomyces; species Streptomyces sp. NPDC058646. Next base: position 2,303 of record NZ_JBHXRK010000033.1, on the reverse strand, counting down.
GAGCTGAAGATCCCGTACACGGCGTTCCTCAGCGACTACCTGGTACGCGACAACTACCCGTACTTCAAGCAGATGCAGGCCGCGGGCGTCGTCCTGAACAACCACACGCTCAACCACCGGTACATGCCGGCGCTGTCGTACGAGAAGCAGCGCCAGGAGATCTGCGGCCAGCAGGACATGATCCAGAAGCAGTTCGGCAAGCGGCCCACGCTCTTCCGCCCGCCGTTCGGCAACTACAACCAGGACACGCTGCTCGCGGCCAAGTCCTGCGGGATCAAGGCGGTGCCGCTGTGGAACGCCGAGGCGTTCACGAACCGGATGGACTACCGCGAGTGGGACCGCGACCTGCACCCCGGTGACATCATCCTCACGCACTTCCGGGGACGGGAGGACTGGAAGGGCACCATGCCTGACATGATCCGTCATGTCATGAAGACCGTCACGGAGAAGGGGTACGCCGTGGCTCGCCTGGAGGACTATCTGTGAACCACACGCGCCGGTTGGTAGCCGGAACGCTGGCCGCCGGCGCGCTCGCGCTGTCCCTGACGGGGTGCGGGGACAGCGTGGAACCCATCGAACGGCTGGGCCGCAAGACCACGCAGGAAACGCCGGACACGGCCTCCGCCACCCCGTCGCCGGCCGCGCCGTCGGCGGCGGGGAGCCCGGCGGCGGGAGGCGCCTCGGACGAGGCGTACAAGAAGTGGGGCCTGACGGCCCCCGTCCAGTACGCGCCCAAGCCCGCGCAGAAGCCGTCCCTGCCGCAGGCCGAGGCGGGCAGGGCCCGGGTCGTGGACCGAATACCCGTCCCGGCCGGGGAGAAGACCGTCTTCCTGACCTTCGACGACGGCGCGGAGAAGGACCCCGAGTTCCTGAAGATGGCGGCCGATCTCAAGCTGCCGATCAGCATGTTCCTGACGGACAGCGTGGCCTCGGCGGACTACGGGCACTTCGAGGAGCTCCGCGACAACGGCTCGGCGAGCACGATAAACAACCACACGCTGACCCACCCGAACCTGAAGACCCTGCCGTTCGCGGCACAGAAGCACCAGATATGCGGCCAACAGGACCGCCTGGAGAAGCGCTTCGGCCAGCGCCCGCCGCTCTTCCGCCCGCCGTTCGGCAACTACAACGACGACACCCTCCGGGCCGCCTCGGAGTGCGGGGTCTCGTCCGTGGTCCTGTGGCGCGTGTCGATGCAGATCAGCAACTTCCAGTACGCCGAGGGCTCCGCCCTCAAGCCGGGCGACATCATCCTGGCCCACTTCCGGGGCCCGTCCGAACTCAAGGGCTCGACGGAGACCCAGATGACGACGCGCATGCTGCAACGCATCCAGGAACAGGGCTACCGCATAGGGCGGCTGGAGGATTACTTGTAGGGGGGTGGGGGCCGGTGCCCGGGGGCCGGTACCACGGGGCGGCATCGGGGGGTCGGGGGTTGGGCTTCGGGGGCCTGTTACCCCTTCTCGGGATCAGGGAGGGTTTGGGGGTTTCCCGCCAGTCCTATCGTCTCTCCGTGGCGGGGCGGGCCCTCAAGGGCGCTCCTTCGTCGCGTCGCTTCGCGATGGCCTTCGGCCCCCCTTGACCGCCCGCCCCGCCACGGAAAGACAGGACCGACGGGAACCCCCCAAAAAGACGCTCACCGGGGACGGGTGCATGTTCGGGGTGGTCAGCGTGGCAAGGCCTGGCCTCCAGGGCCCTTGCCGGAGCGAGACCTCGACCAGATCACCGGCAGGATCGGGGAGCGCATCCACTCCCCGCCCTCTACCTCATTGCTCGGCGTCTGCGACCCGTCTGCGGCTGGACATAGGCCGCCAACGCTCCGGTGGGCGGGGCGCGTCGCCAGGCGTCTGCGACACGGCTGTGTACGCGTATGCGCGTATGCATGTGTGTGGGCGGGGGCCCACTGCGACCGTCAGGGCGCGGGAAGGGGGCTGACGGAGTCTGATGCTGGATCTTTCGGTCCCTCACTCCGGCAAGACGCCACATCTCTCCCAGCCCGCGTCCACACGGTGAATCAACCCGCTGGTGCGTGAGAGGCAAGCTCCCAGGACCTACCGGTCACGGCCCACGTCCAACCCCGGACGGGTCGCTGACGCCAAGCAACGTGCGGTGCCCACCGGACCGGTGGCGGCTTATGTTCAGCTCCGGACGGGTCGCTGACGCCAAGCAACGTGCGGTGCCACCGGACCGGTGGCGGCGGCTTATGTTCAGCTCCAGGCGGGTCGCAGACGCTGAGGCGAGAAGGGTGTGTGCGGCGTTGATGCGCTGCCCGATCCTGCTGATGGTCTGGTCGAGGTCTGGCT
>NZ_JBHXRK010000032.1:0-77847 GCF_042716875.1 Streptomyces sp. NPDC058646 | reverse complement strand
GGCGAGAGGCCCGGATGTCACTTGATGGAGTCGTTTGTACCCCTTTGAGGGGTGTGGTCCGGGCCACTTCTACCCTCGGATTCGAAGGCCACGGGCACCGCGTGCCCCCGCAGTGGTGGGCGCGGCGCGGCGGTAGGGTGCCGCCCGTGTCCGATTACCAGCGCGACCTCGTCGGGTACGGCGCCGAGCCGCCGGAGGCCGCCTGGCCCCGCGGTGCCCGCGTCGCCGTCAGCCTCGTCCTCAATTACGAGGAGGGAAGTGAGCAGAGCGTCCTCGAGGGCGACCCCGCCTCCGAGGGCTACCTCCACGAGCTGGTGGGGGCGCCGCCCGTGGCCGGCGGGCGCGATCTGAACGTCGAGTCGATGTTCGCCTACGGCTCGCGCGCCGGGTTCTGGCGCGTCCATCGGACGCTCACGGCGCACGGCGCGCCGGTCACCGTCTTCGGCGTGGGGCAGGCGCTGGAGCGCAATCCGGACGCGGCGCGGGCGATGGGGGCCGCCGGCTGGGAGGTGGCGAGCCACGGCTGGCGCTGGATCGACTACCGGCACGTGCCCGAGGACGTCGAGCGTGCCGACATCGCGCGCTCGGTCGCGACGATCGAGCGGCTCGTCGGGCGCCGGCCCGTCGGCTGGTACACCGGCCGGACCAGCCCGGGCACGCGGCGCATGGTCGCCGAGGAGGGCGGCTTCCTGTACGACTCCGACGACTACTCCGACGACCTGCCGTTCTACGTCGAAGCGGCCGGCCGGCCGCACCTCGTGCTGCCGTACAGCCTCGACGCGAACGACTTCAAGTTCCTGATCGTCCACGGCTTCACGACCGCCGACGACATGCTCGCCTACCTCGTGGACACGTTCGACGCGCTTCACGCCGAGGGCGCCGACCGTCCTCGCATGATGAGTGTCGGCCTGCACTGCCGGATCATCGGCCGGCCCGGCCGCATCCGGGCGCTCGACGGCTTCCTGCGGCACGTCGCGCAGCGCGGCGGGGCGTGGGTCGCGACGCGCGAGCAGATCGCACGTCACTGGCTCGCCGCCCACCCGCCCGGGCACTGAGCCGCGGCCGCGCGCTCCCCCCGCGTCCTGCGCTCACCGGCGGGGCACGTCAGGCGGCGGAACTCACGTCACGTGCAGAAGACTTCCTTCGCGGCGGACGCGCCCTTGTTCCAGCCGTCCGAGAAGGCCTTGTTCGCGGACGCCGGGGGCTTGGCGCCGCAGTCACCCTGTACGGCGTCCCAGCCCGCGGTGAGGCCTGACTTGTACGTGGTGCCGGGTGTGGTGGCCGGCTCCGTGCCCCCGGTGCACGCGGTGGTGGTGCCGCCCTGTGTCACGGCGTACCTGTCGTCGGCCTTGTTCCCGATCTGGAAGGCCCCGCCGTCCGGAACGTCGAAGGAGGTCACGTCGGCGCCCGGCGAGGACAGCTGGGCCGATCCCTTCGTGAACCCTTCGCCCGAGATGCTGACCCGGTCCTGCGCGTCCGCGGCGGACACGGTGCAGGTCGCGGCGGGCGCGGCCAGGGTCTGGGCGAACGCCGTCGGCGCCGTCGCGAGCGTCGAGACGCCCAGCGCGATCAGAGCGGCGGTGGTGCGCGCACGTCGGTGCATGATGCTTCTCCTCGTCGGGGGTCCGGACGAAAGGGGCTCGTGGATCCCGTGCACGTGGATCCCGTGCAGCACCGCCGCGCGGGCGGGCCGTGTGCCGGCCTCAGCCTCGACAGGCCGCAGTGCCTCCATCGTCCCCCGCGCCGTTCGGCGTGTCGACCGGACGAATGACCGTGGGCGCACGGGGCGACGCGCCCTCCGGCGGCCTGCGTCAGGGGGACGTCGGCGCCGTCCAGCGCGGGTCGCGCCCGCTCAGCCCGACGACCCGGTCGAGCAGCGGGGCGTCGTCCGCCACGGGTACGACGGGGCCGAAGATGCCCTCGCCGCGGTCCCCCTCCTCAGCAGCCGCCAGCAGGAACGCGTGCGAGGCGCGCAGCGCTGCCTGATCGGGGACGTACTCCTGGCCGGTGGCCCGGGCGAGGTCCCAGCCGTGCACCACCAGTTCGTCGACGGTCACCGCGCCCGCGATGTCGCCGGGCAGGTCCAGGCCTCCCGCGCGGGTCATGCCCGTCCACGCGGCCGGATCCTGCCAGGCGTCGGCCAGTTCGCCGAGGACCCGGGGCAGTTCCTCGCGCCAGGAGGCGGGCAGGGCGGGCGCGGCCGAGCCGGGGTCCGTGTCGGTCGTCGTGCCGAGGTCCTTGCGGGCTGCGTCGCGGAGGGCGACGGCAAGGCCCGCGAGGTGCCCCAGCAGGTCGCTGACCGTGTAGTCGGGGCAGGGCGTCCGGCCGGCGAGCCGGGTGTCCGGGACACCCGCGACGAGACGGGCCACGATCCGGGCTTGTGGTCCGAGGTCGAGGGTCGTGGTACCGGTCATCTGCCGCTCCTCCGGGACGTCGGCTCTGAAGGGTGGGCCGGCGGCGGCGCCCGTACTCACCCATCGCCACGCGGCCCGGACATCCAGGGGCGGACCGGATCGGCCGTGCCCGCCCCCATCACTACCGCGCGGGACGCAGTCACACACCCGAGCGGACGAACGACGCCCCCACGGGAACGGCTCCCGGCCAGGCGGCTCCGCCGTCGGCGCCGAGGGGTGCGGACCGCTCATCTCGCGGACCGCAGGGACCGGGCGCCGACCGCTCCGGGGGTGCCTCACCGCAGCCGGCCTTGACGCCGCCTGGGGGAACTGTGGCCGGCCTCTGCCTCTACTGGTTCGCCACGGTCGGGGAATGGCAGAGAGCCGCCTTCGGCGTCGCGTTCCTCGCGCTCGGCGTCCTGCGGTCCTTCACCCTGCGGCGCGCATGGAGATCCCGCCCACGAGCCGGCCAGGCCGGATGAATGAAACTCCCGTTCCGCCCCCACCTGCCTCACCATCCGCACCCGTCCGGGCGAAAAACTCGATGAGACGTCGTGCCCGAAGGCGAGCCGTGGTCTGTTCGGAGCAAACGGGCGCGAAGAAGGGGATGGAACGTTGTACTTGAGGCGTACCGGAACGATCCTGGGCGCGGCCGCGCTGACCATGCTGACGATCCCGACCCACGCCCACGCCGCGGCGATCGCCTGCGGCGGAGGCGTGTCGACCGGCCGCGTGGCCGTCAACGGCTGCATCAGCGCCCAGCGCGGATCCATCGGCAAGGCCCCCACCCGAGAGATCACCGCGCACATCAAGGCGCGCAACACGGGAACGAAGGGCCTGAACGTCTCCTACGAGGCGTTCTTCCGGGTCGTCGACGGTGGGCACTGGGTGAAAGTGGGCAGTGGTCGCACCTACGTCCGACCCGGCGAGGCCATCGGCCCGGTCGAGGTGGGAAGTACGACCCGGGTCTGCGGCCCCGTGAAGGTGGAGATCCGCGTACACGCCCGGGCCGACGGAGCTGCCTGGAGCGGCTGGTCTCCCGCGTCCACGAAGCAGTGCCAGACCTGAGCCCCTGAACGTTCCGGGCAGCGCGCCGGCGGAGCCGCAGGCGGGACGGCGCGCCCCGACGCGTGGTGTCGGAGTACGCCGTCCCGGGCGGGACGAGTGCCGGGAGGCGGCAGACCGGTAGGCCGACCCAGCTACTTCGGGTCGCGGTTGAAGACCGCCTTGGACCAGGAGTAGCCGAGTGCGGAGAGGGCGAGACACCAGGCGACCGCGAGCCATCCGTTGTGGCCGATCCCGGTGCCGAGGAGCAGGCCGCGCAAGGTCTCGATGGCGGGAGTGAAGGGCTGGTACTGGGCGATCGGCTGGAACCAGCCCGGCATCGCGTCCACCGGGACGAAGGCGCTCGAGATGAGCGGCAGCACGATCAGCGGAAGGGCGTTGTTGCTCGCGGCCTCGGCGTTCGGGCTGACCATGCCCATCCCGACGGCGATCCAGGTGAGCGCCAGGGCGACGAGCGCGAGCAGCCCGAATGCCGCCAGCCACTCCAGTGCCGTGGCGTCCGTGGAACGGAAGCCGATGGCGACGGCGACGAGGCCCACGAGGACCACGCTCATGACCGACTGCAGCACGCTGCCGATGACGTGGCCGATGAGGACCGAGCCGCGGTGGATCGCCATGGTACGGAAGCGGGCGATGATGCCTTCGGTCATGTCGTTGGAAACGGACACCGCGGTCCCGACGACGGTGCCGCCGATCGTCATCAGCACGATGCCCGGTACGACGTAGGCGATGTACTCGGAGCGATCGGCTCCGCCGCTCCCCATGCCCGCGCTCATCACGTCGCCGAACACGTAGACGAAGAGCAGCAGCAGGACGATCGGCGTCAGCAGCAGGTTCAGGGTGAGGGACGGATAGCGCCGCGCGTGGAGGAGGTTGCGCCGCAGCATCGTGGACGAGTCGCGCACGGCGAGGGAGAGAGAACTCATCGGACGTCTTCCTTGCGCTGGTCGGTGCCGCCGGTGAGGGCGAAGAACACGTCGTCGAGGTCGGGGGTGTGCACGGTCAGTTCGTCCGCCTCGATCCCGGCCGAGTCCAAGTGGTCGAGGACGGCGCGGAGTTCGCGTTGGGTGCCGTTGCTGGGGATCTGCAGGGTGAGCGAGTCGTCGTCCCGGGTGCCGCGGAGTGCGAGGGCGGCCCCCTGGTACGCGGACGGGTCGGAGAAGCGGAGGCGGACGTGGCCGCCGGGAACCAGCCGCTTCAGTTCTTCTGCCGTTCCCTCGGCTGCGATCCTGCCGTCATCGAGGACGGCGATGCGGTCGGCGAGCTGGTCGGCTTCTTCCAGGTACTGGGTGGTCAGGAAGACGGTCACGCCACCGGTGACCAGCTCGCGGATGATCTGCCACATGTTGTGACGGGAACGGGGGTCCAGGCCGGTGGTCGGCTCGTCGAGGAAGATGATCCGCGGGCTGCCGACCAGGGTCATGGCGATGTCGAGACGGCGCTTCATGCCGCCGGAGTAGGCGGAGGCGGGCTTCCGCGCCGCCTCCGTCAGGTCGAAGCGCTCCAGGAGTTCGGCCGCGGTGCGGCGGCCCTCGTGCCTGGACAGATGGTGCAGGTCCGCCATCAGGAGCATGTTCTCCTCGCCCGTGATCAGACCGTCGACCGCCGAGAACTGCCCGGTGACACCGATCGCGGCCCGCACCCCGTCCGGTGACGTGGCGACGTCGTGGCCGGCGACCTGGGCCTGCCCGCCGTCGGCGGCGATCAGCGTGGACAGGATCTGCACGGTGGTGGTCTTGCCGGAACCGTTCGGGCCGAGCAGGGCGAACACGGATCCGGCGGGGATGCTCAGATCGATGCCGTCGAGCACGGTCTTGTCGCCGTACGACTTGCGCAGACCGACGGCGGAGACGGCGGCGGGGGGCTGCGGACCGTCACCCCGCCGGGGGCCAGAGGCGGACATGGGCATGACAGATGAAGGCATGGAGCCCTCCGTTCGGAGAGGTGAAAGTGAATGGGGCGTGGGCGAGTGCGCGGGGTCCGGCCGGTGTTCAGGCCTGGGCGCGGCGCACGTCGATGTTGCCGTAGTGGGTCCGGGCGCGGACCTCGACGGCCTCCTCGGTCCGCTCCGGGGCGGCGGAGGCGCTGAGCGTGTTGCGCACCTGCCCGTGGTTCGAGCTGACGTCGAGCCAGGCGGCCGTGCCCTCGCGGATGCCGACCTCGATGGCGCCGTAGGACGTCTCCAACTGCACGCTGCCCCGGGCGACGTGGGCGACGCGCAGGGAGCCGTGGACGGTGGTGGCGACGACCGAAGCCCCGGCGCGCGCGATGGCGATGTCGCCGTTGACGCCGTTCACGCGCAGGTCGCCGGTCGCGGTGCCGACGGTCGTGGTCCCGTGCGAGTTCTTCAGGACGGCCGGGCCGTTCACGGTGCCGACGCGCAGGCTGCCGGAGCTGGTGGTGATCTCGGCCGCGCCCTCGATCCGGTCGACGGTGATCGAGCCGTGGGAGGCGGTCAGCTGGAGCGGCCCGGTCGTATCGAGGCGGACGTCGCCGGACGAGGTCTTCACACGGACCTCGCCGAGCCGGCCCTCCCCGAGCACCTGGGCCCAGGCGCCGGTCATCTCGATGCGCGAGCCCGTGGGCAGTTCGACCGCTACGTCGACGGTGCCGGTGCGCCCGAGGAGGTAGCGCTGCTTCGGCGTCCTGATCGTCAGGACGCCGCCCGTGTACGTGACCTCGGTCTGGCCGGCCGACCGCACGTCCTGGTCCCGCTTCGGGTCGCGGGGCCGCACCTCGACGACCGTGTCGAGGCGGTCGACGGCGGTGAAGCGGATGGAGCCGGCGTACACGTGGGCGGTGGCCGAAATCGGTTCGGGAGTGTCGAAAGAAGGCATGGCTGTACCGTCCTCATGAGTCCTGGGGTCGTCCCCGCCTGGCGGAGCGTGGCTTGGGGTGAAGTGGGGCGGCGCGGCCTGGAGGGGGTCTTGCCGATCAAGCCGGGCTCGCGCTGTCCGGCTTGATCGGCAGGACATCCCCTAGCGCACCCATCCCGTGAAGCTCTGTCCGATGGTGCGGGTCCTCTCGGGGGCGCGCGGCACGCCGCCGGCGTCGACCGCGGCCGACACGGCCCGGACCAGCCACGCGTTGACCGACAGGCCCTCGCGGCTCGCCGCCTCCTCGGCACGCACCTTGAGGTGGGCGGGCAGACGGAGGTTGACGCGGGCGGTGCCGCTTTCGTCCCCGTCGGCGGCCGCCGGCGCCCTGAGCGGCTCGGCAGGCGCGGCCGGCTCCATGGCGGGGCCGCGGTCGGCGGGGGGCAGCGTCACCACGAAGTCGGGGTCGATCCCGCGCAGCCGCACGTCGACCGAGCCGGGGGCGAGCTCGCGCGTGATCTCGTCCATCGCGGCGGAGAGCACGTGGAGCATCGTCAGCCGGGTCGCGGACTCCAGCGGAGCGGTGAGCCTCTCCGCCAGCTCGCGGGCATCTTCCCCGCCGGCTTCGGCGGCCACCGCGAGTTCACGGCGGAGGGTGTCGACATACGGGGTGAGGTCCATGACGCCATGATGGCACCACCATGGCGCCTTGTGCAAGCCTGACGGCACCTCGGGAGGGGTGACGATGAGGGGCGCGCGCCCATGACCTGCACCAACACAAGAAGGACCACCTGAGGCGGGGGGACACCACACCGGCTCAAGCGCGGCATGCATGAGGCCATGGCGCCGATGGCGCCCTGAAGACGCCGGATGGTGCCACTCGGCGCCAAGTGTCGCCACGAGGTCTCGAAGGGGGTGGGCCGCCCCGCTCCCGGCCTGCCTGAGGCCCGGCCCGCGATCACATCACGCGCGATCGCGCCGTCCGCGCGCGACGGAGCCAGTGCCTTACGGCTCGACGCGGGGCCGCGAAGCGCAGGTCGAGGAAGGACCTGGGGTGCGGGGAAGGCCATGCATCGCGCTGGCGCGTCGAGTTGGGCTTATTTGCCCGGCTCGTCCCTGTGTCGATTCTGCGGGCTTCCTTAAGGGACCCTGAAGAACCCCTCGGGGGCGCTCTTTTGGCTGGTCACGGGCCTAGGCTCGGGCCAACTCCCCTCCTCCCCCTCTCCAGTGAGGTGTTACCGGCATGAGCCGCAGCCAAACTCCCGGCACTCCGTCCCGCGTCGAGGCACGACGGAAGAAGACGGCGCGCACCCGCATCGTGCTGTCCGTCACCGCCGCGGCGGCGGTCGTGGCGGTCGGGGTCGCGGTGGCCGACTCCTCCCACGACGACGCCCGCACGGACCGGCAGGCTGGCGGCGCGGCCGGTACGGCCTCCGGCACGGGATCGGCGACGCCGACGGCGGCCCCCACGGACGCCGCGCCGACGGGCACCCCCGACGCCTCCGCCTCCGCCCCGGCCTCGGCGAGCGCGAGCCCGTCCGGGACACCCGACGCCGGAGCCACGGAATCCACCGCGCCTGCCGAGCCCACGACGCCGGCGAGCAGCGCTCCGGCGAAGTCGGCGGAGGCCCCGCCGGCCCAGCCGTCGCGCAAGCCCGCCCCCACGAAGAGCAGTGGTTCCGGTGGTTCCGGCGGCTCGGGCGGTGCGGGGACCGTCAACACCGACGCCGAGTCCGCGGTCCTCGCCCTGGTCAACAAGGAGCGGGCGGCGGCCGGCTGCGACCCCCTGACGGCCAACGCGAAGCTGAACGCCGCCGCTCGGGCGTACAGCGACACCATGGCGCGCAGCGGCGTCATGTCCCACACCGGCCCCGACGGGTCCACCATGACGAGCCGGGTGGAAGCCGCCGGATACCAGTGGTCGCGCCTGGGCGAGAACATCGCCCGCGGGCAGGCCGACGCCGATGCGGTCATGAAGGCCTGGATGAACAGTTCCGGGCACAAGGCCAACATCCTCAACTGCGCCTTCCGGGAGATCGGCATAGGCGTCCACAAGGGCGACGGCGGCCCGTGGTGGACGCAGAACTTCGGCACCGGGAAGTAGCAGAGGCCGCTCCGCCGAGCAGCCGACGCCTCCCCACCGGCCTCCGGCACGCCCGCACCCCCACCGGCCCGCCGGCCCACCGGCCCGCCCCGCAACTCCGGCACGTCCTCCGGCCCTTCACGGGGTGCGGGGACGTCGGCTCTCCCCGCGGCCGTCGGCCCGCCCGTGTGTACGCGCGTAGGGGGCGGGCGTACGTACTCCCGCGGGCGGCCCACCCGGCGGCTGCGGGTCTGCAGGGGGAGCCGGTGACGGGCCGCCCCGCGCGTCGGCCACTATGGGGCCGTGCCCCGAACTCCGCGCTACCTGCTCATATGGCTGTCGTGCACGGCCGCCAGCGTGACCGCCGTGCTCGCCACGGTCCAGTTCGTGGTCGGGTCGACCAGGCATACGCCCCCGGTCGCGCGCTCCGCCCCGGTGGTCATCGACACGCCCCCTGCCTGGCAGGCGGGCAGCCCGGCCCCGGAGCAGGCCCCGCCGACCCCGACCCCGTCCGCGAGCCCGTTGCCCACGGTGACGCAGCGGCCCTCCTCCTCACCCTCCGCCCCCTCCCCCGCCAAGGCCTCGTCGGGCACGCCCCGGACCACCGCACCGAAGGCCGGCGTCGACTGCGAGCAGGGCGGGGCGGGCCTGCACACCGTCCCCTCGCAGGGCGGCAAGGTCACCGTCCGGTACGGGAGCCGGGGCGTGTGCCTGATCTCGGCGATCCCCGGCCGGGGTTTCAAGGCGACCACCTCGCAGACCGCTGACGACACCCTCACGGTCACGTTCACCAGCGGCGACCACCGGTCGGTGATCACGGCCACGATCGACCCGGGAGCCAAGGCCAGCGTCCGCGAGTCCTCCTTCTGAAGCCCGGCCGCGGCGGCCCGCCCGGGCCGCTCGGCCACGCCTGCCCCTTTTGCTGGATTCGCGGTCCTGTGTGCCCGGTTGAGCCGGGTTCCGCCGAAGCGGAAGGTGAGCTGTTCCTTAGGGCAACCTCAAGATCGCGCCCACCTGGTTCCGCAGGCCCCGAGCGGTCCTATGCTCGCGTCAGCCGAGCGGCCTCGGCACCGGGCACGCGACCCCGGTGAACCGTCGGGCCGCCGGTTCCGCCGAGCCGGGACGCGCTTCGCCCGTCCCGCAGTCCGAACCTGAACCTTGCCTTGGGGTGTCTCCGCCATGAGCTCTCGCATGCTCCGATCCGTCCGCGCCGAACGCCGTACGACGCCTCTCCGCTCCACCGCACTCCTCGGGAGGCGCCTGCCCCTGGTCGCCGCGGCCGTGGTCGCGGCCGGGCTGACCGCCGCGTGCGGGCCTTCCTCCGAGCCCACCGGATCCTCCGCGCCGGCCGGCGGCCGGCAGTCCTCGGCGGCACTCCCCACCGGGACGGCATCGGCGAGCGCGTCCCCCGAGGCGTCCCCGACAGCGTCGGCCTCAGCGTCCGCCTCCGCCACCGCCGCCTCGGCCACCGCGACCGCCGGCCCGGCCGGCTCCTCCGCGAGCCCCTCCCGTACGGGCACCCCCTCCGGGTCCGGGTCCGGCGGCTCCGCCGCAACGCCGTCCAAGCCGCCGCGCACGTCCGCCGCGCCCGCGCCCGCCCGCGTACCCGGCCCCGGCTACGACAGCTCGGCCGATGCGCAGAAGCAGATCGACGCGGCCCTGCGCGCGGCGAAGTCCGACGGGCGGATGGTGCTGCTCGACTTCGGCGCGAACTGGTGCGGCAACTGCAAGGCCGCCGACAAGGTGTTCGCCCAGCCGCAGACCTCGGCGATCCTCGGGGCCTCGTACCACCTCGTCAAGGTCGACATCGGAGGCAACAGTTCCGCCAACTCCGCGCTCCTGCACAAGTACAGCCCTTCGGGCGGGACGTACACGATGCCGGTCCTGGTGGTCGTCTCGCCGGACGGCACGCTGCGCACCGACACCCACGTCACCGGCAACCCGTCCCTGACGTCGGAGGGCATCAACTCCTTCCTGCGCAAGTGGGCGCCGTGAGACGACCGGTACGGGCGGCCGGCGCCGGCCTGGACGGCAAGCCGGTCTCCCTCGCCAGGTTCTGGGGCCAGGTTTTCGGGGCCGACACCCGGGCCCTGGACCGGGCAGCGGCGCAGCCCTTCGTACGCGCGCACGGCCTGACCCTCCCCAGCCTGCACGACCCGGTGGGCGAACTCCTGCTCCCCACTCGATGCAACCCATGACGCAGAGGCGGACAGATGAACGTTCCCACGCAGGTGAGGCGGTCCCGCTGGGCCCGCTCGGCGGTCGCCCTGGTCCCCCTGGCCGCGATCGTGGCCTGCGGCGGGGATCCCGCAGGGGCGTCCGACGGCCCCGCGCCCACGACGCGCTTCTCCGAGAACGGGGTCGCCGTCACGCTCTCGGTGTCGGACTGGCACGCCTCCGAGGGGACGCTCACCGCGGTCTTCACGCCCGAAGCCGAGGGATTCCACCTCTACAGCACCGACCTGCCGGCCACCGGCATCGAGGGGGTGGGCCGGCCGACCACCGTGACCGTCACCGGCGCCCTCGCGGCGGAAGGGTCGCTGCGGGCCTCCGCGGAGGCCCGGTCGATCGCGCTGCCCGGGGTCGACGCCCCGGTCCCCGTCTACCCGGACGGGCCGGTCACCACGACGCTGGCCGTCCGCGCCGCGGGGAACGGGGAGGCGACGGTACTGCTCGGCTACGCGAGCTGCAGCACCCGGGACGGCTGCACGATCCCGGTGACCGACCGCCCCGTACGCCTGCGGGTCACGGACGACGGCCCGGCGTTCGTCTCCCCGTAGCTCGCGTCCCGCCCGGGCGGAGGGGGTGACCTGTCCGCGTCCCCGCCCGGCCGAGCCCCTAAGGTGTCCGCATGCCGAGCGTCCTGGTCGTGGAAGACGACCCCAGCATCCGCCAGTCACTCATCGAGGTCCTGGCGGAGCACGGATATGCCGTACGCAGCGCGGCCGACGGGTTCGGCGCGCTGCGCGAGGTCACGCAGTCGCCCGTCGACGCGGTGGTCCTCGACCTGGGTCTGCCCGACCTCGACGGAGGGGACGCCCTGCGCATGATCCGCGGGATCTCCTCCGTACCGGTGCTGGTGGCCACCGCCCGCGACGACGAGACGGAGATCATCAACCTCCTGAACGCGGGCGCCGACGACTACTTGGTCAAGCCCTTCTCCGGGGGACAGCTCCTCGCCCGCCTCTCCGCCGTCCTGCGGCGCACCAGCAGCGTGCCCCCCGCCGGCGGGAGCGCTGCCGGGGCCGCGGTGGCGCCGGCCGCCGAACCGCTGCGCCCCACCGCCGTGGGCGAGCTGGCGGTGGACCCGGGCGCGCGCACCGCGTACCTGGCCGGACGGGAACTGCGCCTCACCCGCCGGGAGTTCGACCTGCTGGCGTTCCTCGCACACCACACCGGCCAGGTCGTCTCCAAGCGGCGGCTGCTGACCGAGGTCTGGCGCGAGCCGTACGTGGACGACCAGACCGTCGACGTGCACCTGTCGTCCCTGCGCCGCAAGCTCGGCGAACGGGCGGCGGCCCCGCGCTACCTGCTGACCGTCCGCGGTGTCGGTATCAAGCTGGTGGCACCGCGTTGAGACGCTCACTGGCCGGAGTGGCGCTCGCCGTGACCTCCATGGTCGCCCTCTCCTTCCTCATACCGCTGGCCGCCCTGGTGATGTCGCTGGTCAAGGAGCAGGGCGTGACGGCCGCCGAACAGCGTGCCGCCGCCCTGGCACCGGTCCTCACCCTGACCACCGATCCGGACGCCCTGCGGGAGTCCGCGGCGAGCCTGGACGCGGCCGAGCACCTGGTCGTGCACCTGCCGCGGGCGGGGACCCTGGGGAGTTCCAGGGCCCCCGCGGCCCTGCTCGAACGGGCGCAGCGGGGACGCGAGTCGATCTCGCAGGAGATCCCGGACGGCTGGATCTGCCTGCAGCCGGTGGTGCTGCCGGGCGACGAGGTCGCCGTCATCGAGAACTTCGTGCCCGAGGCGGAACTCACCCGCGGGGTGATGGAGTCCTGGGCGGTCATGCTCTTCCTCGCGGTGGGGCTGATCTGCGGTTCCGTCCTGGTCGCCGACCGGCTCGGGGCGAAGGTCGTGCGTTCCTCGAAGAAGCTCGCGCAGGCCTCGCACGCGCTCGGCCAGGGCGATCTGGACACGCGAGTGGACCCCATGGGCCCCAGGGAACTGCGGGACGCGGGCGTCGCCTTCAATGCGATGGCCCACCGGATGAACGAGCTGCTCGCCGTCGAACGCGAACTCGTCGCCGACCTCTCCCACCGGCTGCGCACCCCGCTGACCGCCCTGCACCTGGCGTCGGAGCGCATGGCCGGCACGCCGGAGTCGGCCAGGGTGGAAGCGGCGGTCGGTGAGCTGGAGGCGGAGCTCCAGGCGATCATCGCCGCGGCGCGGACGCCGCTCGCCGTGGGCCCCATGGGGCAGGGCATGCTCGGTACGGAACCGTCGGCCGGCCGGCCGGCGGGCGGGACGGGAGAGTCCGGCCCTCGGTGCGAGGCGGCCGACGTCGTCCGTCGCCGGACCGCCTTCTGGACGGTCCTGGCGGGGCAGCAGGACAGGTCCTGCTGCCTCGACCTCACGCAGGAGCCGACGGCCGTCGGCCTCTCCGACGACGACGTCGCCGCAGTGGTCGACGCGCTCATCGGGAACGTCTTCCGGCACACCGCCGCCGGGACCCCCTTCGGCGTCCGCGTGGCCCGTACGGCCCAGGCGGTGGAGCTGGTCGTGGAGGACGGCGGACCGGGCATCCCGGAGCCGGACCGGGCCCTCTCGCGCGGGAGCAGCACCGGTTCCACGGGGCTGGGGCTCGACATCGCGCAGCGGGCCGCGAGCGCGACGGGCGGGTCGATGCACATCGGCCGCGGGCCGCTGGGAGGGGCGCGGATCACGGTGACGTTCGCCCTGGCCCCGCCGGCCCCGTCCGGGCACCGCTCCCGCATCTCCCGCCGCCGCAGCCGGTAGTCCCGGACGCGAGGCCCGGTAGGGATCCGGACGGCCGAGCCGCGGCCCGGTGGGGGCGGGGGCAGGGGCCGGCGTCGGGGCCTCCGGGCTCATGCGCGTACGTCCAGGGGTGGTTCGGGGGCCGGTGCCGACAGCTCCGGCTCCAGGCCCTCCCGGGTCACGTCGGTCCGGCGTCGGCCGGTGTCCGCTCGCCAGGCCTCGAAGACCAGCGTGGTCGCGGTGACCACGGCGAGGCCGAGCAGCCAGCCGCCCACCACGTCGCTCACCCAGTGCACGCCGAGCGCGACGCGCGTGTAGCCGACGCCCACCACGGAGACCACCGCGAGCGCCCAGGCGAGCGGCCGCCAGGCGCGGGGTACGAGGGGCAGCAGGACCAGCAGGAGGACGGCGCACGAGGTGGTGGCCGCCATCGCGTGGCCGGAGGGGAAGGAGAACCCGGGCGCGTGGGCGACCGGATCGGGCAGATGGGGCCGTGCCCGCTCGACCACGCTCTTGGCCAGCACTCCGGTCAGGGCGCCGGCCACCGCGGTGACGGACGCCCAGGCCGCGAGCCGCCAGGCCCGGCGGGTCAGCAGCCAGAGCACGAGCAGGGCCACCAGCAGGCGCATGGTCACGGGGTCCCACACGAAGTCGGTGAGGACGCCCAGGACGCGTACCCAGCCGGGATGGTCGAGGGCGGCCTCGTGCAGCCCCTCGGCCGCGGTCCGGTCGAGGCGGTACAGCGGCGGCCACCGGGACTCCACCAGGACCAGGGCGAGGGCGAAGGGCACGGATGCCACGGCCGTGACGGCGGCGGTCAGCAGCAACCTCGCACCGAAGGTCGCGTCGGGCCCGGAGTACCGGACCGTCAGGGTCCGGGCGACGGTGCGCGCGCGGCGCGGCGCTCGGGGGCAGGCCGGACCGGTACGGGGGGAGCCGGTGCGGGACGAGCCGCTACGGTCCGGCGCAGCGGCCCGCGCCTCGCGGCGGCCGGACAGCACGACGGACCCGACGATCAGCAGCGCCGCCGCGCCGTTGAGCAGGCCGCCCGCCACGTCGGTGGGATGGTGCATGCCGCGGTAGACGCGGGACAGCGCGACGGCGGGCGGGACGAGCAGCGGAAGCGCCGCCGCGGCGTACCGCCACCGGCCGCGGCCGCGCGTCCGGAGCAGCACGATGACGGCCAGTCCCGCGTACAGGGCGACGGACGCCCCGACGTGCCCGGAGGGGAAGCTGGAGGTCAGCGGCGCCCCGTCCAGGCGCGGGACGTCGGGCCGGGGCCTTCGTACGAGCGCCGTCACCAGCAGGAACACGGCCGCCTGCGCGGCGACGGACGCGCCGAGGAACAGGGCCTCCGCACGCCAGGCGACGCGCGGCAGCACGAGCAGTGCCACGACGCAGACCAAGGTCACCCCGATGATGCCCTCCGTGCTGCCCAGCACGGAGAGCCACCGCGTGACGGCCGTGACCGGCGCGACACGTTCCTCGGCGAGGTACCGGTTGGCCCGGTCCTCCCAGGCCGACGGCCCGGTGACCAGCATC
Organism: Streptomyces sp. NPDC058646; assembly: GCF_042716875.1. Taxonomy (NCBI): domain Bacteria; kingdom Bacillati; phylum Actinomycetota; class Actinomycetes; order Kitasatosporales; family Streptomycetaceae; genus Streptomyces; species Streptomyces sp. NPDC058646. The sequence continues at coordinate 63,007 of NZ_JBHXRK010000032.1, read as the reverse complement.
CCGAGGCCCACCATCAGCGCAGCCTGGACCGGTAGCAGCAGCACCGGCCAGGTCCTTCGTACGGGCGGCCCGCTCTCTCGCTTCATGGGGGTTCTTGTTGCCCCGGCGGGCCCGATGATGCGCCCGCCGGGGCCGGTCCCGGTTCCGGCGCGGCCTCTGACCGGGGAAGTCCCGGTGTGCCCGGCCCGTTTGGATCCGGTGATCCCGATCAGACGAGGAGAGACGTACCGGGTCCGCCACCCCCCGGGCGGGCGGTGACCGACCGCGTCGGGTGGCGAGAGGGCCGCGCCGAGGGGGCGAAGCTCGTGAGGAGTTGAGGAGGGGGCCCGCATGACGGCATCGGGAGGGCGTCGACGTGGTGGGGACGAGGGCGCAGCGTCGGTGGGGCGTGACGTCGTACTGGCGGTGGGGCTGGTGGGGATCTGCCTGGGCGGGGCGGCTGTTTTCGTCAGGACGGCCGCAGGGCTGGGTGGCGGGGTACCGGTGATGCCGGTCGTCACGATGGTCGTCCTGGCCGCCGGGGTGGCCCTGGCCCGGTGGAGCGTGGCTCCGGCCCGGCGCCGCTCCCCCGCGCGCGGACCGGGCTCGCGAGGGCCTGCGGTGGGGCCGGGTACGCCGCCACCGGCCGCTCCGCCGGCGGTGGGGGCGCAGGCGGAGCCGGAGGCCGCCGGCATACCCGAAGTGGGCTCCGATGCCCTGGACCACGCGGCGGTGGACGCCGACGGCTTCGAGCACACGGTCGCCGCCCTGTGCGCCCGCGACGGCTGCCCCCAGGTGGAAGTGGTGGGCGGGGCGGGGGACTTGGGAGCCGATGTGATCGCCACGACGGCCGGGGGCCTGCGCGTGGTCATCCAGTGCAAGCACTACGGCGAGGGCAACCGGGTCGGTTCGCAGGACCTTCAGCGTTTCGGGGGCACCTGTTTCGCCGTCCACGAGGCCGATGTGGCGGTCGTCGTGACCACCAGCGCCTTCACCGCTCCGGCCGCGGAGTACGCCGACGCCTGTGACATCGTCTGCGTCGACGGCGACGCCCTGGCCGCATGGACGGAGTCGCGGACGCCGCCTCCGTGGGAGGCGGCCGCGGTACGCCTGGAGGAACGGGCGCAGGGGGTGGCCGGCGCCTGAGCCTGCCCGGTGCCGCCATGTGACCGCCGTTTGTTGCGGGCGTCGGCTGTCGGCCCCCGGCCTCGGTGGGGCCGGGCCTGATCCGGGGCCGCTCAGTCGCCGGTCGTGCCGTCGAGCATCTCGCGCAGGATGTCCAGGTGACCGTTGTGACGGGCCGTCTCCTCCGTGAGGTGGAGGAGGATCCAGCGGAGGTCGACGTGGAGGCCGTTGCGGACGGCTCGCTCGGCCCGGGTTTCCAGGCCGTTCCCGGCGACCAGTTCGCGGTAGCGGGCGCTCTGTTCGGCGTACTCGTCGAGCAGCTGACCGAGCGGGAAGTCGACGGCGATGCGCATCTCGCGGTCGGGATCCTCCTCGGTCCAGGGGCCGTGGTCCTCCTCGCCGAGGAAGACCACCTGGAACCAGTAGTACTCGACCCAGCGGAGGTGGTTGATCAGTCCGCTGAGGGTCATCAGCGGTGACCCCGGCAGGAGCGCCTTGCGGGCGTTCTCCGCGGAGACGCCCTCGCATGTGGCGCGCGCGGTGTCACGTGCGTAGTCGAGAAACGTGGTGAGCTGGGTGCGCTCGTCCCACGCGGGCGGCGTGTCGTCGATTCTGGTCATCGCGCGAAGCGTCCCCGACCATGCGACCGATGTCGAGGCATTTCCTGCGGGGCCGCTCCGCCCAACCGGTCTTCCCGTCCGGACCCCGGACGGTCCCCTCACGGCGAAGTTTCTCCTCGGGTTGTCAGCACGGGCGTTCGGGGGGAGCGTACGACCGTGGTGGTAGCCGGACGCTTCCCCCGGGGGTAGGGAGGAATCAACTCCTGGTGGGCCGACTCGGGTGCCGGCCGGCGGCTACGTTGTCGCCCGTTCCGCAACACCCATGACGGAGGACCGCCGTATGCAGATCCGTTCGGCCGATGATCCGCGCAAGCGGGTGGTGTGGGGGATATCCCTCGTCCTGGTCGCGGTCACCGCGCTCCTCGGGGGCACCCCCGGGGCAGCCACGGCGAGGCCCCTCGCGGCGCCGCCCGTTCCCGTCCTGTCCTGGGGCCCCTGCGCCGGCCCCGGGGACGGCTTCGAGTGCGCGACCGCCCGCGTACCGCTGGACTACCGACAGCCCACCGGGCGTACGATCCCGCTCGCCGTCACCCGGCGCCCCGCGGCCGACCCGGCCCGCCGCAGCGGTGTCCTGGTGCTGCACCCCGGCGGCCCCGGCAACTCGGGCGTGGACTTCGCCCGTAACAGCTACGAGGCGCTCCCCGCCTCGCTCCGGGACGCCTTCGACGTCGTGGGGTACGATATGCGCGGCGTGGCACGCAGCGGGCAGGTGGAGTGCTGGGACGACGAGGAGTACTCCGCCGCCGTCGACGCCGCACGCGGCGTGCCCGGACCGGGGGCATTGCACGAGGCGATCCGGCAGGGCCGTGACTTCGCCGCCGCCTGCCAGGAACGGTCCCCGGACCTCGTGCCGTTCGTCGGCACCGGATCGAACGCCAAGGACCTCGACCTGCTCCGGCAGGCCCTCGGTGAGGAGACGCTCTCCTTCTACGGCCGTTCCTTCGGCAGCTACGTCGGCACCGTCTACGCGGCGCAGTTCCCCCGGCGGATCCGCGCCATGGTCCTCGACGGAGGTTACGATCCGCAGCGGTACGCCGATGTGCCGTACGCCTACGATGCCGGGCAGTTCGCCGCCCTGGACGCGGCGGTCGGCCGGTTCCTGGACTGGTGCGCGCAGAACGCCACCACCTGCGGCTTCGGCGACGGGAAGCCGCGGCAGGCCTTCGACCAGCTCAAGCGGGCGCTGGACGCCGACCCCGTCATCACCCCGAGCGGACGCCCGGCCACCGGCTACACCCTCGCCTACCGCCTGATGTTCAACATCAACTCGGGCAAGGTGGTCTGGCCCTACCTGGGCGAGGCCCTGCGGGCGGCCCAGGCCCGGCAGGCTTCGTTCCTGCTGTCCCCGCCGTCACCCGCGTCCTTCGACTTCCTCAACGTCAACACGGCCGTCGAGTGCGCCGACCGCGTCTATCCGGCCAGCCCCCTGCTCCTGGGCGCGCTGGTCAGCGCCCAGGCCGCCGCCGCTCCCCTGCTGGGACCGCCGATCGGCCTGGGGCCGCCCACCTACGACCACAACCACGCGCCCACCTGCGCCCAGTGGCCGGCGGAGCGCCCGAGCCGCTTCGAGGGCTCCTACCGGGCGGCCGGTTCCGCCCCGATCCTGGTCCTCGGCACGACCGGGGACCCGGACACCCCGTACCAGGACGCCGTGGCGCTGGCCCGGACGCTGGAGAACGGGCGGCTGCTGACGTTCGCCGGTGAGGGACACACCGCGTACAACCGGAGCGCGTGCGTCAGCGCCCTGGTCACGGACTACCTCGCCACCCTGGCCCTGCCCGCACGCGGGACCGTCTGTGCGGACGAGACGCCACCGGGCCCGCCGGAACGCCGGATCACGGGCATCGAGGTCGACGAGACCCGCGAGGTGATCCCCGCCCTCCGCTGAGCCCTGGGCCCTGAGCACCGGCCGCCGGTCGGGGCCGTGGCCGGACCCCGGCCGCGGCCCAGCCCTCGTACCCGGGGCGGGAAGGTCTCAGCCCGTGCCCTCGTGGGTGCCGACCTTGTCCGAGACCGCGTCCTGGAGGGGTTTCATACGGTCCACGAGCTGCTGGAACTGCGCGGTCCGGCCGTCGGACCACTGCCCCATGGCGACCACCATGACCCGCCCGTGGCCCGTGAAGCCCTGCACCAGACCGCTGTCCGCGGGCAGGGTCGGCAGCCCGGATCCGGGCGGCGGGGCCTGTACGGCGACCTGGTGGTCGTCGAAGGCCATGGACAGTCCGGTGACCATCCTCAGGGTGTCCAGCGGGTCCTTCATCGTGAAGACGGCCACGTTGAACTGGTTGTTCCGGTCGTCCTTGTAGAAGGCGATCTGCTCGCCGACGCAGCCCGCGCTGGCCTCGATCATGGCGGCCAGCCGGGGGCCGACCCCGTCCGGTTCGGTGCAGGACCGCATCACGGTCGAGCCCAGCCGGGTGAAGGTGGTGCCGGAGGCGCCTTCGACCTCGGCCGGGAACAGTTCTGCGAGGGGCATCATCGGCCGCGCGGCGTCGGCGGCCGCCGCGCCCCGCGACGGAGCGGCCGACAGCGCGGCCGACGGTGCAGCGGAGGTCGCCCCGGCGGGTGCGGACGGGGTGGGAGCGGGCGCGGCCGGAGCGGGCGCGGCGGTCCCGTCGTCGGCTGAACCCCCGGTGTACTTCAGCACGGCGAAGGCGGCACCCGCCGCGACGAGCCCCAGCGCCAGGTTCCGTGGCCAGGCCCGCCGGGGCCGGGGCGCGGGCTGCCGGCCGATCCCCTCCGCTTCGAACCGCCGGACGAAGTCATTCCACTCGTCGTCGTCCGGGCCGCTCCGGCCCGTGGGTATCTCGTTGTTGTTCGGCACCCACGAACCCTAGTGATCATCGCGGTCCACCTGAACAGCCGCAGGTCACAGCCTCATCACGCTCACCGGGCCGGGGGGAACCGGTCGGGCCCGCGGCGGCACCGACCGGCGAAAACCCCCGTGCTCCGAAGTGCAGCGCCGCGTTATGGTCATCCGCATGAACGTCACCGGCCTCAGCACCACCACCGCGACCGCGCGAGCGACCAGCGCACCGGTTGCCGCCGTCTGACGTTCTTCTCCCCCGGCGACCGGAAACGGTCCGTCGGTTGTGCCGTGGCATCCCTGCCACCGGCCGGAGACTGCACGGTCCCGTTCTCCGGTGCCTCCCCCCGCTTCGACGCGAAGGAGTCGCCCCATGCACACGGAACAGCTGGTCAGGACGTTCGTCGAGTACTTCGAAGAACGCGGCCACCGCCGGATCGTCGGTTCGACACTGCTGCCACCACCCGGAGACCCCGTCCTCTTCACCACCTCCGGCATGCACCCGCTCACTCCCTACCTGGAGGGCCGCCCGCATCCGCTGGGCAGGCGCCTGGTCAACGTACAGCGCTGTCTGCGCACCACGGACCTGGAGGAGGTCGGCGACGCCACTCATCTGACGGTCTTCGAGATGCTCGGCACCTGGTCGCTGGGCGACTACGAGGGCCCGCTCAGCCTCGACTGGGGATACGGGCTGCTCACCGAGGGGCTGGGGATCGATCCCGGCCTGTTGCACGCCACTGTCTACGCCGGTGACGGCCGGACCGGGCCGGACACCGCTTCCCTCGAGCTGTGGCAGGGCCTCGGCGTCCCCGTCGAACTCACCGTGGAGGACAACTGGTGGTCCAACGGGCCTGTCGGACCGTGCGGTCCCGACTCGGAGATCTTCCTGTGGAGCGGTGACGGCCCTCCGCGGTCGACACCCACCGGCGACGACCGCTGGGTGGAGGTGTGGAACCACGTGACGATGAGCCACCGCCGGCTCGACGACGGCTCCCTCGTACCGCTGCCCCAGCGCAACGTCGACACCGGACTCGGCCTGGAACGGCTGGCCTCTCTCCTCCAGGGCACGCCGTCCGTGTTCGAATGCGACGTCTTCGAACCCTGGCGCCGCCTCGTGCCGGCCCTGTGGCCTCTGGACGAACCGTCACTGCGTCTGGTCTGCGACCACCTGCGCTCGGCCGTCGTCGTAGTCGGCGACGGCGTGCGCCCGGCCAACACCGGGCAGGGGTACGTGCTGCGACGCCTGGTGCGGCGGGTGCTCACCGTGCTGTGGAGGGACGATCCTTCGCGCGGAGTGGAGGACCTGCCGGACGAACTCGTCCGGCACACCCTGGACCACTTCCGGCAGGACATGCGCACGGATGACGTGCTGCGGGTACTGCTCGAGGAGGAGCGCCGGTTCCGCCGGCTCCTGGAGCGCGGCCGGCAGGTCCTCGCCCGGCCCCGGTTCCGGGGGGTGCTGACCGAGGAGGACCTCCACTACCTCCACGACACGCACGGTCTGCCGCGCGACCTGGTCATGAGCCTGCGGCAAGAGTGACGACGCGGCGCGCGGCGGCCGAAGCGGGACGGGCAGCCGTACCCCACGCCTCGGGGAGGCAGGTGGTCGGCTGCGTGGGGCCGCCGGCCCGGCGTCGGGCCGGCGGACCGCACGGACGCCGCTCCCCTGCCGGAGCACCCTGCGCGGCGCCGCGCTCTACGCTGGTAGCAGAACGTCCGGGGAGGCTGGCATGGCGGCCCACCACCGATATCACCTGGACCAGGACGGCCACTCGATCACCGTCCTGTACGACGTCCGGCACCGCTCGGCAGAAGTACTGGTCGACGGGAAGACGACCGCCTCGGTCCGCGCACCGCGCACCGAAGCCACCCTCCTGCGGGGCGAGATCCCCACCGATCCCCCGAAACCGTTCCTCATCCGCGTCGGTCACCCCGACGCCCCCGACGACGTCCCCCTGTGCGCTCTGGAAACGGGCGGCATGCGCTACCTCATGCCGACCGTTGCCCTGACCCGGCAGGAGGAGTGGCCCGCCGAACACACGCCCCCGGCCCGAACGCCCGGCGAACTCCTCGCACGCTGGAAGTACCGGATCCAGCGGCACGGCCGGAAGAGGCCGGGGCACTGACCCCCGCGTACGGCTTCCCCCGCCCAGGCCCTCTGTCCGGAAGCCCCCGGGTCGTGGCGCGCGTGGGGCCGTTGGGGTGGCAAGTATGTGGCAGCAGACGTAGTCCCCCGCTGCGCGGGCTGCCGGAGCGGGCAGGGATGGCGAGGTCATTCCCCTGCACGTGAGGAGCTGATGTCCCGTGCTCGAACGCACCCGGCGCAAGAAGCGCACCGAGATCACGTTCGTCCTGCCCGCCGGCCATCCGGCCGGTGAGGTCAGCGTGGTCGGTGACTTCAACGACTGGCGACCCGGCGCACATGCGATGGCCGAACGCCCCGACGGGACCCGTGCGGTCACGGTCACCTTCCCGGTGAACGAGCGGCACGGCTTCCGCTACCTCGCGGACGGCGGTCACTGGCTCGACGAGGAGGAGGCGGACGGCCACGACGGCCGCAACAGCCTCCTGCACACCTGACGGGCGCGGAAGCCCGTCCGCAGAGAAGTGGAGACATCCCGTGACCGCTGACATGTGGAGCTACAACTCCGAGTCGCACTACAAACCCGGCACCCGCCTGGTCGGCTACAAGGTCGAAGCCACGGACGGGCACATCGGCAAGGTCGACGAGGCCACCGAAGACGTCGACGCCTCCTACCTCGTCGTCGACACCGGCCCCTGGATCTTCGGCAAGCACGTCCTGATCCCGGCCGGCACCATCGCCCGCATCGACGTGGAGAAGGAACTGGTCCGGCTCAACCTCACCAAGGACCAGATCAAGGACTCCCCCACCTACGACAAGGACGAGCACCGCGGCGACACTGCCTACCGCGACCAGCTCGGCCGGTACTACGGCCACGACCACAGCTGACTCCCCGCCCGGCAGCCGCTGGGGCTCCCCACCACGCAGGGGAGCCCCAGCTCCCGCTCCCGCTCCCGCTCCCGTACCCGCACCCGCACCCGCACCCGTACCCGCACCCGCACCCGCTCCGGAAGTGGCCGGCGGGGGCCCATGAGGCGTCAGCGCGCGAATGGGGCGTACGGCGTAGGCGCGTCCTCCTTACGGGCCAACCCTCCGCCCTGCACGGGCGTCGCCGGGCGGCACGGGGTAGTCGGCGTCAGGGCGGCAGGCCACGCCGCCCGCTACGCGAGGCCGAGGAGGCGCCGGTGGACGGGATCGTGCTGCTCAAGGAAGACCACAAGACGGTCGAGAAGCTGTTCAAGCAGTTCGAGAAGGCCGACGACAACGCCCACGCAGAGAAGCGGAAGATCGCCGACCAGGTGATCGAGGAGCTCACCACGCACACGTGGATCGAAGAGAAGATCTTCTACCCGGCCGCCCGCGAGGCCGCCCCCGACACCAAGGACCACGTGCTGGAAAGCATCGAGGAGCACCACGTGGTGCTGTGGATGCTGTCCGAACTCAAGGACCTGGACGCAGCCGACGAACGCTTCGACGCCAAGATGAGCGTCCTCATGGAGAACGTCCGCCACCACGTCGAGGAGGAGGAGAAGGAGTGGTTCCCCGACGTCCGCAAGGCCATGGGCCGCAACCGCCTCACCGAACTCGGCGAACAGATGGAGCGGGCGAAGAAGAAGGCCCCGGGTGAACCCCTGGCCGTACCCAGCGCCAAGCGCTGAAGACGCCCCCCGTCGTCGGACCCCCACCTCAGGGCGCGAGACCGCGCCCTGAGGTCTGCGTGGGGGCACGAGCGCTCACCGGATGATGCAGATGACCTCGTACGTCTCCGGCCCGGCGTAGGCCGGGCCGCCGTTGGCGTCGGGTCTCCGCCTCGCGCCCTGTACACGGTTCGGTTCCGTCAGGTGCCCGCCGCACGGCGTTTCAGTGGGGTGCCGCACCGGCTGCAGTACTGGGCGTCGGCCTCGATGGCGTGACGGTGGCACCGGGTGCAGACGAGGTGCACGTCGCACTCCGGGCGAGGGCCTGCGGATCGTGGGCGTCGGCCGATGGCCAGGCCGGCTCGTCTGCGGTGCGCGGTGAGGAAGGTCAGGCCTTGCGGGCCGGCCAGGAGGGCCCGGGCCGCGCCGCGGGGCAGGAAGGTGAGGGAGCCGGTACCGACCGCGCGCACGGCGCCGTCGAGGGTGAGGGAACCGTCGCCGGCGACGACGAGGAGCAGCACGTCGACGTCGGCCTCCGTGTGTGCGGCGACCTCCGCGCCGGGCAGGAGCCGGACGAGGTTGGCGTCGAGCTGCCTGTCGGCGTCGCGCAGCCGCCACAGGGCGCCGCTCTGATCCTCCCCGGCGGCCGCGACCAGGTCGGCGACGGTGGTCCCCTCGGCGTCCGGTTCGGCTGTCATCGGCATCTCCCCCCGCATGCGGCCGGTGTCCCGGCACTGCATGATCTCGCACCGCCGGGTGATCAGCACGAACTACCCCGTCCATGGCCGGGCATCCCCATTGTCCGTCACACGGCCCCGTTCGCCGCCCTGCTGCCGACCGGGCGTCCCGGACCGGTCAGGCCTCCGGAGCGGGCGGGCCTCACCACATCAGGGTCAGCGAGCCCCCGACCGGGAGCGCGTGCCAGCGGGGGGCGTAGTCGTCGAAGCGGGACACGATCCGGTCGACGACCGCGGGGATCTCGCCCGTTGCCGTCACATAGGCCGGCAGTTCCTGCGCGTGGCCGTGCCGGACCTCCCACACGGGTACGGCGATGCCCGCCAGTTGCTCGGACCGGGCCATGTCGGCCTGTGCCCGGGGGGACGGGGCTGTCGGCTTCGACTTGCGGCGCCGTGCGGCCTTGGCGCGTTCCGCCGGGTCGGCCGGCCAGAACAGGCCGTTGTCGCCCGCGGCCAGGCGCCCGTAGACGCCCAGCTCGATGCCCGCCTCGGCCTCGACCAGGAAGTGCACCAGGTCGTGCGGCAGATACGGGTGCCCGCCGGGTCCGTTGCGCGGGGCGAGCACGGGCCCCTTCTCGCGGCTCACCGCGATCTCGTAGCTCGTACGGGGGCCCTTCGTGAAAACGACGCGCATGCCCGGAACGGTAGGAGACGGTGACGGCCGGACGCACCTGGTTTTCCCGTCGGACGCCCGGTGACCGAGCAGGGCCGTCGAACAGTGCGTGCTGTGCCGCTCGGTGGAGTGCAGACTCGCTCCATGACGGACATGCGCGCATTCCGGGAGGCGGTCACCCACTGGGCGGCCGGCGGTCCCGGCGCCCCGGCGAGTGATCTCGCCGTACGGCTGGGACTGCGGACGGCGGTGCTCCTGGAAGGACCGAGCGACCTCGCGGCTGTGGAGGCGCTCGCCGCACGGCATGGCCGGGACCTGGCTGCCGAAGGGGTGTGCGTCGTGTCGATGGGCGGGGCGATGAGTATCGGCCGTTACGCCGGCCTCCTCGGTCCGCCAGGTCTCGGCCTGAACCTGAGGGGGCTGTGCGACGAGGGCGAGCGGGGCTTCTACGACCGCGGCCTGCAGCGGGCCCGGGCACCTCACCGGGGGTTCTTCGTGTGCGTGGCGGACCTGGAGGACGAACTCATCCGGGCGCTGGGCCCGGCCCGCGTCGAGGAGATCGTCCGGGCCGACGAGGACCTGCGGGCCTGGGAGACCTTCCTGCACCAGCCCGCACACCACGGCCGGCCCCGCCAGCAGCAGTTGCGGCGCTTCCTCGGGACGAAGAAGGGCCGCAAGATCCGTTACGGCCGTCTCCTGGTGGAGGCCCTCGGCCCCGGGCAGGTACCGGCCCCGCTCGACGGCCTCTTCACGAGCCTGTGACCGACTGCCGGCTGTTCACGCAGCCGGGCATGAGGCTGTTCATGCAAATGCCCTTGCCGCGTCCTGGTCTCGGCGGAGAGCTGGGTGAAGCCGGTCAGCGCCGCACGCAGGCTGGAGTCGACCGGGATGATCCCCATCGGCTCGAGCGCCGTGCAGGACGAGAGATCGAGCATCACCGCCGGTGCCGTCGCCACCCGTGTTCCTGCCACCGCCGGACGCGTCATACGGGTGCGGTGGTCAGGCGCGAGCCGCCGGAGTCCCGGGGAACCATTTCCGTCACGGGCGCGTGCTCACAGGGGGACGGGCGCGGTCTCCCGCACTTCCGGCGGGGGCGTGCCGCTCCCGTGGACGATTTCTGCCCCGCCGCCGCAGCTGTCGCGGCCCTGACCGAAACCGGAGCCTGCCGATGCCGGCCGATGAGTACGGGTACCCGGTGCTGCCGGGCACCGCCCTGGACACCCCTGGAGTCGCGGAGGTGCTGCGGCGCCGGGAACGGGGGCTGCGGCGGGGGTGGTGGGCCGTCGCCTCCGAGGCGGCGGTGCTGGTGGCGGTGGTCGCGACGGCCGGGCCGGGGTCGGCGTACGCGGTGGGGGCGGCCGTGATGCTGGTGCCCCTGCTCGGGGCGACCGTCGGCCTGACCTTGCTGTGGCGCCGGGCCCGGCGCCGGGAGCGCCTGGTGCTGGCCACGTACGGCTGGCAGGTGTGGCCCTGTGCCGCTCGCGAGGTGCGGGTGGTGGCGGCGGAGGGCGACCGTGCGGGTGGTCGGCGGTGGGCCGCCGACGGCCGGGTGGTCCTGCTCGGCCCCGACGGACAGAGCCAGTGCTCGTTCCCGCCGCCGGGTGAGGGCTGGGACGGCCCGGAACGCAAGCCGGTCGACAGGGAGGTGTGGTTCGCCGGGGACACCCGGTTCGGTGGCGTACTGGCCGTTCCGGGCGGGCTGCCGTTCCGCTACGTCACGCGCGAGAAGCCGGGCCGTCGGCAGGGTTCGGCCGCCGAGGACGCACTGGCCCGCCGCGCGGGCCTGCTGCGGCGGGGCTGAACTCCACCTGAACTCCTCGCCGTCGTCGCGCGGGTCAGCCGGCCGCCGTTGCCTTGCGCAGGGTGTGCAGGCACAAGGAGATGGCCGTATGGCGGGGGGTGCCGTAGTCGCGTGCTTGCATCCAGGCCGCGTACAGCAGCGACCACAGTACGTTCTGCAGCCAGTCGGCGTCCGCCTCGGTGTCGACCGTGCCCTCGGCCTGTCCGCGTTCGATGAGCCGGATCAGCGTGCGGTCGGCGTCGGTCTCCTCCTCGAAGCCGGCCCAGGTCATGAACTGCGGCACGTCGAAGAGGAGCATGAGCCGGTCCCCCAGCTCGAAGTACTCCAGGCAGAGCCGCTCCAGCGCCTTCGGGGCCGGGCCGTCGTCCACCCGTGCGCGTACGGTCGCCTCTTCCAGCCGCTCCCGTACGTCCGCCCCCAACGCCGCCACCAGGTCGGACCGTTCGGGGAAGTAGCGGTGGACGGTGGTCCGCCCGACGCCGGCGGCCTCGGCGACGTCCGCGAGGGACGCGCCGTGGTTGCCCGAGAGGACGCTGACGGCGGCGTCGAGGATCGAGCGCCGGGTGCGCATGCGCGTGGCGCTCTCGGTGGACGTAGCGGTGTGGTCGGGCCCCATGGGCGTACGGTAGCGCGGCACCCGCTGTGAAACACATTTGACCGTAATGGAACAGCGATGTTCCATTTCTGGCATGGCTGACCCGACATCCACCTCTCCGACCGACCCCGACCGTCCCCGTTCCCCTGCCGGAGGCACCGCGCCCCGGCTCCGCATCCTGTGGTCGTTCGCCCGGCCGCACCGGCGCACCCTGGCCATGGGACTGGTCCTGGCCCTGGCCGGCTCGGCCCTCGGCCTGGCCACGCCCATGATCACCAAATGGGTCCTGGACGCACTCGGCGACTCCGGGTCCCTGTCCGGCCCCGTGACCGCCCTGCTCGTACTCCTCGTCGTGGGCGCCGCCGTGTCGTACCGGCAGTGGTGCATGCTCGGCGCACTGGGCGAGCGGATCGTGCTGGAGGCCCGCGAGTCGATGGTGCGGCGCTTCCTGGGCGCCACCGTGCCCGCACTCAACCGGCGCCCGACCGGTGAACTCGTCACGCGGGTCACCTCCGACACCGTCCTGCTCCGCGAGGCCACTGCCCAGTCGTTCGTCGGTCTGGTCAACGGCGCCGTGATGCTGGTGGGGAGCCTGGTCCTGATGGGCGTACTGGACCTGGTGCTGCTCGGTACGACCATGGCAGCCGTGGCCGTGACCGGCATGCTCTTCGCGCTCCTCATGCCCGGGATCGGCAAGGCGCAGCAGCGGTCCCAGGAGCACATCGGACGGCTCGGCGGTGTCCTGGAGGGCACGCTGCGCGCGATCCGCACCGTGAAGGTGAGCCGCGCCGAGGAGCGGGCCGCCGAGCGGATCATGGCGGACGCGCGGTCGTCGGCGGAGTACGGGATCCGCGCGGTCCGCCAGGAGGCCCTGGCCTGGACGGTCGCCGGCTCCGGCATCCACCTGGCCGTCATCGCGATCCTCGGTGTCGGGGCCTGGCGGGTGGGTGAGGGGCAGTTGGAGGTGTCCGGCCTGATCGCCTTCCTGCTGTACGCGTTCACGCTGATGGAGCCGGTCACCGAACTGAGCCAGAACCTCACCACCCTCCAGGGCGGGATGGCCGCGGCCGAACGCATCCGGCAGACCGCGGACCTGACGGCGGAGGACGCGGCGCCTCCGCCGGCCGCCACGGAGGCGGACCCGCCCGTGGTCGGCGACCCGGCGCAGGTGCCGGTGCTCGAACTGCGCGGCGTCAGCGCCGCGTACGGCCCCGATGCCGCTCCCGCCGTCACGGGCGTGGGGCTGGCCATCCCGCGGCTCGGGCACACCGCGATCGTCGGGCCCTCGGGAGCCGGCAAGACGACCCTGTTCTCGCTCGTGCTGCGCTTCCTGGAGCCGGTCCAGGGTGAAGTGCTCCTGAACGGGCGGCCGTACGGCGAGTACAGCCACTCCGAGGTACGGGCCAGGCTGGCGTACGTCGAGCAGGACACCCCCGTCGTGCCCGGCACCCTCCGCGACAACCTGGTGCTCGCCCGGCCGGAGGCCACCGAGGAGGAGCTCCGCCAGGTGCTGGAGGACGTACGGCTGACGGAGAAGGTCGACGCGCTCGACGAGGGTCTGGACACCCCGCTGTCGTCTGCGCAGGTGTCGGGCGGCGAACGTCAGCGCATCGCCCTCGCGCGCGCCCTGCTGCGCACCCCGGACGTGCTGCTCCTGGACGAGGCGACGGCCCAGCTGGACGGCCTTACCGAGGCGGCCGTCCAGGACTGCATCCGCAGCCGCGCCGCGACCGGCGCCGTGGTGACCATCGCGCACCGCCTGTCGACGGTGGTCGACGCGGACGCGATCGTCGTCATGGAGGCGGGCCGGATCCGCGCCCGCGGCACCCACCAGGAACTACTGAGGACCGACCCGCTCTACCGCGAACTGGTGGCGGCCCTGAGGCTGGCCACCACCGGCGCTGCCCCGGGCACGGGCACTGACCCTGCCGCTCCCGCGCACGCCGTGCCGGCCGCGGCCACCGGGGCGGCGGCGCCGGTGCCGTCGAAGCGGTCCGCGACGTAGGCGGCGCCCGGGCTCCGGCCGCCGGTTCAGGGTGCGTCGGCGAGGACGCGTCGGACCTCGGCAGCCGGTTCGCCGTGCGCGCCCGCGGTGGGCCCGGTCGCCGATCCGGCTCCGGGCGGTGCGTTCGACGTCGTCGCGTAGGGCGGTCGACTCCGGGGTGCCGCGCTGCGGGTGTCCCACGGTCCGCCCGTGGGCGGAGGCCGCCGCGCCAGCTCCGTGGTGCGGCCCACGAGGCGCTGTCCTGCGGCGGGACGGATCGGCGCAGGCCCGGATGGTGCCGTTGCCCGGCGAGGGCCCGCCCTCGCGGCTGCGCGCGGGGTCGAGGCGCGCGTTCCTGTGCTGCTGGACGCACGCAGGCCCGCCTGAGCATCCGTACGCCGACGGGCGGCAGTCCGGCCACGCGGCTGTCCGGGCTTCCGGCTCGGAGGAATCCCCGGAGGGCCATGGAGACCCGGAGGCCGGAGGCCGGGGCGGGCACCGACGGCTGGAGGCCAGGCGCGGGGGCCGAGCGCCGGGGGCCGGCGCCGGAGGCTGGAAGCCAGGGCCGCCGGGCGCCGGAAGCCGGGGGCCGGGGCGGGCACCGACGGCTGGAGGCGGGGAGCCGGGGCCAGGCGCCGGGCACCGGGGCCGGGCATCGGAAGCCGGGAGCCGGGGGCCGGGAGTCCGGCGCCGGAAGCCGCAGCGGCATAAGGGTGGCGGGGAGCCGTGTCGGGGCGCCGGCGTCGGCCGGGTTCGCCATGCTGGGCCGGGCACGGCATCGCAATCGCTGCCACCCCTCCCCCCCCCCGGCGACAAGGAGTACGGCATGCCGACGGACGCGCTCGGACGTTTTCTCGCGGCCCTTGACCCCCACCACCGGGAGGCCGTCGCCGACAGACCGGCCGAGGAGCAGGAGCGCCTCGCGGCCGCCTGGGAGCGGGAGCTGGAGTCGGACGACGAACTCGACACCCTGGATGAGCTGTCGCCGCGCGCGGCCGAGGCCGAGGCCGCCCGGCGCGTCATGGCCCGCGACGTCTGACCCCCCGGCGGGCGAGGCTCTCCGCACCGGGCAGGCGGCAGCTCCTTCCGGCGGCTCAACGGCACGCTCGACCCCGCGACACCACGCAACCCGGGCCGCAGCGCGGGAGTGGCTGCCGGGCCGCCGCCCGGCCGTCCCTGCGGAGCGGAGCGCGGGAGGTGGACCCGTTCCGCCGGATCCCGAGCCCCCCACCCCCGTGGGGGGACTCCGATCCAGCCCGGGCATCCCGTACTCCGCGCCGGAGGTGACCCCCGTGACACGAGGTCACGGGTGAGACGGTCTTCCACCGCGTCACACCGTCCGCACACCCTCCGCGATACGACACGATACGAAGCGTTTCGTTGACGTCAAGATGCCAGGTGGAACCCAGGTTGTCAACACGAGACGTAGCGTTGCGTTGGGGTAGGATCGCCGTATGTCTCCGGATCCGACCCGCCGCAGCGAGAAGGCCCGCCAAGCGATCATCTCGGCCGCTTTCGAGATCTGCGCCGAGCGCGGATTCATCGCGACCACGATCGAGGCCATCGCCACCAGAGCGGGGGTGGGCAAGACGACGATCTACCGTTGGTGGCCCTCCAAGGCGGCCATCCTCCTCGAGGGCGTGGACATGCACCGGAACGCCTCCGCCGGCTATCCCGACACCGGGGACATCCGGGCCGACCTGGTCACCCAGACCACCAACGTGATGCGGCTCTTCGAAACGGAGTTCGGTGAGATCTGGCGGGGACTGATCGCCGCCGCGCAGACCGAGGAGGTCGCCGCCGAGGGCGTGCGCCGCATCCTGCGTGGGTCCATCGACCAATGCGTCGACCGCCTCGCCAAGGCCCGCGACGCCGGCCAGATCCGTCCCGACCTGGACCTGGAGCTGGCCGTGGAGCTCATCTACGGCCCGATCTACCACACCTGGCTGCTGCGCACCCGGCCCGTCCCGCCGGCCTTCATGCAGAGCGTCCTCGCCGCGCTGATGCCCGCCCTGGAACCCGTCGGCGACTCCACCACCTGACCCCCTGACCCGTCGGGCCGCGCACGTTCCGGCGTCCTGGCGAAGAGCGGTCACCCGGTCGGCGGATCCTTCCCCACCGAGGTGTCAGGGAAGGGGTGGTGCTCGTGCGCGCTCACCCGCCGGCCCCGCACCCTTGCGCAGGCCCACCGTGAGACGCATGCGGTTCGCCGGGTCCCCGGCGGGCTCCTGGGGCCTTCCCCACCGCAGCAGGGCACGGGCCCAGGCCACGCGGCCCCGGCCGTGACGTCCGGCGACACGATCTCGAACGAGGCGCCCTGCGCCTGCCCCGCCAAGAAGGGCGGCCGCGCATCCCGGGAGGCGCGGAGCCCGCGGACGCCTCCCTTCGGCGGTGGCACGCCGCACATCACCACGTCGTCGGCGTGCTCCACCAGGACACCGTCCAGGTCGGCCGCCTGGACCGCAGCGGGCCGGACGGTGCCGGATGACGGCTGCGTTCCCCGGCCACCCCGGCCCCTGGGGGCGCCCGCTCGCGCGCGGGTACGGCGTGGCACCGGGCCGGACGGATCTTTTCGCCCGGTCGGCGGCGTGATCGGGCATCCGGACAGCATGGCGTGACCCGGGTGTCCGGACAGCATGGCGTGCGTGGGGGGCCGGCGGCGGGGGACCATGGACTCGGGTGGCACCACCCGTACCCGCACACGCTTCGGCCCGGCAGAGGACAGCAGCTCCCGGCCGGCCGGAAGGAGAGCCCGGACGATGAACGCAGCCGAGCCCCTGCGGAACGGTCGCGGCACGGCGCGGCCCGCTCCGTCGGGACCGGGCGGCTTGCTCGACGTACTGAACGTGGCTGCCGTCCTCCTCGACGCCGAGGGCAGGATCGACCTCTGGAGCCCCCAGGCCGAGAAGCTGTTCGGGTACAGCGCCCAGGAGGCCCTCGGCGCCTTCGCGGGACAGCTGCTGGTGCAGGAGGACTACCTGGAGCTCGTTCTCAACATGTTCGCCCAGGTCATGGACGACGGCGGCAGCTGGGCCGGGGTCTTCCCCGTCCGGCACAAGGACGGCACCACGCGGATGGTGGAGTTCCGCAACATGCGGCTGCAGGACAGTGCGCGGGAGTACTGGGCCCTGGGGCTGGCCACGGAGCAGGCGACGCTACGCCAGGTCGAACGGGAGCTGGCCCTGTCGGCCCGGCTGGTGGCCCAGTCCCCGATCGGGCTGGGCGTTCTGGACACCGACCTCCGGTACGTCTCGGTCAACCCGGCGGAGGAACGGATGAACGGCGTACCGGCCGCCGATCACATCGGCCGGCACGTCCATGAGGTGCTGCCCTTCTTGGACCGGTCCTTCGAGGCGGCGATGCGAGAGGTCCTGGCCACCGGCGTCCCCATCGTGGACCAGTACACCGTCGGCCGTACGCCGGCCGACCCCGACAACGAACACGCCTGGTCGATCTCCTTCTACCGGCTGGAGGCGCCCAACGGGAAGGTGCTGGGGGTGGCCACCTCCAGCGTGGACGTCACCGAGCGCCACCGGGCCGTCGAAGAACAGCGCCACACCGCCCTGACCCTCCAGCGCAGTCTGCTGCCGCACCCGCCGCCGCGCCGGCCCGGCCTCGAGGTCGTCACGCGCTACCGTCCCGCCCAGGCCGCCATGGAGATCGGCGGCGACTGGTTCGACGTCATCCCCCTGAGCGGTGACAAGACCGCCCTCGTCGTCGGCGACGTCATGGGCAGCGGGGTCGGCGCCGCGGCCAGCATGGGCCAGCTGCGCACCGCCACCCGGACACTGGCCGATCTGGATCTCAACCCCGCCCAGGTGCTGTACCACCTCGACCACGTCACCGACGGGCTCAACACCATCGCGACCTGCGTGTACGCGGTGTACGACCCCCACCAGGGGCAGTGCCACATCTCCCTCGCCGGACACCTGCCGCCCGTCCTCCTCCACCCGGACGGGACGCGGGAGCTTCTCGACCTGCCGTCCGGCGCCCCCCTGGGCGGTTGCGGAGTCGCCTTCAGCACCACCCTCGTCGACATCGAGCCGGGCGCCCAGCTCGTCCTGTACACCGACGGGCTGGTCGAGACCCGCGACCAGGCGATCGACGAACGGCTGGAAGCTCTGCTCGACGTCCTCGACGACCCGCACCGCGCGCTGGACATCACCTGTGACCTGCTCCTGCGCCGGCTGCGGCACCCGGGCGACCACGACGACGTCGCCCTGCTCATCGCCCGTGCCACGCCCGCCACGCAATAGCGCACCGGGTCGCCTCCCGCGCCTCCCGGAGCGCCTTCAGCTCGCACCCGGCGCGGGCGGGGTGGCGGGCGGAGCCGGTGACGCTTCGGGCGGAGCCGCCGGGGCCGCCGCGGTGATGTGGCTCAGCACGCACAGCCAGCCGCCCTCACGCCGTACGAAGACGTCGGTCGTCCATTCCTCGGCGTCGAACCGCCGGCCCCCGTAGTGGGCCGTGTTCGTCGCCCGCGCCGTGAACACGGCGGTGTCACCGTGCAGGCGGATCCTCGGCGGGCTGACGAACTCCATCGCCGAGTGGGTCAGCTCGCCGGACGCGACGAAGGCCAGGAACTGCTCCTTCGTGGAGATGCCCGACGCGGAGACGATGACCCAGTCGTCCGCCATGAACCCGGCCATCCGCTCCGCGTCGTTGGAGACGATCGCGGTCGCCCACGCCTCGGCGGCAGCGGTGAGCCGTTCGTGGTCGGCGTCGGACCCGGCCTGCTCCGGGGGTGGATCGACACGATGGCCCATGTTTCGAGCGTAGCCGGGACCGGGCGCCGCGGTCGGCCGACTGCGCGCCGGGCACAGCACCGGTGCGCGCGCCCGTGGTGACGGACTACGCACCGGTTCTGCCCGTTCCTGCGGCTCCCTCGCGGATGCTGCATCTGTTCGAAGTCCTCGTCCCGGACGCGGCCCTTGCGCCGGCGCCGGAACGCCCTGTGTCCTGCATGCCAGGACGGAACGGAGTGTGGTCCACGTGATCAGCAGGCGCTCGCTCATCCGTGCCGGAGCCAGTGTCGGCGCGGCTGCCGCCCTGACCACGGGCGGCGGCCTGATGCTGGCGCACGCCGCCGGCCCCACCGTCCCCTGGAGCAGGCTGCAGCGCCGGCTCTCCGGCCGCCTGGTCCTTCCCGCCGACCCCACGTACGAGACGGCCAAGCAGCTGCAGCTGGCGCAGTTCGACGCGATCCATCCGCAGGCCATCGCCTACTGCACCAGCGAGGCCGACGTGGCGGCGTGCATCCGCTTCGCCCAGGACCACGCCCTCGCTCCCGCGGTGCGCAGCGGCGGCCACAGCGCGGCCGGCTACTCGACCACGCCGGGGCTGGTCATCGACGTGTCCCGGCTCAACAGCGTCCGGCCGGGCGACACCGTCCACCTCGGTCCCGGCAGCCAGGGCGTGGACGTGCTCAACACCCTGTCCCCGTACGGCATCCAGGTCGCCTCGGGCACGTGTCCGACCGTCGCGGTCGGCGGCTGGCTGCAGGGCGGCGGGCTCGGTTTCCCCTCCCGCAAGTTCGGCATGGGCTCCGACCGGCTGGTGTCGGCCCGGGTCGTCCTGGCCTGCGGTACGACCGTCCGCGCGGCGCAGGACGAGCACCCCGACCTGTACTGGGCGCTGCGCGGGGGCGGCGGCGGTAACTTCGGCGTCGTCACCGACTTCGAGGTGCGGCCGGTCCAAATACCCTCGCTGACCACGTACAACCTCAACTTCCGCTGGTCGGACGCCGTCACGCTGATCCTGGCCTGGCAGGACTGGATCGCCGACGCACCACGGGAGCTGTCCTCGGAGCTGCTGTTCCTGCTCCCGACCGACGCGCCCCAGGGCACCGAGCCGAACGTCGTCCTCATGGGCGGCTACGCCGGGGCCAAGGCCGATGCCGACCGTACGCTCGACCGGCTGGTCGCGGCGGCGGGCATCGCCACCACCTCGCGGCAGGTCGTGGAACTCCCCTACCAGCAGGCGATGATGAACATCTTCGGCTGCGGGGACAAGACGGTCACCCAGTGCCACCGGATCGGCTACTCGCCCGACGCGCAGCTGCCCCGCGACAACTACGCGACCGGGCGCAACCAGTTCTTCGCCCAGAAGTGGACCCGTACCGCGGCGGAGAAGGCCCTCGGCTCCTTCACGGCCGACTTCCGGCCCGGCCAGTTCCGCTTCCTGGGGCTCTTCGCGTACGGCGGCCAGATCAACGAGGTCGCGCCGACGGCCACGGCCTTCGTCCACCGCGAGTCCCTCTTCAACGCGGGGTACTCGGTGGGTCTGACCCGCCCGGACGCGGGCCAGGAGGACAAGGACCGCGGGCAGGCGTGGGTGGACGGCGCCTTCACGGCGATGGACTCCTACTCGATGCAGCGGTCCTACCAGAACTACATGGACCCCGCTCTGACGAACTGGCGGCAGGCGTACTACGGGCAGAACTACGCGCGGCTGCGGTCGGTGAAGCGCGCGTACGACCCGGACCGCTTCTTCCGTTTCGCCCAGGGCATCGACTGAGGGGGCTCAGAGGGCAGGGCGCCCCGTCCGGCCGGAAGCCGGCGGGGCGTCCTGCCCTGACCGCGGCGCGCTCTACCGCGTCGCGGTGAAGAAGCCCGTCGGCACAGGTGCGAGGGCAGCGGTGTGCGGCTCCGGTCGACGACGAGATCCGCGCCGGGCCCGCGTGGCCGTGCCGCTCGGCGCGGAAATACACCGCGGTGGGCCGTGCGGACGGACAAGATCAGGTGACGGCGTGCCGGTCGAACCACCGCACGGCCACCTGCCCCCGTGGTCGTGTCACTCGTCACACGGACCTGCGCAGGGACGACCCCATGGACACGACCGGCGCTGTCCGCCGACCGGTCTTGCGCTCACGCACCGCCGAACCGGCCGGACCTGGCCTTTCCGCGCCGGCGCCGGCGTCCGGCCGAGGGCAGCGAGCGAGAAATTCACCCGGTCGCGCCTGAAGCCGGACTGCCGCGCGACGAGATGCACGTCACGTCTCCCCCTCTCCCGCACGCCACCCAAGCAACAAAAAAATGGGACAAGTCACCCATACAACGCATTCAACTCGGTTTGCATCCATATACCACTTGAGGGTGTGTCAGTCGAAAACGTGCGATGCATAATCGGGCCCGGTCGTCTCCGGAAGTGGTGGAGCCATCGGGGCACCGACACCCCCCACGGCGGAGTTCCGCACCGGACCGATCCTCAAGGCGTTGCAGATGTCCCTGGCCAGCCGCACCCACATAGCGGCCCTGCTCGCCGCGCTCACCGTCGGCGCCGCCGGGGTGACCACCTGGGCCTTCGGGCACGGCAACGCGCCCGAACCGGCTGCCCCCGAGGCGGGCCCGCGGCCGAGTGTGACGGAGGGCACGGTCCTCCAGGTCGTCGCGCATCCCGACGACGACCTCTTCTTCATGAACCCCGACGTGAGCCGCTCCATAGCCTCGGGCGTCGAGGTCGCCACCGTCTACCTGACCTCCGGCGAGTCCGACGGCAGGAACGAGGCCCACAGCCCGCACCTGAGGGACCCCGCCCGTCCCGCGGACCACGCCGCCTACGCGGAGGCCCGACAGAACGGCATACGGGCCGCCTACGCGCAGATGGCCACCGGCGACCGCGCCAGCGCCTGGCAGCGCACCTCCCTGCCCACGGCCGGCGGGGGCAGCGCCGAGGTGGACGTCCTCACCGCCAGGCCCGAGGTCAGCCTGGTGTGGATGCAGCTGCGCGAGGCCCGCAGCATCTCCGGCGACAATCCGGACAGCCTGCGCGGCCTGTGGGACGGCAGGGTCGGCGCCCTGGGCGCGCAGCTGGCCTCCGGCACACCGGTCAGGACCTCGTTCTCCTACACCAAGGAGCAGGCGGTGGAGGCCATAGCCGGCGTCTTCGCGCGGTACCGGCCCACCACGATACGGACGCAGGACCCCACGCCCGGACGGTCGCAGGGCGGCGGCGCCTTCCACGACCACCAGGACCACATGTACGGGGCCCGTTTCGTGCAGGCCGCGGCCGACCGCTACGCGAAGTCCCCGGACCGGCCGCACTTCTCGGTCCAGAACTACGTGAGCTACCCCAACAGCGCGCTTCCCCCGACCCTCGACCCGCAGGCGGCCGAGGAGAAGCTCGGCTACCTCAAGACCTACGCCTGGACGGACCACCAGGACTGGTGCGGCAGCCCGGCCGGCTGCGGCGACCGCAAGACCGCGACCCGGCCCACCGGCGCCGGATGGAACCAGACCATCCGCTACAGCCGGGGCGAGGGCACCTCCTGGATGACCGAGGGCGCATCGGGCCGGCTGTGGGCCTTCGCCGTCCTGGACGGCCGGATGGCGTACTGGTCACGCGGCGGCCCCCAGGCCTCCTGGCAGGGTCCCCGGTTCCTCCCCGGCACCGGGATCGACGCGGGCGCGACGGCGGCCCGGCTCCCCGACGGCAGGATCGCGGTCCTCGGCACCCGCACCACCCTGGGCAACACGGCCGCGGAGTACGGGCGCGAGCTGGTGTACGCCGTCCAGGCCGCGCCCGGCGGTGACTTCACCCCGTGGCAGTCGCTGGGCACCCCGGACACAGCCGACATATCCGGCACTTCGGCGCTCAGTGCTCCCTCCGTCGCCGTCGACCGCACGGGCCGGATGACCGTGTACGTACGCGATTCCGGCCGCACCCTGCGCGCCCGCGCGCAGGCGGCGCCGGACGGCCCCTTCGGTGGGTGGCAGGCCCTGGGCGGCGGCGCTCTGCAGGGCGATCCCGTCACCGCGACCGACGCGGCGGGTCGCCGCCACGTGTACGCGGCCACGGCCCGGACCGTCCTGGCCTGGGTGCAGCCCGCGCCGGACGCCGCGTTCACCGGGCCCTTCCCGACCGGGCTGCCGGCGACCACCGGTCCGCTCACGGCCAGCCCGCGGGGCGACGGCGTCCGCCTGTACTTCCGGCACCCCGGCACGGGGACCGTCGGTACCAGTCTGGCCATCGCGGACGGGCCCGCGCCCGTCTTCTCCCCGGTCACCGAGGCAGGCGGTGAGGGTGGCTACGGATCCGTCGGCGTGGCGGGCGACGTGCTCGCAGGCCGGGCGCGCGGGGGCACGGTCGGCGTGTCGGCCCCGGACCGTACGCCGACCTGGTACGCGTCCCGGATGCTCTACACGGGCGCCCCGGCAGCCGTCGCCGAGCCGGACGGTACGGCCGTCGCGGCGACGCTCGGCCTGGACGCCGGTCTGCACGTCACGACGGCTCCCCCGGCCGGATCAGAGCCGCTCGGCAGCCTCCCGCCCTCCTCCCCCTGGCACCCGGCGGTTCCGCCCTCGACGCTCGCCCAGGCCGGGCGCGCCGGCTCCGACGGGCAGCGCTGACCGGTAGGACCATCCCTAAGGCCGCAGGGGCGGGGTGGGGAGCGCCGTGCCGTCGAGCGCCACGAGGGCCAGGACGACGATCGAGCCCGTCCAGGCGAGGGGTGCCACGGAGGACGGCCTGCCCTGCCCGTCCACCTTCTCCGGCAGCTCGCCGAGCGGGTTCCTCTTGGCAAGGATCCAGTCGAGGACGGGTCCGGCCTTCTCAGGCCTCCCCGTCGCGGCCCACGCGAGCGCGAAGAACCCCGTACTGGGCGTCCAGGCGTTTGCGCCCCAGGGCGCCGCGGGGTCGTTGCCGGGCGTCAGGCCCCCGTTGGGCAGGAGCAGCGCCCGGTACGTGGCGTCCAATGCGGCGGGCAGGCCGGCGGGGGCCGCGTTGAAGGGGGGCGCCATGAACGCCAGCGCGCTGTCGTGCCCGTGCCGTCCGTCGACGGTGCGCTGGTAGCCGAGGGGTGCGAACCGTGCGGAGATCCCGGAGGAGAGCCGGCCGGCGGCCCGTGCCCAGCGCGCTGTGTCGGCCGGCAGGTCCAGCTCCCGGGCCAGGTCCGCGGCGGCGTTGAGGCCGGCGAGCAGCGGCGCGGCCGTGCCGATGTTCGTGCTGGTCGTCATCAGCTCCCAGTAGTCGGGGGAGGCGGGGGGCAGCCCGTCCTTGCGCAGGGTGCCGGCCGCGTGGTCGGCCGCTTTGCGGACCATCGGGTAGAGGGTGGCCAGCCGGGCCCGGCGGGCGGCCCGAGGGGCCGTCCGGTACCACTGCCAGGTGGCCCAGGGGACCCAGCCGTTGGCGTCGAGCTGCCACCGCCTGCCGTCGGGCCGGCCTGATCCGTCGAGCTTCGTCCGTGCCTCCCAGGTGCCGTCCTCGCGCTGGGTCGCGGCACTGTGGCGCAGGATCCGGTAGGCCTCGGCGTCGTGGCCGGTGTGCGCGAAGGCGGCGGAGGCGAAGCTGGAGTCGCGGGGCCAGGAGTACGTCCAGCCGGGACTGGCGCCCGCCGCCATGGCGCCGTTCGGCCGGAGCAGGGCGCGCATGGACAGCAGGGCCCGCTCGGCCGCGGTGCGTTGCGCGGGCGTCCTGCCCGGGACCCGGCCCGAGGCCAGCCAGGCGCGGCTCTGCGCGATCTGCTGCCGGGCCGGCGGGTGGCCGGAGGTGACCACGGCCGGCGCCGTCCCCGCTTCGGGCAGGTACATCCACCGGCCGGACTCCAGCCGCAGGACGTGGCTCCCCTCGACGTACCGCGCACCCCTGGCGACGGACGGCGGAACGCCTTCGACGGCGGTGGAGTTGGCCAGGAGGCCGACGGTGGGGGCGGCGACCATCGACCGGGGCGCGTAACTGCCCTCGGCCTCACCACGGCTCTGGTGGCCCAGGGGCCGGACGAGCGCCGGACGACCCGCTCCCGCGTCCCGCCCGGCACGGTGGTCCGTCGTGCCCACCGGAACGGCGACGCCGGCCAGGGCCATCGTGACGGCCGCCCAACGGGTGAGCAGGAGACGGGGCATCGTCACTCCCTCCGCGGGCCGCGGAGGGACCCGGATCCCCATCCTGGTCGAGCTGTACGGGGGCCGCCACGGCACACCCGCCGCCCGGGTGAGCGCGGTGCCGCCCACCCGACCCGTCCTGGCGCACCCGGGATGCCGGTCGCGGCGAGCCGTGCACACCATGGGTACGCGCGCGCCGTGCGGTCACCGCTGTCAGCGGGGTGCACCGGCCGCCTCTCCGGCCGGATCCTGCTGAGAAGGGATGGTGGATGAGCACTGCCGCGGTCGAGGACGAGGACGTCCGGACCCCTTCGTCCCCCGGGAGCGGAGGAAAGGGCCCTCGCCCCTTCCTGTACCGGGTCCTCCCGGTGGCCGGGGCGACGCTCGTCGCGGCTGCCGGATCCCTGATCGCCGTCGGCTGCTTCCTCGGCCTCTACCTGCGGCCCACCTCCGACGACTGGTGCGCCGGCTGGAAGGCCCGGGACCTGGGGGTCCTCGGCCTCACGTCCGACTTCTACCTGACCCAGAACGGCAGGGTCGCCAACGCCTTCCTGAGCGGCGTCGTCTACGGGGACGGGTGGGCCGGGACGAAGATCCTGCCGACGGTCATCGCCGTCTCCTTCACCGCCGGGCTGGTCCTGCTGGGGAGTCGTGTCATCCGGGTCCTCGGGGGCAGACCCCGCTTGCCGGTCCTGCTCGCCTGCGCCCTGGTCCTCCAGGCGCTGCTGTACTTCGCGGGGACCCGCAGCTACCAGGTGCTGCTGTGGGCCCCCGCCACGATCTCCCACACCCTTCCGAGCGTCATCGGCCTATGGGCGCTCCTGCTGGCCGTCCGGACCGTACGCCATCCCCGTGCCGCCGTCCGCGTGGCCGGGAACGCCTCGGCGTTCCTCGTCGGCTTCGCGCTCGGCACGCTGAGCGAGCCGTTCGCGCTCGTCAGCGGGCTGCTCGCCGCCTCGGTCGGGCTGCTGTGCCTGCCCCGCCTCGGTCCGGCGCGCGACCGGCGCACGTCCGCCTGGTGCCTGCTCTGGTGTTCCGGCCTAGTCTGCGGGCTGGTCGTGCTCTACACCTCCCCGGGCGCCCGGTGGCGCCGGTCCCAGCAGCCCGACAGGGAGTCGGTGCTCTCGGGGGGCGAGTTGCGGGGCACCTTCGAGGACTGGCTGCACATGTGGGGCACCGTCACCGGCCAGTGGGCCTATCTCGGAGCCCTCGCCGCCGGCGTGCTGCTGGGGCTGGCGAGCGGGTTCCGCGGGTCCGGGGCCAGGTCCGGGCCCGGGAATCGGGGGCCGCGCCGGAGCGTCCCGCGCAAGGTGCTGGTCACCGTGCTGCTGCTCCCCCCGGCCGTGGTGCTGCTCGGTTCGTTCGCGGTGGCGGTGGGTCTGCGCAGCGGTTACGGGCCGGGCGGGTGGACGTACGCCCGTACCTGGACGAGTTTCCTCGTACCGATGGAGCTGGCGCTGTGCGGCTACGGCGCACTGGTGGGCGCATGGGGCGCCCGGTGGCTGTCGGACCGGCCCAGGGCCGGCACGGTCCTCGCGGCCGGCGCCGTGGGGGCGGCCTGCCTGACGCTGGCCTCACTGGCCGCGCTCGTCCCGGACGTCCAGCGGCTCACGACCACCACGGTCGCGCGTTCCGTGGCCTGGGACGCCCAGAACACCCGTATCCGGGCCGAGGTCGCCCGGGGCGTCACGGACGTGGGCTACCGGCCCCTGTACATCGGTGGTCTGGCCGAGCCCTTCTTCACGGGGAACTACCGGCGGGACTGGGTCGCGGCCTGCGTGTCGAAGTGGTACGGCGTGGACCGGATCCACCGCTCCTGAGCCGCGGCCGGACGTCCGGGTGCGTTGCCACCCGGTCCTGTACGAGGTGCAGGAGGCCGCCCCTGCGCCTGAACGCCGCCGCCGACCCGGCCCGTCCCTGCGCGGCGTCTCTCCCAGCCTCTTCAGGGGACTTGGAGTGCGCTGCTCCGGCCCGACGGCGGTCGAAGCCCGCCCGCGGCGGCGGTGAGCGAGGACGCTCTGCCGCTGCCGGGTGCGCGGCGCGTCAAGGCCGCGGGGCGCCTGCGGCGGTGGTGGGCCCGGGCGGTTTCGGCGTGCCGGGGCAGCGGAGGGTGTCGGCGGTCACGGGGGCGCCTTCGGCGGTGTTGCGGTCGAAGGTGACGGTCTTGACCGGGACGGGCTGCGTGCCGACGGCGACGTCGAGGGCCGTGTCGTGGTGGGGGACTTCCTGGAGGCGGGCGCCGGGCAGGGCGGCCGCGAGGGTGGCCGCCTCCTCCTCGCGGCCGGGGGCGTAGCTGATGACCGGCGGGCCGGCCGGGCGGACCGGCGGGGCGGACGGCGAGGTGTCGGTGACGGCGAATCCGTTGCGGCCCAGGGCCGCGGCGAGGGTCGCGTCGTCCACGCGGACCTTGATCTTGGCGGGGTCCACCGCGGCCGGGGTTTCCGGAACGGGCTGGATGCGGGTGTCTCCCGTGACGGGCCGGTCCGCGGCCAGGGCCTCCCACAGCGCGGCGGAGCGGGCCTCGTCCCAGACGAGGGTGGAGCCGACGCCCGGCACGCGGTGGTCGAAGAGGCGGATGGGGACGGTGGCGAACTCGGTGCGTTCGGGGCGGAGGCGGCCGAGGGCCCGGCCGATGCGGATCAGGTCGTCGAGCCCGGTGTGCGCGTCGGTCCGTACGGACTTCAGCAGGGTGCGGGCCGTCTTCGCGGTGCTCACCGGTCCGGACAGGGCGCCTTCGGCGGTGAGGCGGGCCAACAGGTCGTTCACCAGGCGTTGCTGGCGGCGTACGCGGCCGAGGTCCCCCGGGCGGTTGATGTGGCGGGCGCGGGCGTAGCGGAGTGCTCCGTTTCCGTCGGTGTGGTGGACGCCGGCGGTGATGTCGAGGCCGGAGCCGTCGTCCTTCAGCGGCTTGTCCGTGCAGACGGTGGCACCGCCGAGGTTGTTCACCGTCTGCTCGAAGCCGGTGAAGTCGGTCTCCAGGTAGTGGTGGATGTGCAGGCCGGTGGCCTTCTCCACGGTGCGTACGCTCAGCGGGCCGGAGCCGGCCTTGAACGCGCCGTTGATCTTCCCGAAGCGGGCGGGGAGCGGGGCCGCGGGCGGAGCGCCGGGCGGGGCCGCCGGGTCGGCGTACTGGACGTACGAATCGCGGGGGATGGAGACGATGCTCGCCCGCCGCCCGTTCTCGGAGAGGTGTACGAGCATCATCACGTCGGTGCAGTTGCACCCCTCGCCGCCCACGTGGAGGCGGCGTTTCTCGGCGGCCGAGAGGCCGGCGCGGCTGTCGATGCCGACGACCAGGATGTTGGTGCCCCGGCCGGCGCCCGGCGTGTCCCGCTCGGCGGAGAGGGCCCGCGAGCCTGCGTACGAGCCCCCGGCGAGGGTGGCCAGCAGCGTGAGGGCAACAGTGAGTCGGCGCAAGACTGATCCCCGAATGAGTGCCGAAGCTGACAGATCGGGACAATAGCTGCATATGGGGCGGGAGCCGGCGCTCCGCGCCCGGAGCCGTGGCCGTGTCGCCGCGGACGTACGTGCCGCGGGCCCGTGACCGGGGCCCGCGGCGCGGCCGGACGGGTCAGACCCTGGCGAGGCGGTCCGTGCCGTCGAGGACGGCGAGTTCGCCCGCGGGCAGTCCCCCAGCCGCAGGTGAGGGTGTCGCAGTTCGGGAACCCGGTTCACCGGGAGGCTCCCTGGGGGGCGGGCAAGGGCGCCGTGCCGGGGACGAGTTCGCCGACGTCGATGCGGTGGCGGTCGGTGCGCACCAGGCGGAACTCGGCTTCGGGCAGTACGTGGACCGGCCGGCCCGACCACGGCTACCAGGCCCGCCTGCCGTACACGCCCGGCCGCCCGCCCGTGGCGTCGGCGACCGCGCGGTCCAGGGACGGCCGGCTGAAGGCCTCCTGGGGTGCCAGGCAGCGCACGAGTTCCGCGACCTGCTCCCCGATCCGGTCGTGGACCTCGCACCGGAGGGGCGATGCGCGCAGCGTGGACAGAGCGGCGGCGTCGTCGGGCCGTGCCAGGCCAAGCAACACGGGACGAAACGATTCGCTCGCCTGCCGGCACCGAGTCCGGCGACTGCGGGAGTTCTCGGCGGCGGCGCCCGCTGCCTTCCCCGTGAACCCCTTGCAGCGCAGCCACGTCCCGTACGGCGCCCTGCCACCGCATCGGCCGGGGCGGGAAGGCGTGCGGTGGGCGGTCCTGGGCAGGCGGAAGCCGTGGGGACCGCCGTGTGGCGGACGCCGTCGGGGCGTCGGACGGCGACCCGCCAGGGGAGGAGGAGAGCCGGATGAGACGTTCCACCCGCTCGACGGCACAGTCCGGGGCGATCACCGTGGCGGCCCGCTGCGGGTTGGCGGCGCGCGGCGTGCTCTACGTACTGGTCGGCTTCATCGCGCTCCGCATCGCCTTCGGGACCGGCGGCGGCGAGGCGGACCGGACCGGGGCGCTGCAGGAACTGTCCGGGCACACCTTCGGTGGCGTCCTGGTGTGGGCCGTCGGCATCGGCTTGGCCTGCATGGCCCTGTGGCGGCTTTCCGAGGCCGTCTTCGGCGCCGCCGGCCCTGACGGCCGCAAGCCCGGCAAGCGGCTGGCCTCGGCCGGCCGGACCGTCTTCTACGGGGTCGTCGCCTTCTCGGTCCTCGCCTTCGCCGCGGGCAGCGGCAGCGGCAGCGGCGGTGGCGGTGGCGACCAGCAGTCCCGTGACGTCACCGCCCGGGTGCTGGACATGGCGGCGGGGCAGTGGCTCGTGGGTCTCGCCGGGGCCGCCATCGCGGTTGCGGGTGTGGTCATCGCCGTCCGCGCGGCCATGCGGACCTTCCGCAAGCGCATGGACCTGTCCGGGGTGCCGGACGGGGTCCGTCGGGCCGTCGAAGTGGTGGGAGTGGTCGGGGGCGTCGCCCGCGGTGCGGTGTTCACGGCGGCGGGCGGATTCGCCGTGCACGCCGCGGTGCGGTTCGATCCGGCACAGGCGAAGGGGATAGACGACACGCTGCGGGCCTTCGCGGACACGCCGGCCGGCCCGTGGCTGCTGGTGGCGGTGGCGGCGGGCCTGATGGTGTTCGGCGTGTTCTCCTGGGCGATGGCGGCCTGGCGCAAGGTGTGACCCCCCGCCCCGTCCGGGGGTGGCCGTGCCCCGGTTCAGGGGCGAGGGTGGCGGGGACCTGGGCATGCCGACGGCATCCGGGCCCCGCCGCCTCCGGCGTCCGCGTCCCGGCGGCCCTCCCTGCCCCTGTCCCCTCCCCGGTTCTTGCCCCCTTCCTGGTCCCGGCGGCCGTCCCGCGGCGCTACGCCCGCCCGGCCGTTCGCCCGGCCGGCGCCGGGGCCGGTGCGGGACGGCCACAGGTGGCGGGCCAGGGCTCCCGTGGCGAGCAGGCCGATCAGCATGCACACCGCGGGCCAGCCGTACGCGGTGTGGAGGCGGACGCCCAGCCAGGAACCGGCCGTCCCGCCGGTGTAGGCACAGGTCATGTACGCGGTGTTGAGCCGGCTCCGGGCGTCCGGGCGCAGTGCGTACACCCGTGTCTGGTTGGCCACCGCCCCGCACTGCATGGCGACGTCCAGCAGCAGGATGCCCGCCGCCAGCGAGACGAGCCCCGCGGTGCCCCCGCGGGCACCGGCCGCGAGGACCGGGGCCGCGCCCAGCACACCGAGCAGCGACACCAGGTTGACGGGACCCGGCCCGTGCCGGTCCACCAGCCGCCCGGCCACGGGGGTGCAGAGCATGGTCACCCCGCCCACCAGCGCCAGCAGGCCGACGGCCTCCGCTCCCCGCCCGTACGCCGGCCCGGTCAGCAGCAGGGCCACGCAGGTCCAGGCGGCCGAGAACCCTCCGAAGACGGCGGCCTGGTAGAGGCAGGACCGGCGCAACTGCGGCTCCGCGCGCAGCAGCCGCAGCGGCTCGGTCAGGATCTCCGCGTACGGCCGGCGCGCCGCCGTCGGGGTCGTCACCGGCACCGCGTACGCGAGGACGGCCGCGAGCAGCAGGGCCACCACCGCGGCCACCAGGTACGGCGCCCGCCAGCCCAGCCGCTCGCCGAGCACCCCGCTGAAGGTGCGGGCCAGCAGCATGCCGCCGGTCGATCCGCTCAGCAGCGTGCCCAGTACGGCGCCCCGCCGCCCGGGTTCCACCAGGCCCGCCGCCATCGGACCGATGATCTGCGCGGCCACGGTGGTCAGTCCCACCAGGGCGCTCGCCGCGACCAGCGGCGGCAGCGCCGGCGCGCAGCCCGCGGCCAGCAGGGCGAGCCCGGTCAGCGACAGGAGCACGACCAGCAGCGAGCGGTGCCGGAACCGGTCGCCCAGCGGTACGAGCAGGACCATCCCGGCGGTGTAGCCGATCTGGGTGGCCGTCACCACGAGGGTGGCCGTGCCGGCCGGGACCCCCAGCCCCTCGGCGACCAACGGGCCCAAGGCCTGCGGGAAGTACAGGTTGCCGACGGCGACGGCGCAGGCCACGGCGAGGAGCAGCACCAGGCGGCGGCTCATCCGGGCACCCCGGCGGCCGGGCGGGCGGGGAGGTCGAGGAAGGTCATGGGAGCCAGTGCACGGCGCCGCACGTGCCCTGCCAATTGATGTAGCTTACGGCTTAATGATCAGTTTCGAGCTGGGCGTGGAGGACCTCGCCGACACCCGGTTCGCCCTCTCGCCTCTCGGCGAGACCGTCCTGAGCCTGCGGGTGCTGCGCGATCCCGGAGTGTCCCCGCTGCACCTGCCGTGGCGCAGCGCGGTCCTCGGCCGGCTCGGTGGCCTGGACACCGCTCTGCTGACGGCGCTGGTGGCGGACCGGCTGACGCTGCCCGACTTCCTCACCCCGCGGCCGGCCGTCTTCGAGCCGGACTTCGAAGCGGAGCTGGCCGTGGTCCGCCGCACCCCGGCCGGCCTGGTGAGCCGTGACCTGGCGGCCGCGCACGCCCCCGACCCGCTGCCGGAGCCGCTGCGCGCGGCGGCCGCCGGCGGGGAGGGGTCCGTCCTCGCGCTGCGGGACCGGATCTGCGTGCTCCTGCACCGCTACTGGGAGGCCGCCGTGCGGCCGGCCTGGCCGCAGATCCGGCTCGTCGCCGAGGCGGACATGACCTACCGGGCGCGGCAGCTCGCCCGCGGCGGCGCCCGGCTGCTCTTCTCCGACATGCACCCCCAACTGCGCTGGGAGGACGCCGGGTCCCGGGGTGTGCTGCACGTCGACCGCACCATCAAGAGCTTCCGGACGGCGGCGTCCGGCCGGGGGATGCTGCTCGTGCCCTCCGTGTTCGCGCACAAGTGCGCGCCGCCGGTGGGCCCGGCGGAGCCGCCGTCCCTGCTCTATCCCTGCCGTGGCGTGGCGACGCTGTGGGAGCCCGAACCCGCCGCCGGCCCCGCCGGACCCTCCGGTCAGGACCCCCGGGCCGCCCTCGTACCGCTCATCGGCGCGGCGCGGACGCGGCTGCTCGTCCTGCTCGCGGAGCCGCTGGCCACGGTGGAGCTCGCCCGCCGCCTGCGCGTGACGCCCAGCGCCGTCTCCCAGCACCTGGGCGTCCTGTACGCCGCCGGGCTGGTCGACCGGGCCCGCGACGGCCGTCGCGTGCTGTACCGGCGAAGCCCCCTCGGCGACGGGCTCACCGGAGGGCGGGGCGGCGGTGCCTCCTGAGGGAGCTGTGCGCGGGCGACGGGGACGGGCGGGCCCGCGGTCCTGGAACGGCGGGGCTCCGCCCGGCGCTTGACGGGCGGAGCCCGTGCCACCAGCCTTGCCGGAGTTACCGGCAGGTAGGCGGCGAGGGGATGGTGGCCATGGTCAGGAACGGCGCACGCGGCGGGGAACAGGACCGCGACGACGCGGAGTCCATGTTCCAGGGGATCGAGCGGCAGGCCGAGCTGGTGCGTACCGGCAAGACCACCTCCCGGGCCCTCGTCGAGGCCGCGCTGCGCCGCATCGCCCGTATCGACCCCGCCCTGGGGGCCTTCCGCGTCGTCCTCGCCGAGCAGGCCCTCGCGGAGGCCGATGCCCGTGACGCGGCGAGAGCGGACGGGCCCCTCCACGGCGTGCCCGTCGCGGTCAAGGACGAGCTGGACGTCGCGGGGCAGGTCACCACCTTCGGCGGCGCCGCCAACCGCACCCCCGTCACGGCCGATTCCGAGGCCGTACGCCGCTTGCGCGCTGCCGGAGCCGTGGTCATCGGCAAGACGGCGATGCCCGAGTTCGGCCAGTGGCCGTTCACCGAATCCGCCGCCCACGGCCACACCCGCAACCCCTGGGACACCACCCGCACCCCCGGCGGATCCAGCGGAGGCAGCGCCGCGGCGGTCGCGGCCGGCCTGGTCGGGGCGGCGCTGGGCGGTGACGGCGGCGGGTCCATCCGCATCCCGGCCGCCTGCTGCGGCGTCTTCGGCCTCAAGCCCCAGCGCGGCCGGGTGTCCACCGCCCCGCACCCCCACCTGTGGTACGCCCTCGGCACCGTGGGACCCCTGACCCGCAGCGTGCGGGACGCAGCGCTGCTCTACGACGTCCTCGCCGGCACCACCCCCGCCGACCGCTGGAGCGCCCGCCCGGCTGCCACGAGCTGGCTTCGGGCCCTGGAGACCCCGCCCGGCCGGCTGCGCATCGGGTACTCCGCCAAGCCCGCGGTGCCCGGGGTGCGCCCGCATCCGGCGCACGTCGGGGCCCTGCTGGAGACCGTAGGGGCGCTGCGCGGACTGGGCCATGACGTCCGGGAGGTCGACCCCCGCTACCCGGATGCGACGGCGTCCTTCGCCGCGCAGTTCTGCGGCGGGGTGCGGGCGGAGGCCGCCGCCGTCGAGCGGCCCGATCTACTGGAGCGGCGCACCCGCCGCACCCTCGCGCTCGCCCGGCTGGTCCCCGGGTCCGCGGTGGAACGCGGGGTCCTGGCGGGCGAGCGGCTGGCGGAGCGCGTCGACCGGATGTTCACCACGATGGACCTGCTGCTGACTCCGGTCGTCGCCGAGCGCCCGCGCCCGGTCGGTGCGCTGGACGGCGCCGGGCTGCTGACGGCGCTGGCGCGTTCGCGGCCGATGGTCGCCTACACCGCGCTGTGGAACGTCACCGGGCATCCGGCCGCCTCCGTACCGGCCGGCCAGGGCGGCGACGGGCTGCCGCTCGCCGTGCAGTTGGTGGGCCGCCGCGACGACGAGGTGGGCGTGCTGCGGGTGGCGGCGCAGCTGGAGGCGGTCCGGCCGTGGGCGCAGCGACGTCCGGGGCCGCCGGCCGCCTGACCGCGGCCGTCCCGCGGCGCTGAACGGGGGGCGGCTCGTCGCGGGACGGCCCCGAGGAGACGCCCGGCATCGCCGGACGCGTTTCGACGGGTCGTCGGCGGGCACACGACGTAGCGTCAGGAAGACCCACCCATCGGGAGCGCACATGTCCGGACTACTCGCCAAGATCAAGCAGTTCAGCCGCAGCCCCCAGGGTCGGCAGACGATCGCCTCGGTTCGACGTGCGGCTGCCGACCCGCGCAAGCGGGAGCAGGCCCGCGGACTGCTCGGACGGCTCCGCGGCAAGCGCTGACGGCAGGCTTCCGGACGGCCGGGCCCGGCCGGCGCACCCACCTGCTGCCGGCCGGGAAGGTCTCCCAGCTGCTCAGCGGTGACGGCACGGGAGCCTTCGCGGGCAGCGGCAACCTCGTCGGCGGCGCCCCCGTGGACCTGGTCGCCGCCCGCAACCCGGCGAATCCCGGGAAGAAGATCAAGGCGGCCGCCGACTGGGAACCCACCCTCACCGCCTGACTGGAACCCGCCGCCGGACTGCCCGCGAAGCTGGCGGCGACGGCAGGCGTCGGCGTCCTCACCGAGAACTGCGGCAGGGCCGCACCCGCCCCCTCAGGCCAGGGGCCTGCGGCCGTACGCTGACGGTCGCCGCGGCCCACCGGACCGTCCAGGCGGCCGTCGACGCCGCTGCCGCGGGCGATACCGTCCTCGTCGCACGCGGCACCTACCGGGAGACGGTGAAGGTCCCCACCGCCAAACGCGGGCTGCCCCCACGGCGCGGCCGGCCATGCCGAGGACGTCGTCATCACCTGCGACAACGCCTCCGGCACGCCGAAGCCCGGCGGCGGCACCTACGGCACCGCGGGCAGTGAGACGCGACCTTCGCGGCGGACGACGTCACCGTCACCGTCACCGTCACCGGCGTGACGGTGCAGAACACCTGGCAGCGGTCGGCGCACCCGGGGGCAAGGACACTCGGACCGTGGCCCTCCACGCGACCGGCGACCAGCGACCGCCCGAGGTACCTCAATTCGTGCTTCATCGGGCACCAGGACGCCGTCCTCGACTGGGCCCCCTCGGCCACCGGCCAGTACCGGCAGTACTTCCGCCACTGCTTCATCGCGGGATACGTCGACTTCGTCTTCGGCGACCGGGGCGCCCGGCCGGCGGACACCACGGCTACCTCGCCCCGCCGAACACCGACGTGGCGAAGCCGCACGGGATCCTGATCACCGACAGCACGATCAGCAGCCCCGCCCGGCCCGGCGCCTGGAGAGCCAGACCTCCCGGGGGGACGGCGGACCTGCACAGGCGCCGCCCAGCAGGACCCGGTGCCCGCCGACAACAGGGCCACGGCGACCACCTCGGTGGACAACGCCCGCGGCTGCACGATCAACGGCCGCTTCAGCTGTCCCTGGCCCGCCCCTGGCCCGTCCGTGCACCGTGAGCCGTCGCCGCCCGGCGGCGACGCCCACGCGCGGCGACGGCTCACAGGCACCGCACGGCGAACGCGCCGACGAGGTCTAGGCGTTCCGGTCCCCGGTGGTCCGGACGAGGTCGCGTACGGTCGCCATGTCGCTGAAGGGAAGCAGTGCCTCGCCGACGATCTGGTGCGGCTCGCTGCCCTTTCCGGCGATGAGGACGACGTCGTCGGGCCGCGCGGCGGTCAGCGCGAGCCCGATGGCCCGCCGCCGGTCGGCGGAGCGCTCGTACGGCGTGCCGGTCGCCTCGATGCCGGGGGCGATCTGGTCCAGGATCAGTTCGGGGTCCTCGGTGCGGGGATTGTCCGAGGTCAGGACGCACAGGTCGGAGTGGGTTCCGGCGATCCGGCCCATCTCCGCCCGCTTGGTGGTGTCCCGGTCCCCTCCGCAGCCGAAGACGGTGATGACCCGGCCCCGGGCGAAGCCGCGGATGGCCGTGAGGACCTTGTCCAGGGAGTCGGGCGAGTGGGCGTAGTCCACGATCACCGACGTGCCGCCGGGGGTCACGAACCGTTCGAACCGGCCCGGTACGGGCGGCATCTGGGCGAGCGCGGCGACCAGTCCGTCGAGGTCGTGCCCCAGGACCCGGCAGGCGGCCACGGCCGCGAGCGCGTTGGACACGGAGAACCGGCCGGGGACCGGGACGGCCGCCTGGTACTCCCGGCCGGCGTGGTGCAGTGTGAACCGCGTGCCGGAGGCGTCCGCGATCAGGCCCGTGGCCCGGAAGTCGGCCTCCGCGTCGAGGCCGTACGTCGTGACCGCGCCCGGCATCATCGCCCTGATCCCGGCTCCCACGGCGTCGTCGACGTTGACCACCGCGTGCCGGCACAGTCCCTGGAACAGCCGCAGTTTGGCGTCCGTGTAGTGGGCCATCGTGCCGTGGTCGTCCAGGTGGTCCTGGGTCAGGTTGGTGAAGACGCCGACGTCGACGAACGTCCGGTCGACGCGGTACGTCTGCAGGGCCATCGAGGTCGCCTCCAGCACGACGCTGCCGGTGCCCTGGTCCCGCATGCGACCCAGGAGGTACTGGAGGTCGGGCGACTCCGGCGTGGTCAGCACCGAGGGCGGCATCGGGATCATCTCGTCGCCGATCCGGCTGCCCGCCGTCCCGATCACACCGACCGAGGCGCCCTCGGAGATCCTCAGCAGCGATTCGACCATGTAGGAGATCGAGGTCTTCCCGTTGGTGCCGGTGACCGCCACCACGTCCATCTGCCGGCCGGGCTCGCCGAAGTAGCGGGAGGAGACCACCGCAGCCGCCTTCCGGGTGTCGGACACCCGCACGAGGCACACCTCGGGCAGCAGTTCCCGCCCGGGCGGTGCGGCGGCGGCGCCGGCCGCGTCCACGAGCACCGCGACCGCCCCGCGCGCGAGCGCCGCGCCGATGGCGGCGGGGCCGCCACCGTGGTGGCCCGGTACGGCGATGAAGAGCGAGCCCGGCACCACCCGGTCGACGTCGAAGGTGGTACCCGCGGTGATGCGCGTCGCGTCGGCGTCGCCCTGGATGACGTGGTGCTCATGGCCGGTCAGCAGCCCGCTCAATTTCACGGTGGTCCCTTCGGAGGCGGCTACGGCCCGGCGTGCGGCCCTCGCCTGGCAGCAGCGCCGACGGAGCGTCGGGACTGCGGTGATCGTGTGCGCTGTGGGGCGGTGCTTCGCCCCGGGCGACGGCGCCGGGCCGGTCCGCGCGCGGCGGCCCGGCCGGGGTCCGGGGCAGGGCCCGTCGCGGAAGGTGGTGGTACGGGAGGATCCGGGCCGGGGCGCGGTGGGGAAGCGCTAGCCGTGGCCGTGCAGGGCGCCGCGGCCGGCCGTGGGGGCCTGGCCGTCGGCGGCGGCCCGGGGGCCGGCGCCCGTCCGGCCCGCGGAGAACGCACGCGCGGCGGGAGCGGCCTGCGGCAGGCACTCTCCGGTGATGCGTGTGCGGTTCATGGGCCGAGTGTACGGGCACTCGCGCGAGCCGTACGCCGCGTCGGCCCCGCGACGGCGGACGCCCGTTGCGGCGGGCCGGGGGTGGGGACGGCCCGGCGGCGACGGTCGCCCGTACGGGTGCGGTCCTTCCCGGCTGTTCGGGGGACGCGCGGCCGGTCCGGCTCTTCTCCGAACCCGCACGGGTACCCCTCGACGAAACGAAGGAGAGGGACACGATGGCGCTCTACCTGTCGAGGTTCAGCTACACGCCGGAGACGTGGGCGAGGCTGACCGGTCACCCCGAGGACCGGGCGAAGGCCGCCCAGTCGTACATCGAGTCCGTCGGCGGGAAGCTCCACGGCTTCTGGTACGCCTTCGGCACCCACGACGGCTACAGCCTGTGGGAGGCGCCGGACAACGTGGCCATGGCCGCGGTGGCACTGGCGATCAGCGGGGGTGGCGCGCTCAGCTCGTTCGAGACGACCGTGCTGCTGACCGTCGACGAAACGCTGGACGCCCTGCGCAGAGCCGGGGAGGTGCGGTACCGGCCTCCCGGCGCGTGACCGAGGGACGTACCGGGATCCGGCCCCGGCTCCGGCCACCCGCAGTCGGCCGGAGCCCGTGGGCCCGGTGGCTCAGAACGCCCACCGCGTGTGGGTGTAGACGCCGTCGTCCCGGCCGAAGCCGTACGCCGTGTCCGGAGCCACCGCGAACACCACGTCGTCCCCCTTGCGGAACGCGTCCCCCATCCCGTGGAAGGTGCCTTCGGGCGAGGTGATGTGCGGCCCGTACTTCGCCTCGAACGCCGCGATCACCTCCTCCAGCACCTCCGGGTCGGCAACCGGCTCCGCCGTGCCCTCGACCACGAGGTCGAGACCTTCGGTGAGGGAGTTCCGCCCGGTGGTGAGTGCGCAGTGGCCGTCGTGAGCGAGGTTCTTCGCCTTCTGTTCCCCCGTGCCGGTGGAGAAGTACAGCACCCCCTCGTGCCAGGCGGCGATCACGGGGGTGACGTGCAGCCGGCCGTCGGGCCGCACCGTGGACACCCAGAAGATCTCGGCGGCCTCCAGCTGCCGCTGGGCCTCGGCCCATGGGGTGGCGGTGACGTCCGCGGCGCCCGGGCGGGGGTTGAGCGCGGCGCTGTAGCGGGCGTCGAGTTCGGTCGTGGGTCGTTCCGCAGGTTCCTGTGGTGGCATGGGGAGCTCCTTCCTCTCCCCCATCCAACGGCGGCCCGGTGCCGGCCCGAACGCCCGATCGGGGGGCGGAGTACCGGCGCGGGGCTTCGGCGGCGCACCGCACCGATCATCCTCTGCGCACCGTCTGCGGCGGCAACGGGGCCCTCGCCTCGGGGTGCACGGCACCGCCTTCCACCAGGGCACCCCCGGCGACCGCCGCCGGCGTCACGGGCCCGGAGCTGGTCCGGCTCCTCCTGCCGGACGCGCTGTAGGGGCACGGCGGCACCGAACTCCTCCGCGGAACTCCTACGTGAGCGACACCCGGCAGGCGCTCACCGCGGTCCCGTTGGTCACACCGCCTTCGGTCAGGGTGGACACACACCGCTCGTGGTCGCCGGCCAGGCCGACGTAACATCCCGTATGGACGTACTCCGGGGCCTCGCCGCCCTGCAGTTCCCGTTCGACCTGGTTGATGCAGGCCGTGACGTCCGCGTGGGCGGCGGGGGCCGTGAAGGCCACTCCACCGAGTGCGAGGGTCAAGCCGGTGAGAACACCTGCGATACGAGTCGACGTGCGCATGGGACGCAAACCTGCTCTCCGGGATCGTCGCGCAGCCCGGAACCTGATGTGCCGGATCCGCGTGGAGACGGCGCCGAACGCACGCGACCCGCATACAGCCGCTGGGCCCGGCCCCCGCACCGGACCGGCTCGGCAGGGCCCCTTCCCTCCTTCGACGCTAGAACAGCCCCTGGCCGCACGCACCCGCTGGAGCCCTTCACCAGCAGGTGGGCGGGCCGACCGCCGCCGGCGACCTGCCGTGATCGGGATCTCGGGACCTCCGGCGCCGACGCGCCCCCTCCCCACCCCAACTCTGACCTGCTGTTCTCCGCGCATCCCTCTAGGCTTTGAAAGCCCTGCCCCACACTGGTCCCAGACCTGGAGGTACGCCATCACCTTCCGCGCCGGCACGCCGGTGAACGGTGACGCGCCCGACGAGCGCCTCAGACAGCTGCGATGAAGCGCATCGCGACGATCGGCGTCTACGAGTTCACTGCCGGAGCCTTCCTGGAGAAGCTCACCGGCGGGGGCGTGGGGCTGCTGCTCGACCTCCGCCAGCGGCGCGGTGTTCGGGGCCCCGAGTACTCCTGGGCGAACTCGGCGCGGCTGCAGCGCGCGCTCGCCGCGGCGGACATCGACTACCGGCACGTCAAGGAGCTCGCGCCGACGACGGAACTGCGCCACCTCCAGTACCGAGAGGACGACCGCCAAGGCGTGGGCAAGCGCAACCGCATCGCGCTGGCGGCCGAGTACGTCGAGCGCTACACCCGGGAGATCCTCGACCCGTTCGACCTCGGCGCGCTCGTGGCCGAACTTCCGGACGACTCGGCAACCGCCCTCTTCTGCGTCGAGCGCGACCCGGAGGCATGCCACCGCTCGCTCGTGGCCGAGCGCCTGCACGCAGAGCACGGTCTGCCCCTCACGCACCTCCGCCCGGGCCTGCCTCGCCGGTGGCGAGGACGCGCACCCGACTGAGGTGCGTGACGAGCGCCACATGCAACGAGTTGCGCCGAGCGGACACTACTCGGTGTGGAACAGCAACTGTTCGCGGAAATCTACGAAGCGCACGCCCAGGCCGTGTACGCGCATGCCGTCCGCATGACTTCTGACCGCTCGGGGGCGGAGGACATCGTCTCTCTCACGTTCCTGGAGGCGTGGCGACTCAGGGCGACCCTCGACGACGTCACGCGTCATCGGGCGTGGCTGCTCGGGGTCGCCACCAATGTCATACGCAATACCCGCAGGGCTGCCCGCCGCCACAGGGAGGCA
This sequence comes from Streptomyces sp. NPDC058646, assembly GCF_042716875.1. Taxonomy (NCBI): domain Bacteria; kingdom Bacillati; phylum Actinomycetota; class Actinomycetes; order Kitasatosporales; family Streptomycetaceae; genus Streptomyces; species Streptomyces sp. NPDC058646. The sequence goes on along the minus strand of NZ_JBHXRK010000032.1, from coordinate 22,633 downwards.
CTGACGCGCTTGCCCGTACCGGATGCCGTCCCGGATCCGGCCGATGGAGTGGTGTCCCGCATGACGGACACCGCCGAGGCCGAGGCCGCCCTGGCCGCCTTGGGCCGGCTTCGGCGTTCCGACCGCGAGGCCATCGTCCTGGCCGTCTGGTCCGGTCTCAGCCACGGGGAAGTGGCAAAGGCCTGCGGCATCTCAGAGGCGACCGTCCGTTCCCGGCTGTCGCGGGCACGCAGCCGCCTTCGCAGACTCACCACCGCCGATCTGGACGCGGAGCCGGCCGCGGGACGTGCGTCGACGTCGCGCATCGCACGGGAGGGACACCTTTGAACGCCGCTGATGACGCACGGATCGAACCGTCCGAGCATGACGAACTCCTCCGGCGACTGAGCGGGATCGCCGATGGGGACCTCGCCTTCCGCGGCCGTCGTCCGGTCAAGGAGCACGTGATGCGCGAGATCACCCAGGGCGGGCGGACCGCTCGCCGGAGGTCCCGGCGCCCCCTCTTCCTTTCCCTCGGGGTCGTGGCGGCGGCGTGTGCCGTGGCCGTCACCTTCACTCTGCACGGCTCCGGTCCGGGACAGACCGCCACGGCCGCCCGTCCTGAACCTGCGGCCGTGCAGCTGTTGGACCGCGTCGCCCTGGCGGCGGGATCCGCGCCCGCCCCGGCGGTGCGCGACGGGCAGTTCATGTACGCGAAGACGGTCGGACACTCCACGTCCCTGTCCGAGGTCGCGGGGGACGGCGGAAGGATGGAGGCGGCCCCCACCGACGAGTCGGCGGAGCGCTGGTACTCGGTCGATGGATCGGCAGGAATGACCGTGCGCACCGGGCGAGGGTCCGAGACCTTCCCGCCTGGTGGCCCGCCGACCCTCAACGGCCCCACGTACCGATTCCTCGAAACACTGCCGACCGATCCCGACGCGCTACTGGACTTGATCTACGAGGACACGCGCAAGCAACACGGCTCCGGCTCCGGTTCGACCACAGGGCCCGATCAGCAGGCATTCGTCGCCATCGGCGACATGCTGGGGAGGTTCCAGGCACCGCCCGGTCTGAGTGCGGCGCTCTACCGCGCGGCAGCGCGCATTCCTGGAGTCGTCCTGGTTCCCGAGTCGAAGGACGCTGCAGGCCGAACGGGTGTGGCGGTCGCCCGGGTCCACAACGGCGAACGAACCGAGTGGATCTTCGACAAGCAGACCATGCGGCTGCTGGGCGCACGCACCGTGGCCCTCAAGGACAGCGACTGGGGCAAGGCCGGAACGGCCGTCACCTCCGTAGCCGTCGTGGCCCAGGGAGTCACGGACCGTCCCGGGCAGCTGCCGCAAGGCTGATCGGATCCGGGGCACCGTGGGTGAGCATTGCGGGCCCCCTCGGCGTCGGCTGCGCCGGGCGGAGTTCGCACGGCGGACAAGCGATCCCGTGAGGCCCGGCCGGGCACGGACCCGGCCGGGCACGGACTACCACCTGTGTCCGGTGACGGGCTGCCCGTGGGTGCGCGCCTCGGCCGTCCCGGGTCGGGCGTAGCGGCTGAAGCGGATTCGAGCCGGCCCTCCAGCCTTCGGGTCGAGATGCCGGAACGCATGCCGCGCACCGAAGGCCCCGGCGGCGTCCCTCCGCGGCAGGGGCGGGGGCGACCGCACCCCGGTGGTGGATCCCGGAGTGCCGCTCGGAGCGGACCGCCGCAGGCTGGATGCATGTCGGACCGTACAGAGATCGTCATCCACCCGGTGTCACCGAGGGGCGGCCGCAAGGTCACCGTGCACGCGCTCGGCGTCGACGCCGACCTCGGCCGCGCCCACCATCCCGCCGACGTGTCCGAGCTGCTGCGCCGGGCCGGCCTCGAGGGCGTCGACCTGTCCGAGGACGGCCCGATCCGCTGGGAGGGCGGCGGCCCGGAAGTCTGGACGGCCGGCGCCTGACGGTGGGCCTGCTGCCCGCTCCCCCTCCGGGGGCGGCTCGGGGGCCGGGTTCGCCTCCGGGGCCGGCTCGGGCGCCGGAGCCGGGGCCGGCTTCTGCGGGGCGGGCGCCGGGCTCGGGCCGGGCTCGACCGACGGAGCGGCGAACGCGCTGCCCGGCAGCAGCGCCCCTCCCCCCACCAGCACGGCCGACAGGGCGAACACCACCAGACGCCGGGGCCGTGGCCCGGGTGTGGGCCGGGGCCGGGACGTACGAGCCATGGCGGTCCTCCGACGAGCAGGGGTGAGGTGAAACGGGGCCGTTCCAGTAAGCCCTCCCCACCCCGGGCCCCACATGCCACCGGAACTCGGGACTTGACAGGCAGTCGCGAGCCGGGCCTCGGCCGGGGCCCCTCCGCCGCTTCCGGCCGGCCCCTCCGGTCAGTTGAGAACGCACCCACCCGGTGGCGCGCCCCATACGGGGGACGGGGCGCGCGGCTCAGGAGGGCCCACGGGGCTCGGTGACCACCACGGGTTCCCGGTGGCGGCCGGTCTACACGCAGGCGGGCGACGTGTCGGTCGTCATGGAGATGGGCCCCGGGCGCCGGTCGTTCGCCCGGACGGCCTTCGCGTACACCCCGCCCGATCCGCGTCAGCCACCTGGCCCGCCTGGGCCCGCCTGACCCGCGCACCCGGCCTCTCCTACGCAGTCACGACGAGGCGTGTCGGTGGGTGGCTCTAGCGTTGCGGCATGATCTGGACCGCCGCTCAGGACACCCTTCTCGCCGCGCCGCCCGTACGGCGGCTCGCCGCCGCGCCCGCGGGGCTCGCCGAGACCGTCGAGCTGACGGAGGCTCACCTCGACTCCGCCACGCACACCGTGGCGGACTTCGAGCGGGCCCTCGACGGGCTCGTCCGTCAGGCGCACCGCGACCGCCACGCGCTCGCGGCGGCCCTGTCGCCGGCGTTGGGGCACCGTTACGCGGAGGAGGAGATCGAGGCGCACCGGCTCGCCGGGATCGACGTCGTGGTGGCGACGCTCCTGTGGCGGGTTCCGGGGTACAGCTTGGGGCCCGCGTACGTGCGGCGGCACCGGGGGCACGAGGAGTGCGCGCAGGGCGGGCTGGAGCTGGTGGTCGCGGCCCGGGTGCGCGAGGTCGGGTACGGGCTGCTGTCCGGGCACCGTCCCCCGTTCCTGCTGGCCGCGCCGACCTGGGAAACGGGTTCGCTGGAGGCGGCCGAGCTGGTCGGACGGCTGGCGGAATACGGGCAGTTGGGGATCCGGCCGGGCCCCGTCGACTTCGCGCAGGCCTTGTTGCGCGTACGCCGTGACGATCCGGCTGCCGCGTCAGCGGCCGAAGCGGCGGCCCGGCTCGGGACCTCCGAGGGCGATCGGCTCGCGGCCTGGCTCGGTCCGGACGGCGAGCCGGGCGTCGCGCTGCGCCGGGTCGTCGCGCCCGATCCGGGGGTGCACCGGGCCTGGTCGCGGACGGGCGCCGCTGCTGCGCAGGTCACGTACGTCAGTGGCGAACGGCCGGCCCTGGTGGCGGAGTTCCCGGATCCCTTCCACTGGATGGGCCGTCCGCACGAGGGGTTCACCCACTGCTACCACTGGCACGGCGGGCACGCCGTACGGGCGGCGGTGCTGCCCGAGGAGCGGGAGACGCAGGCGGCCTGGCTGCTGCCGGGGGTGACGCTGGCCGCGACGGCCGGCGACCACGGCAGCGCCTGGATGCTGCCGCACCTCGCCCGGCTGGGCGGACCTGCGGGGCCCGCGCTGCACGCGGCGGTGGCGGCGGGGCTGGGCGGCCGGTACCCGGAGAGCCGGCAGCCGGCGGTGGAGGCCCTGCTGGCGCTGGCGGCCCGGGGGGATCTCGACGCCCCGCTGCTCGGCCGCGAACTCGCCGCGATGACGGCCCTGGGCACGGTCAAGCCCAACCGGCTTGCGGAGGCGGCCCGTTCGGTCGCGGCTTCGGGCGCCTGCGCCATCCTGTGGGCCGTCCTCGCCGAGGTGCTGCCGGCTCTGCTGCCCTCGGTGCGGGGTGCGGGCGAGGTGCTCGCCGTCGCCGCCGAGTGTGTGGAGCGGTGCGGGGCCGCGGGCCCGGTCCCGGCGGAGGTGGCGGCAGCAGCGGCCCGTCCCGGGTCCTCCCGGGTGGTCACCGAGGCGCGTCGCCTGACAGCCGGGCTCGCCGGTCACCCTGGCCGCCGGGCGTGAAGGTCACCGGCAGGTTCAGGGGGCCGCGCAGGCCGCCGGGGCGCCAGCTGATCTCGTCCGGCGCCACCGCGAGGGCGAGCCCGGGGAGGCGGCGCAGGGCGGTGCCGATGGCGATCTGCCCTTCCAGCCGGGCCAGCGGCGCGCCCAGGCAGTAGTGGATGCCGTGCCCGAAGGCGAGGTGGGCGTTGTCCTGCCGGGTGAGGTCCAGACGCTCGGGGTCGGGGAAGCGGGCCGGGTCCCGGTCGGCGATGGCCGAGGCGACCAGCACGGTCGCCCCGCGCGGGATGGTCACGCCCGCGATGTCGACGTCCTCGCGCGCGAACCGGGCGATGCCGGGGCTGACCGGGCCGTCGTAGCGCAGGAGCTCCTCGACGGCTCCGGGCAGCAGCTCGGGGTCGGAGCGGAGCAGGTCGAGCTGGCCGGGGTGGGTGAGCAGCAAGGCGATGCCGCCGGCGATGAGGTTGACCGTGGTGATGTATCCGGCGGCCAGCAGCAGGAACACCATGGCGATCAGTTCGTCCTCGGTCAGCTGCTGTTCCTCGTCGCGGGCGGTGACGAGGCCGCTGAGCAGGTCGTCCCCGGGGACTGCCCGTTTGGCCCGGATGAGCTCGGTCACGTACGCGCGCATGTGCTGCCAGGCCTCGTTCACCACGGCGGGGTCCGGCGGCTCCGTCCCCCGCATGATCATGCGGTCGGTCCAGCGCTGGAAGTCGTGGCGGTCGTCGACCGGTACCCCGAGCAGTTCGCTGATCACCGTGACCGGGAGCGGCAGCGCGAAGTCCGCGACGAGGTCGGCGCGGCCGGCCGGGACGACCGCGTCCAGCAGCCGGTCGGTGACGGACTGGATCCGGGGGCGCATCCCGGCCACTCGGCGGGCGGTGAACGCCTTGGAGACGAGGCGGCGCAGGCGGGTGTGGTCGGGCGGGTCGCTGCGGAGCATGTTGCTGAGCATCGACTCGCGCTCGGTTGCGGGCAGTTGCTGCAGGAGCCGGGTGTCCGAGGCGTCGCGGACGTCACTGCTGAGGCGGGGATCGGACAGGGCCGCGAGTCCGTCCTCGTAGCGGGTGACGAGCCAGGCCTCCAGCCCTCCCGCGATGACGGCGCGGCGTACGGGGGCGTCCTCGCGCAGTTGCCGGTAGAGGGGGAACGGGTCGGCGAGGAAGGCCGGGTCGGCGTAGGGCAGTAGGACCGGCCGCTCACTCATGATGCCCTCCGGAGTACGTCGCCATGGCTGTGGACGGTGAGGGTACGCGTCCGGGTATCCACACCTTCGCAGGCCGGCCGTGCGGCGGCCGTTCGGGACCCCGTCCGGCCTGTCCGGCGCCCACCCCCGTGGCTACGGGGTCAGGACGATCTTGCCGCCGACCGTGCCGGACTCCGCCAGCCGCATCGCCTCGGCGGCCCGGCTCAGCGGGAGTTCCGCCGCGATGCGCGCCGTGATCTCACCGCGCCGCATCGCTTCGAAGACCTTGCCCAGATCGGTGCGGAGCCGGGCCCGGAAGCGGCCCGGGGCGAGCGCCTTGCCGCCCCAGACGTTGTAGAAGTACGCCCGGCGGCCGTTGGGCAGCGCGTTCCAGGCCCACACCCGGCCGAGGAGCTTCAGTACCGGCCCCTGCTTCGAGCCCGCCGCGTCGCGGGTCGAGGCGCTGCCGTACGCGACGAGCGTGCCGCCCGGCGCGAGCAGGCGCCACGAGTGGACGACGCCCGGCCCGCCGACGTGGTCGAAGACCGCGTCCACCCCGCCCGGCGCGAGCTCCCGGACCCGGGCGGGTACGTCCCCGGTGCGGTAGTCGACCGGTTCCACGCCCAGCTGCCGCAGCGCCGCGTGGTGGCGGGCGGAAGCCGTACCGATGACTTTCACTCCGGCGCTGTGGGCCAGCTGCACCAGCATGGTGCCGACGCCGCCGTTGGCGCCGTGCACCAGGACCGTCTGCCCGGCCCGGACCCGGGCTTTGCGGTGCAGCATCTGCCAGGCGGTGATGCCGTTGACGACGGCGGTCTCGGCTTCCGCGGCGCCCAGGCCGTCGGGCACCGGCACCAGGTCGGCGGCTTGCAGGGCCACGTGGCTCGCCCAGCCGCCCGTTTTCGTCAGCGCGGCCACCCGGCTTCCGAGCAGGGTGACGGGGACGCCGGTACCGATCTCGGTGACGGTGCCCACCAGGTCGTAGCCCGGCACGAAGGGGAACGGGGGCTGGTCGTAGTAGCGGCCGCGCCGCATCTGCTGCTCGGCGAAGGACACGCCGGTCGCCTCCATCGCGACCACCACCCGGCCGGGGCCCGCGGCGGGGACGGCCCCGTGCCGGATCACGAGGCCTTCGGGCTCGACCTTGCCCGGCAGAACGACCTCGACGAGTCCCTGGGTGTTCATGACGGCCTCCGTTGCGCTGCGCGGTTGGGTGTTGTTAGAAACTTTCGTGTTCGTTATAAGTTGTAACTCTGACCGACAGGCGTCGTCAAGAAGGTTCGTGATACCTTCTCACTAAATTTTGAGCATGTATCCCTGTAGCCCGCCGGACGTCGGGCACCGAGGAGAGGACGGGCAGGCCATGGCGGAGTCCGGTACGAAGCCCACGCCGCGCGAGCGCTACCGCGTCCAGGTGCGGACGGAGATCAAGGAACGCGCGTGGGAGCAGATCGCCACGGCGGGAGCGACCGCACTCTCGCTCAATGCGATCGCCAAGCAGATGGGCATGAGCGGACCCGCCCTCTACCGGTACTTCGCCAGCCGCGACGACCTGATCACCGAGCTGATCCGGGACGGGTACCGGAGCCTGGCCGACACCATCCGCGCGGCCGCCGGATCCGGCGCCGACCTGGCCGCGCTCGCGCACGCCCTGCGCGGCTGGGCGCTGCAGGACCCGCAGCGGTACTTCCTCGTCTACGGCACCCCCGTCCCCGGCTACCACGCACCCGAAGACATCACCACTATCGCGTCCGAGATCATGTCGGCCTTGCTCGACGCGTGTGCCGCACTGACCTCGGACGGGCCCGCCGAGCCCTTCACCACACACCTCGAGGACCACCGCCAGTGGGCGGACGGCCATCCCGCCCCGCCCGCGGCGCTCCGCCGGGCCCTGACCTTCTGGACCCGGCTGCACGGCGTGCTGTCGCTGGAACTCGCCGGCCACTTCAACGGGATGGGCTTCGACCCGGCCCTGCTGTTCGCCGCCGAACTGGACGCACTGACGGCACACTGACCGCACCCCGCCCCTCCACCACCCCGGTACGGGTGACGGTGACGCACGCACAGACGGGAGCAACGCCGTGGAAGGCCGTGGCGACGGTACGAACGGGCCGGCCTCCGGGATGCTGCACCACGTCGAGATCTGGGTTCCGGACCTCGACCGTGCCGCAGCCTCCTTCGGCTGGCTCCTCGAGGCCCTCGGCCACACCCTGTTCCAGAGCTGGAGCAACGGCCGCAGCTGGCGGCTCGGGGCGACCTATCTGGTCTTCGAGCAGTCCCCGGCCCTGACCGCGCACGAGCACGACCGGCGCCGGCCCGGCCTCAACCACCTGGCGTTCCACGTCGAGGGCCGCGACAGGGTCGAGGCGCTCGTCTCCGAGGCCCCGCGGCACGGCTGGAGCCTGATGTTCCCCGACCGGCACCCGTACGCCGGTGGCGAGGGGACGTACGCCGCCTACCTGGAGAACGCCGACGGCTTCGAGGTCGAACTCGTCGCGTTGGATCCGCCGGCCCCCGCCTGACCGCGGGGGCCCCGGTCCCGGCTCACGCAGCGCCCGAGGTGTCGCGGCGCCGTGTTCCGAGGGCTGCGGCGCCGGCGCATCCGGCAGAGGCGAGCGCGAGGACCAGTACGGCCGGGTTCACGTGGACGGGCACGGCCTCGGCGGCGTAGGCGCCGCCGCCCGTCGTCTCGCAGACGAAGCGGAGGGGCACGTAGTCCACGGAGTAGTCGATGACGTGCTGGGCCCGCTCCCACTGCCCCGGCGTCCGGCAGGGCGGAAGTGGTGACGATCCGGCTCCACCGTCCTCGGCGGCCACGACCGCACCGGCGACATGGAGCAGGCCCCACGTGTACAGCGCCGCCGCAACGGCCGCCAGCAGGGCGGCCAGGCTCCGGAGCCGCGCGGCGCGTCCGCTGTGCCGGAGGCCGCTGAGGCCGCAGCCGGCGAAGACCAGTGCGGCGACGAAGCCGGCGGGAAGGAGCAGCAGGAGCAGAAGGACCATCTGCCGAGTCGACCAGAACGGGATCACAACTCCTGTGGCGGAGCCCACAGTTCCGGCAACAGTGGCGTCACAGCACCGCAGGCCACGGCCTGCCTGCGCGGAGACCGGTTCTCCTACACTGAGCGGGACCTGTCGATGTCTTGCACGGGGGATGCAGTGACCGACCTGCCGTTCGATCGGCCCGGCCGCTAGGCGTCTGCGGCGGTCATGGTGTCGGCCGTGGTCCCGGCCGCGTCGGGACCGACGATGCGGCCGTCGCGCAGTTCCACGACCCGGTCGGCGAGTTCGATCAGGTGGGGGTCGTGGGTGGCGACGAGGACGGTGACCGATTCGCTGCGCACCACCGCGCGCAGCAGTTCCATGATCGAGCGACCGGTCTCCGAGTCGAGCTGGCCCGTGGGTTCGTCCGCGATGATCAGGTCGGGATCGTTCGCCAGGGCGCGGGCCACCGCGACGCGCTGCTGCTGGCCGCCGGAGAGTTCGCCGGGGCGCTGCTCCGCGTGGTCCGCGAGGCCGACCAGGGCGAGGAGGGTCCGGGCGCGTTCCTCGCGCTCCCTGGCGGGGACGCGGCGCAGTCGCATCGGTACGCCGACGTTCTCGGCGGCGGTGAGGACGGGGATCAGGCCGAAGGACTGGAAGACGAAGCCGATGCGGTCGCGGCGCAGGGCGAGCAGGCCCGGCTCGTCGAGGGCCGCCAGGTCGGTGCCGTCGAGGGTGATCCGGCCGCCGGACGGGGTGTCGAGGCCGCCGACGAGGTTCAGCAGGGTGGTCTTGCCGGAGCCCGAGCGGCCCCTGAGGGCGGTGAGTTCGCCGCGGCGGACCTCGAAGGACACGCCGCGCAGGGCGTGGACGGCCTGGGGGCCGCTGCCGAAGCTGTGGCGCACGTCGTCCACCACCACGATCGGCGTGCCGCCGCCCTGCCGCGCCGGCGCGTCCGCTGCCCGTTCCCGTCGGTCCCTCATCGCTGCACTCCCCCGTCGAACCGTCCGCGCGGGGCGCCCGCCCCGTGGCCCTCACATGCTGCTGCTGCAACTTTCTGATCGCATTTGCGCATCCGTAACGCCTTCCACGCAAGCCCCTTCCTTCCATGGCTCGAATCTGACAGCATCGTCCGCTATCCGGTACCCAGGGTCCGGACGGGGGAGGAACTCAACACGTGCTCGGCTTCGTCGTGCGTCGGCTGCGCGGGCGATGGCCGCTCGCCGTCGCCGTGCTGCTCACCGTACTCATCACCGCGACCGCTCTGACCGCGCTGACGGCGTTCACCCGAGGCGTGGGCGAGGAGGGGCTCCGGCGGGCACTGACCGGCCCGGAGCAGCCGCGTACCACCGTCGTGATCACCAGCGGCCGTCCCGCTTCCTCGCGCGCCGACGACGACAAGGCCGCCCGGGCCTACGCGGACGAAGTGTTCGGGCGGCTGCCGGTGGCCTCCGAGAGCGTGGCCCACAGCCGCTCGTACGGACTTCCCGGCGCCGCCGCTTCGGGCCGCGACGCCGACCTGACCCTGCTCGCCGCGCTCGGCCGGGAGCACGTGCACCTGCTCGCCGGTACCTGGCCCGGGCCCGTCTCCGCCGCCCCCGCGGGCGGCGCACCCGCTGCGCCGACGCCGGTGGCCGTACCGCGCGCGGCGCTGGCACGGCTCGGGCTGGCCGAGTCCGCACTGCCCGCGCCGGTCCGGCTGGACGACCGGTTCGGCGGGCCGCCGCTGACCGTGCTCGTCACCGGCGTGTACCGGGCCGTCGATCCGGACGCCGGGTACTGGCGCCTCGACCCGCTCGGCGGCCGGGAGGTGCAGGCCGACTCCTTCGCCACCTACGGCCCGCTCCTGGTGGACGACAGCGCCTTCACCACGGGCGGCCTCCTGCAGAACTACCGCCGCACGCTGCTGACCCCGGACCTGCGCACGATCCGCACGTCCGAGGCAGCGGCCGTCCGGAGCGCGACGGACCCCGCGCGGGTCTCCCTCGAACGCGCCACCTCGCTCCGGGCCGCCACCGACCTGCCCCGCATCCTGGCCGAGCTGGACTCCGGCATGCGCGTGGCCCGGTCCACCCTGCTGGCGGGCGCGCTGCAGCTCGCCCTCCTCGCGGCCGCCGCGCTGCTCCTCGTCTCCCACATCCTGACCGTGCGCCAGGAGCCGGAACGCGTCCTGCTCACCGCGCGCGGCGCCTCCCGCCTCCGCCTCGGCGCGCTGAGCGCGGCCGAGTCGCTGCTGCTCGCCCTGCCCGCCGCCGTCCTGGCACCGCTGCTCACACCGCCCCTGCTGCACGTGTTCGGCCGGTTCGGACCGCTCGCCCGGGTCGACCTGGAGATCCCGCACACCTGGCTGGTCTGGCCGGTCGCGGCCGGCAGCGCCCTGGCCTGTGTCCTGCTGACCGCCCTGCCGTCCGTCCTGCGCGGCGCCTCGGCCGCCGTACTGCGCCGCGTGGGCAGCAGACAGGCCCTGGTCACGGGCGCCGCCCGCTCCGGCGCGGACCTCGCCGTGGTGGTCCTCGCCGTCCTCGGCTACCAGCAGCTGGCCCGGTACGGGAGCGCCGAGTCCCCCGCCCCCTCCGGCGGGGGACTCGGCGTGGACCCGGTCCTGGTCGCCGCCCCCGCCCTCGCCCTGTGCGGGGGCACGCTGCTGGTCCTGCGGCTGCTGCCGTTCGCGGCGCGGGCCGGGGGCCGGCTGGCGGCGCGCGGCCGGAACCTGGGCCCCGCCCTGTTCGGCTGGCAGCTCGCCCGCCGGCCCGGCCGGGCCACCGGGCCGGTACTGCTGCTCGTCCTCGCCGTCGCCAGCGGGGTCCTGGCCCTCGGTCAGCACGCCGCCTGGTCCGCCTCCCAGCAGGACCAGGCCGACTTCGCGACCGCGGGCGGCCTGCGGATATCCGGGAGCAGCATGTCCCCGATGGGGCAGGGCGGACGCTACGGGGCACTGCCCGGCGGGGACCGCCTGAATCCGGTGGTCCGCCGGGAGCAGCAGCTGCCCGGCGGGGGCCTCGCCGACCTCGTCGCGCTGGATGCCGTCAAGGCGGGCGAACGGGTGCCGCTGTGGGCGGACCTGCGCGGCGGCCACCCGATGCGGGAACTGTTCGTCCCGCTCGCCGCGGGGGGCCCGGACCCGGCGACGGGCTCCGCCGCCACCGGCACCGCGGGAGCGGCGGGCGCCGCGGAGGTGCCCGGTGGCGCCCTGCCCGGCTCACCCCGCCGGATCGACCTCGACGTGACGGTACGGTCCTCCGGTACGGACTGGGCCGCCGTGAGCCTGCTGCTGCGCGACCGCTTCGGGGCGGTCCACGGAACCTCGTCGGTCACGCTGCCCGCCGGTGGTGACGCCACCCTCCCGTTCTCCCTGGACGCCCTGACCGGCGCCCCGGTCGGTTCGGCCGCGGCCCCCCTGACCCTGGCGGGGGTACGCCTCTCGTACGCCGGGGACGGCAGCCCCGCGGGCGACGGCAGCGAACTGACCGTGCGCCGGATCGGCGTCTCCGACAGCGCGGACGGCGGCGCCGTCGCCGCCCCGCCCGGACCCGCGGGCGGCTGGAAGCCCGCGCCCCCGCAGGGTCCCCGCTCCCTGCGGGCCCCCGAACTGTCCTCGGTCCCGGCCGGTTCCCCGGAGGTGCTCCGGCTGCGCTACTGGGGCGGGGCCGGCACCGAGAAGGGCGTCACGTCCGTACTGTTCCCGGCGCCCGCCGCGCCGACCGCCGACTCGGTCCCGGCGGTCGCCACCACCTCGTACCTGCGGGCCCTGGGGGCCTCCGTGGGCGAGACGGTCCCCGTCCCGCTGGACGGCGCGACCGTCCCGGTGCGGATCACCGCCGCCGTGGACTCCCTCCCGGTGGCCGGACGGACGGCGCTCGCCGTCGACCTGCGCACACTCGGCCGGTTCCTGGTGGAGTCCGCGGGTCAGCAGCCGCCGCCCCCCACCGAATGGTGGCTGCCCGCCGTCTCGGCCACCGACCCGGTGCCGGCCCGCGCCGCGGCCGCGCTGCGCGAAGGGACCAGGAGCGAGCGCGTCGAGCTGCGCGAGGAAGTCGTCGCGCGCCTGCTGGACGACCCGTTGAGCGCCGGCCCGCAGAGCGCACTGGCCGCCCTGGCCGCCGCGTGCGCAGTCCTCGCGGCCATCGGCTTCGCCACCTCCACCGCCGCCGAACGGCGCGTGCGCGGTCGGGAGTTCTCGGTCCTGCTCGCGCTCGGCACACCGCGCCGGTCGCTGGCCCTGGCGTCCGCCGCCGAGGGCGGGGTGCTGATCGCCGTAGGAACCGCGGTCGGGACCGGGCTGGGTGTCGCCCTCGTCCACCTGATGGCGCCCCTGGTCGTACTGACACCCGCCGCCGGACGGCCGTTCCCGCCCGTCCGGGTGGACATGCCGTTCTGGCAGACCCTGCTGACGGCCGCCGCCATCGCCGCCGTTCCCCTGCTGTCGGCCGCACTCAGCGGTCCCCGGGGCCGCGACATCGCCGCCCGACTGCGCCCCGTGGAGGAGATGTGACCACCCCGCCGCCGTCCGCGGGCGGTCCGCGATCCGCCCCCGCCGCCCGCTCCGGGCCGCGGCCCGCGCCGTGGGTCAGGACCCGGCTGCGGGCGGCGCCGCTGGGCACCGTGCTCGGCGCGGCACTGGCGTTCGTCGCCGTCCTGCTCGCCGCCGCACTGCCGCGGGCCCAGGACCGGGGCGCCGACCAGGCGCTGAGGTCCTTCCTGGAGCAGAGCGGGCCGAGCAGCACCAGCCTGCTGGTGGCCGCACCGGCCGCGGTCGCCGGGGAGAGCACCCGGTCCCTGGACGGGACCCTGGACAGCCTGCTCGCCCGCACCGGAGCCGGCTTCCGGGTCGACCCGGAGGAAGTGGTCCACGGCACGCGGACCACCAAGCGGCAGCCGCTGCTGAATCCGGAGCTGTCCCGCCCGTCCGGCTTCCCGCCCCGCATGTCCCTGCTGCACGTCCGTCAGGCGCAGGCGCACGTCGAACTGGTGGCGGGGCGCTGGCCGGACGGCACGCCCACCGGCGGGACGCCCGCAGCCGGCTCCCAGGGCGACCGCGCGGACATGCCGCCGCTGCAGGTCGCCCTCTCGCAGCGCGCCGCCGAGACCCTCGGCGCCCGCCTCGGATCCGTCCTGAAGAGCGCGCCGCTGTTCGGCGGTACGCCGTCCGTGGAGGTCGTCGGGCTCTACGCGGTCCCCGACGAGACCGATGACTTCTGGGTCGACCTGCCGTGCCTCGCCCGCGCCTGCGAGCACTACAACGGCGAGAACCTCTCCTGGGACGTCGACGCCCTGGTCGGAGCGGGGGACCTCGGCCGGATCGACACCTGGGGCCGCACCGCCGAGAACTTCTGGCGGCTCCCGGTGGACGTCGGGGGGCTGCGGGCCGACCGGCTCGACACCACGACGAAGGAGATCGCCTCCTACGTGGCCGGGCCCACCGCCGCCACCCTCGTCCGGGACACCCGGCGCGAGCGGTTGCGGACCACCTCGTGGCTGCCCGAGCTGTTCGAGCAGGCCCACGCCCGCAGACAGGCCGCGGCACCGCTCGCCGCGATCGGCCCCGCCGGGGTCGGCGGGGTCGCCTTCGTCGTCCTGTGCCTGGCCGGCGCGCTCGCCGGCGACCGCCGGGACGCCGAACTGCGGCTGTTGCTGGCGCGGGGCGGCTCGCGTGCCGGTATCGTCGGCCGGCTCCTCGGGGAGGGCGCCGTCACGGTGCTCCCGGCGGCCGCGGCCGCCACCGCGCTCGCCGTACTGCTGCTGCCCACCCCCCGGCTCGCACCCGCGCTGTTCTCGGCGGCGGCCGTCGCCCTGCTCACGCTGCTGGCCTTCCCGGTACGGGCCGCCGTCCTGCTGTCCCCGCCGCGCCCGGCCGGGCGGTGGCGCAGGCCCGTGGCCGAACTGCTGGTCCTCACCGCGACGGCCGCCGCCGTGCTGGAGGTGCGCCGCCGTGGGGCCGCCCCGGCCGGCAGCGACCCGGACCCGCTGCTCATCGCGGCTCCGCTGCTGCTCGCCCTGTGCGGAGGGCTGGTGCTGGCCCGGATCCTGCCGGTGGTCACCGGGGGGCTCGCGCGGCTGGCCGGCCGCCGCTCCGGGCTGGTCGGCTTCCTGGGACTGGCCCGGGCCGCCCGCGGCCCGGGAGCGGCCGGGACGCGGGCCCGCGGGCGGAGCGGCCCCTCCGTCCTGCCGATGGTCGCCCTGCTGGTCGCCGTCACCACCGGGGGCTTCGGGGCCGCCGTCCTGGAGTCGGTGGACTCGACGCGGCTGGGGGTGGCCCGACTGACGGTCGGAGGCGACGCGGCGATCTCCGCGTACGGGTACGCGCGGCTCCCGGACGGGCTGGCCGGGGCCGCGGGCGAGCTGCCCGGGGTACGGACCTCCGTGCCGCTGTGGATCGACCACGACTCCTCCCTCGTCGGCACCACCAGCGGCTCCACCCAGGTCACCGTGATCGTCGCCGAGCCGGCCGCGTACGCGGAGCTGTCCCGTGCCCTCGGCTGCGGCTCCTTCGACCCCGCCCTGCTGGCCGCGGGCGGCGGGGGTTCCGCCGGCGCCCCGGTGCCCGCGCTGTTCAGCTCCGGCCTGGCACGGCAGGCAGAGGCGGATACCTTCGTACTGCGGCCCGGCAACGGCGGAGAGCTGCGGACACGGATCGCCGGCGTGATCGACTGCACCCCGGCCCGGCCTGCTCCGGACGCCGCGACCGTCGTCCTGCCGGCGGGCCCCGCGACGGCCCTCGTCGGCGGCACCGACCACCCGAACCGCTGGTTCGGCCTCGGCGCCCCCGACGCGGACCGGCTGCGCGCACTGGTCCGGGCCGCGCTCCCAGCGGCGTCGGCGGCCGCGGCTCCGGCCGCGGGTCAGGGCCCGGCCTCCCCCGGGAACCCGGTCGACGAGGTCTACCCCGTGCACACCAGCGCCGAGGCCGTCGCCGAGCTGGGCGCCGATCCGCTGCAGCGGTCGGCCCAGCGCCTCTTCTGGGCCTCCGTGGCCGCAGCGGCCGGCTTCGCACTGCTGGCCGTCCTGCTGACGCTGGTACGCACCGTCCCCGAACGTGCGGCGCTGCTGGCCCGGCTGCGCACCATGGGGCTGCGCCGCCGGCAGGGCGTGGCGCTGATCCTCGCCGAGACGCTGCCGCAGGCCCTGGCGGCCGCCCTGGGCGGCGCCCTGGTCGCGGCGGCCGCAGTGGCGTTGCTGGGCCCGGCGATGGACCTGTCCACGCTGGTCGGCGCGAGCGTGCCGACCGGTGTGCGGCTCACGGCGGGATCCGTACTGACCCAGGCCCTGGGCCTGGCCGCCCTGGTCGCCGCGGCCGTACTCGCCGAGGCGGCGACATCCGGGCGACGGCAGATCACCACCGAGTTGAGAGCGGGAGACCAGCGTTGAAGACCGACCAGCCGACGTACGAGGAGCTGCGCCGCCGGGCGAAGGCCGCCGCGGAGCCCCGCACCCCGGCGGCGGACACCGCCATCGCCTGCGACCGCCTGGTCCGGATCTTCAGCGCGGACGGCATCGAGGTGCAGGCCCTCCAGGGGCTGGAGCTGACGGTGGCCCAGGGCGACCTGGTGGCTCTCGTAGGGGCATCGGGCAGCGGCAAGTCCACCCTGCTGAACATCCTGGCCGGCCTGGACGTCCCGACGGCGGGCAGCGCCGCGGTCGCCGGCTACGACCTGCTGGACCTGTCGGCGCGGGACCGGCTGCGCTACCGGCGCGAGGCGGTCGGTTTCGTCTTCCAGCAGACGGCGCGCAACCTGCTGCCGTTCCTGACGGCCGCCCAGAACGTGGCGCTGCCGATGCAGTTGAAGGGGGGCGGCGGGTCCCGGCGCGGCGCGAACGCACGCCGGTCCGCGCGGGTCGCTGAGATCCTGGACGCCCTCGGCATCGGTGAGCTGGCCCACCGGCGCCCGGCGGAACTGTCCGGCGGCCAGCAGCAGCGCGTCGCGATCGCCGTGGCGATGGCGAACGACCCCAGGGTGCTGCTGGCCGACGAACCGACGGGCGAACTGGACTCGGAGACTGCCGCGGTGGTCTTCGAGGCCTTCCGCACGGTGAACAAGGAGCTCGGCGTGACCGTGGTCGTCGTGACGCACGACCCGATGGTGGCGGGCGAGGTCCGCCGCACGGTGGCGATACGTGACGGCCGCACCAGCAGCGAGGTCCTGCGCCGCCTGGTCACTGACGAGCACGGCGAGGAATCGATCAGCGAGCGCGAGTACGTCGTCCTGGACCGCTCCGGGCGCGTCCAGCTCCCCCCGAAGTTCCTGGAGGCCCTGGGCATGGAACACCGTGTGGCGGTCGACCTGGCCCCGGACCGGATCGAACTGCGCCCGGACCGGAGCTGAGGGGGTGCCGTTGGACGCCGGGGTCCGGACGGTGGGGACCGCTCCGGTCAGCGGGAGGTGCTGAGCCACTCCTTGTAGTGGGTGGCGGCCAGGCGCGCCCCGGGCCCCGCGAGGAGTGCGTCGCCCTCGACGGCGGCGAACAGACCCGCCTGCTCGTCGGTGACGACGGGGCGGTCGTCGTCCCGTGCCCACAGGGTGAGGCGGCCGAGGTCGTCGAGGGAGAAGACGTCGGGTCCGGCGACGCCGACCGTGCCGTTCAGCGGCGGTGCGGTGGCGACGTCCGCGAGGGCGGTGACGACATCGGTCGCCGCGATGGGCTGGACGGGCGTGGAGGGCAGCCGGACGGTGTCCTCGTCGGAGCTCCAGGACATGACCGCGTCCATGAACTCGAAGAACTGCGTGGCGCGCACGATCGAGTAAGCGGTGGGTCCCTGCTTCAGCAGCTCTTCCTGGAGCGTCTTCGCGCGGTAGTAGTCCAGGTCCGGCACCTGGTCGACGCCGACGATGGAGAGGATGACCTGATGGCCGACGCCCGCGCGCTCGCCCGCGGCCAGCAGGTTCCCCACGGTGGTTCGGAAGAAGTCCGATGAGGCTTCGTCGAACGTCGGGGAGTTCGTCACGTTGACGACGGTGTCGGCACCTTGGAGTGCCTGGTCGAGCCCCTCGCCGGTGAGCAGGTCCACTCCGGTCGTCAGGGATGCGGGGACCACCTCGTGTCCCGCTTCGAGGAGCCTGACCACGAGCTGGGAACCGATCAATCCAGTGCTTCCGATGACCGTGATCTTCATGATCCAACCCTTTCGCGAACCGAGTGCACTGCGATCGCAAACTCGGACATCTGATATCCGAGATACTACTCGGATAGTGTGTGTCCGAGTCAAACCGGGAGGGCGACATGAAGCTGTCTGGTGGCGTGGAGTGGGCGCTGCACTGCTGTGTGGTGCTGACCACGGCGACCGAGCCGGTTCCGGCTGCCCGGTTGGCGCAGCTGCACGACGTCTCGCCCAGCTATCTGGCCAAGCAGATGCAGGCCCTGTCCCGGGCGGGGTTGGTGGAGTCCGTGCAGGGCAAGACCGGCGGATACGTTCTGACCAGGGCTGCCGGCGCGATCTCGGTCCTGGATGTCGTACTGGCGGTCGACGGCGCGAGCCCGGCCTTCGTGTGCACCGAGATCCGCCAGCGGGGACCGCTCGGCACACCGCCCCAGGACTGCACGCAACCGTGCGGGATCGCCCGCGTGATGTCCGCCGCCGACGATGCCTGGCGGGCGTCGCTGCGCGGTGTCTCCATCGCCGACCTCGTCGGTTCGGTGGAGCAGGACAGCGGGCCGCAGGCCCTGCCGGCCATCGGCGCGTGGCTCGGCGCGGCGGGCGGGTCCGACGGCTGAGGGAGTACGGGATCGGGATCGGACACCGTGGGCACGGCGCGTCCGGCGCCGTCGCGGCGCCCCCGGACGCGCCGCGATGCGCGGCCCTCCGAGGGGAGGAACCACGCATCACGGACGTCAACAGGCCGGGTCAGTGACCGCCGTGGCCGCCGTGGCCGCCGTAGCCGCCGTAGCCGCCGTGACCGCCGTGACCGTTGCCACCATGACCGTGGCCATGGCCATGGCCGTGCCTGTGGCCGCCGTATCCCTTGTCGTCGTCGTCCTTGTCCCAGCCACTGTGGTGGTAGCGGCCGCCGCCGTGACCGTCACGGTCACCGCAACCACCGCCGGCGACGTAACTGACGGGCTGGGCCGGGGCTGCTGCCGAGGCCGTGCCCGCGGTGCCCAGGGCGGCGCCACCGGCCAGCAGGAGACCTGCGGCGGACGCCACGAAGAGACGCTTGACTCTCTGTGCTCGCATGAGGATTGCCCTTTCCTCCACTTCCCGGGCAGCCTTCGCGACCCGAGCGTGGCCGCAGCCGCACGACGTGCAGCGCGGATAGGTTGCGTATTGCCACCGATTGCGGTCCGACGCGTTCTCACCCGCGAACGCGGCACATGGCCACGCGGATCCCCGAGGCGGAATCACAGCAGAGCGTCGGTTCCCGTCCTAGCGGGAGGGTCGGCCACGCAGGCCTGCCCCGCAGTGGCAGCTCTCACCCACACAGGCTAGTCGCGCCCGGGCGACTCAGCACCTTGGCCTCCGCAGGCGGCTCCACCGCACGGCTCGGCCCGTCCGGTACCAGGTGGCACCGCGGGGCAGACGCTCCAACGCTGGAGTGGAACGCCTCCGGGGCCTGGGGCGACGTCCGGTCGAACCATCGAAGGGGGCCGCTCATGGCCAGGTACCACCGCCGACCACGTGGGGGCCGGAGCCGGCCCAGGAAGCCGGAGGCTCCTCAGATGGAGAAGCCCCAGGTCTCCCAGCGGGGCTTGGGCCGGCATGCGGGGGCGTCGGGCACTTCCCGCAGGACCTGTTCGACTCGTTCCGCCCCGGACGGGCCGTTCGGTCCGTCCGGGACGTATGCGCCGTGGTAGACCACGCAGTCGGGAAGGGGGACCGGCTGAAGCCCGTACCAGCACACCGCACCGAGGAGCAGCAGCACGAGGAAGCCCGTGAGTTGCCTCCGCCGGGGAGGCCCGGAAACCGAGCGGATCATGCCGCGCACCCTATCGGAGCAGGGAGGAAGCCCCGGCGCCGGGTACCCGGCCGGTGCACGAGTTCCGCTGACCGCCTGTGCCGGTGGGGCGGGTGCCGCCCCACCGGCTGCGGGCCGTGGGGTCAGTTCAGGTGGTCGGCGACCAGTTCGGCGAAGGCCTCCGGGACGAGGACGGTGACCCCCAGCTCCGCGGCCTTGACGGCCTTGGAGCTCGGCTTGCCGCTCGGGGAGGGTGCGCAGACCAGGTAGGTGGTCTTCGAGTTGACGCTGCTCCCCGCACGGCCGCCGGCCCGCTCGATCAGGGCGTTCATCTCCGAGCGTCCCCAACTGGCCAGCGGCCCGCTCATCTTCCCGGTGACGACGACGGTCGTGCCCGCCAGCGGGCCCCCACCGACCGCCTCCGGCTCCTGGGGCTCGGTCATGTTGACTCCGGCGGCGACCAGTTTGTCGATGACCGCGGCCAGGGAGGCGATCTGCTCGACGATGACCGGCGCCTTCTCCCCTCCGATGCCCGCGACTTCCTGCAGACCTGCCGCGTCGGCCCGCCGGACGGCGTCCATCGTCCCGAAGTGCGCGGCGATCCGGCGGGACATGCTGCGTCCCGTGCCGAGCACACCCAGGGCGCAGAAGACGCGGCTGAGGGGTCGGGACCTGGCGGCCTCGATCTGCTCGGCCAGCTTGGCTCCGCGCTTGCTGCTCCCGGACGCGGCGGTGAGCTGGTCCTCGGTGAGGGTGAACAGGTCGGCGACGTCGGTGACGTCTCCGGCCTCGATCAGGGCCTTGACGTAGGTCCTGCCCAGTCCGTCGATGTCGAGCATGTCGCGTCCGGCGGCGTACTCGATCAGTGCGGGCAGCGCACAGGCGCTTCCCTTCGCGCAGCGCCACCGTTCCTGGGACTTGTCGATCTCTCCGCCGCAGTGGGGGCAGGCCGTGGGCAGCGGTATCTCCTGGGCGCCCTCCGGACGGCGGTCGACCACGGCGGCCTGGACACGGGGGATGATGTCGCCGGCCTTGTAGACCGTCACGGTGTCCCCGAGGTGGAGGTCGCGTCTGCGGATGTCCGCCGGGTTGTGGAGGGTGGCACGGGTGACGACGGTTCCGTCGATCTCCACCGGAGTGAGGAGGGCGGTCGGGGCGAGGACGCCCGTACGGCCCACCTCCCAGACCACGGCCTCCAGCACGGTGTGCCGCTCCACGGCCGGAAGCTTGAACGCGACCGCCCAGTACGGGAACCTGCTGCCGAACCCGACCGCGGCCTGCTCCGCCGGGTCGTTCGCCTTGATCACCACGCCGTCGATGCCGAACGGCAGCCCCGGGCGCAGCGCCGCGATCTCGTCCACCTTCTGCTGCGCCTCGGCCAGGGTGGCGGCCACGTGCAGACCGGCGGGCGTGTCCGCCGTGGTCCGTACCCCCGCCTCGGCGACGGCGGCCAGGGCCTGGGCGTGCGTCGCGCCGGGGGGCAGGAAGGCCACCCCGTCGAGCTCGACGGCACCGTAGGCCCAGAACGTCATGCTGAGCCGGTACGGGCGGTCCTTCGCGCGGAGGGTGCCCGCCGTGCCGTTGCGCGGGTTGGCGAACACCTGCGCGCCGTGCGCGGTGCGCACCTCGTTCGCGGTCTCGAACTGCTGCTGGGTGAACAGGACCTCGCCGCGCACCTCGAAGGTGGCCGGTACCGGCAGCCGCTCGGGCAGCCCTTCGACGGTGCCGATGACGTGGCTGACGTCCTCGCCGTGGCTGCCGTCGCCGCGGGTGATGATCTGCTCCAGCCGCCCGGCACGGTAGCGGGCGGCTACGGCGGCGCCGTCCATCTTCGGCTCGACGGTGAACCCGCCGGCCGGAGCCCGGCCCAGGCGGCGCTGGAGAGACGCGCCCCAACTCATCAGGCCGGCGGGATCGAACACGTTGTCCAGGCTGAGCAGCCGCGTCGTGTGCGCGACGTCTCCCACCGGGGCCGCGCCGTCGCCTACCAGGCCGGTCGGGGAATCCGGGGCGACCGCGTCGGGGTGGGCCCCCTCCCAGGCCAGCACGGCGAGCCGGAGCTCGTCGTACGCGGCGTCGTCGAGCAGGCTGTCGCCGTCTCCGTAGTACGCACGGGACGCCTCCCGCAGACGGGCGAGAGCGGCCTCGTAGGCGTCGCGGGTGGGTACGACGGACAGCGCCTCATCGGCGGAAAGGTTCTTCATGGACATGATCCTCGCGCAGGGCACTGACATTGCCGGGCCCGGCGTGAGGGCCGGTCCTCACGGGGTGGGCCCGCCCGGCTGCGCGCTGCTCCGGGTGGGGGTCCGGCAGTGGTACGGGCCCCGTCGCACGGCGGTCCCCGCTGACGTGACAACAGATGAAGTGCTGGTCCGGCGGGCCGGCACCGAAGGCGGCCTGCTGCGCCGTTGCCGTGGTGACCTCCCCGGCCGACGGAGCGGCGAACGCGGTCGGCAACCATGCCCCTGCACCCGCCGGCACAGGCCTCCCACCCCGTACGAAATGTTCCGCCGCCCGGATAAGGGAACGCACGCGGGCCCCCAGACGGGGTACGTTCGGTGTACGGGGTGCGGCCCTGGCCATCAGGGCCGCGACGGGGGCCGCACCCCGACACACGCCGCCGACCGTGCCACGAGCACTGCGCCCTGGCGGTCCGCGCGCTCAGGGGTGCCGCGCAGCAGGCATCGCGGAGGGGGCCCCGGCACCACCCCTCGGCGTGTCTGCGGCCTTCCGTTCCGGTCGGACGGTACGGGTAGCGGGCGGGGCGCGCAGTCCCGCACCGGAGTCGGACGTGGGAGTGGCTGTGGCGATGGTCGGACTGTTCTGGGTCACCCCGGACGCGGTGTACGTGGGGTCGCCGCCGACCGCCGACGGAAGGTCCGTCCGGCTGACCGCCGACGGCCTGGAGGCCGCGGATCCGGACGGGTCCCGGAGGTGGACCTGGGAAGGACTCCGTTCCGCGGTGGTCGAGGACGTGCCCACGGGAAGCTCGTCGGGCCGCGCATCGAAAATGCTCGGATCGCTGGTCTCGGCCGCGGTCGGCGCCTTCCTCGGCGAGGGTCCACCGGAGATGACACTGCGGCTGACGACGGAGGCCGGGCCGGAGCGGGTGACGGTGCACTCGGCGGCGTCCGGCGGGTACGGCGCCGACGAGGCAGCTCTCTCGCAGGAGCTGCTCACCCGTTTCGCCGCCGGAACGGCGGACCCTCGGGTCCTGGAGGCGTGGGGGCGCGAGCACGGCGCGGAGGGCACGCCGAAGCAGAGCGCGCGGGAGGCCCTGTTGCGCAGGTGGGCGGAGGCCTGAGCCGCGCGTAGCCCGTGGTCGTCAGGGGGCCCCGCGGCCCGGAGCCCTCCGCGGGGCCGGGCCGCGGCACGTGACGTGACGTGACAGCGCCGCGCAGTGGAGCACTGCGCGGCGCTGTCAGGTGGGGGGTGTGATCACCCCGGGGTGTTGGGGGTGTTGGGCGTGTTC